>VYBO01000087.1 GCA_009844405.1 Acidimicrobiaceae bacterium
CACTCCGGGGGACGGGGGCAATTCGGGGGATAGACCGCTAGCTCGCCGCGGCCGTGGCAGGCTCGTAGCCGACCTGGCAGAAGCCGTGGTTGCAGTACCCGTTCGGGTTCCGGGCCAGGTACTGCTGGTGGTACTCCTCGGCGTAGTAGAAGGGTCCGGCGTCGACGATCTCGGTGGTGATCTCGCCGAATCCCTCGGCGGTGAGCGATGCCTGGTACCGGTCCCTCGACGCCACCGCAGCCTCCCGCTGGGCCTCGGAGTACACGTAGATCCCGCTGCGGTACTGGGTGCCGACGTCGTTGCCCTGGCGCATGCCCTGGGTGGGGTCTTGCATCTCCCAGAACACCTTCAGCAGCTGCTCGTACGGCGCGGCCGCCGGGTCGTGCACCACCAGCACCACCTCGTTGTGGCCGGTACGCCCGGTGCACACCTCCTGGTAGGTCGGGTTCTGCGTCACGCCGCCCGAGTAGCCCACCGCGGTGGTGTACACGCCGGACGTCTGCCAGTAGAACCGCTCGGCCCCCCAGAAGCACCCCATTCCGAACATGGCCCGTTCGTGCCCCTCGGGGAACGGCGGCTCCAGCGGCGTGCCGAGCACCAGGTGGCCGGTCACCACCGGCATCGGCTCGTCCCGCCCCGGCAGTGCGTCGGCCGTGGTCGGCATCCGCGTCTTGTCGCGTCGCAGCAGCATGTCCCGACTGTACCCGCCCGCCCGCCCGCCGGATTCTCGGGTGGGTTGTGTGCATCCACTACGTACAACAAACCCGAGATTTCTGGCGGCGGTTTCTCCGGGAAGGCGCCGACCGCCGGGACGGGCCGTGTGCAACCTGCCACGGCTACCCTCTGCGCAATGCTCGACACGCTGATCACCGGCGGCACGCTCGTCGACGGCACCGGCGCCGAAGCCCGACCCGCCGACATCGGCATAGCCGACGGCCGGATCGTGGCCGTGGCCGACCCCGGCGAGCTCGCCGACGCCACCGCCACCGACACCGCCGCGTCGGCGACATCGCCCGGGAGCGGGGCCAGCGGGACTTCTTCTGCCTGGTGGACGTCTGCCTGGCCGACGACCTGCGCACCGTGCTGTGGCCCGCCCCACCGACGACGATCCCGAGAGCTGGCGGCTGCGGGCCGAGGCCTGGGAGCATCCGGCGGTGATGATCGGCGGCAGCGACGCCGGGGCGCACCTCGACCGCATGGCCGGCGCCTGCTACACCACGGCCTGGATCGACGACTGCCTGCGGGGCCGCCGGCTCACCACCCTCGAGAACGCGGTGCACCATCTCACCGAGGCGCCGGCCCGGCTGTTCGGGTTGAAGGGCCGGGGCGGATCGCCGAGGGCTGCCACGCCCACGTCGTGCTGTTCGACCCCGACACGGCGGGCGCGCTCGAGCCGGTGCTGGTGGCCGACCTGCCCGGCGACGGCAAGCGGCTGTGGTCGGAGGCCACCGGGGCGTGCCCGGTGATGGTCAGCGGCGTCACCACCGTGGTCGACGGCGAGGCCACCGACGCCCTGCCGGGCACGGTGCTGTGCTCGGGCCGCGACACCGAGACCGTCCCGGTAGGAGTCCGCGCCGGCAGGTAGCCAGGAGGAACTGAACCATGGCCGAAGGCTCGATCGAGATCTACGAGACCGAGGACCGCACGTTCCCGCCGCCGCCGGACTTTGCGGCTGCGGCCCAGGCCAGGGACCGGTCGATGTACGACGAGGCCGCCGCCGACTTCGAGGCGTTCTGGGCCGGCCAGGCCCGCGACCTGCTCGACTGGCACACCGACTTCCACACCACGCTGGAGTGGGACCTGCCGTTCGCCAAGTGGTTCGTGGGCGGGCGGCTAAACGTGTCGTACAACTGCCTCGACCGCCACGTCGCCGCCGGCAAGGGCGACAAGGTGGCCTTCCACTGGGAGGGCGAGCCGGGCGACACCCGCACCATCACCTACTCCGAGCTGCTCGACGACGTGCAGCGCTTCGCCAACGTGCTGCTGCGCCTGGGCCTGCGCCGGGGCGACCGCATCGCCGTGTACATGCCGATGATCCCCGAGCTGGCCGTCACCATGCTGGCCTGCACCCGCATCGGGGTGGCCCATTCGGTGATCTTCGGCGGCTTCTCGCCCGACGCCATCACCGACCGCTGCGCCGACGCCGAGGCCCGGCTGGTGGTCACCGCCGACGCCGGCTACCGCCGGGGCGCCCCTTCGGCGCTGAAGCCCAATGTCGACCTGGCCCTGTCGGCCGGCGCCCCGTCGGTGGAGCACGTGGTGGTGGTGGACCGCTGCGGCACCGACCCGGTGATGGTCGAGGGCCGGGACCTGTGGTGGCACGACCTGATGGCCGAGGCCGCCCCCGACTGCCCGGCCGAGCCGATGCACTCCGAGCAGCTGCTGTACCTGCTGTACACCTCCGGCACGACGGCCAAGCCGAAGGGGATCATGCACACCACCGGCGGCTACCTGACCCAGGTGGCGTTCACCCACCGCTACGTGTTCGACCTGCGGCCCGACACCGACGTGTTCTGGTGCGCGGCCGACATCGGCTGGGTGACCGGCCACAGCTACATCGTGTACGGGCCGCTGGCCAACGGGGCCACGTCGGTGATGTACGAGGGCACGCCGGACACGCCCCGCCCCGCCGAGCGCTCCGGCGATCGGGCCGGCTGGGCCAAGGACCGGCTGTGGGACGTCATCGAGCGCTACGGGGTGACCCAGCTGTACACGGCGCCGACGGCGATCCGCACGTTCATGAAGTGGGGCGAGCAGTGGCCGGCGGGCCGGGACCTGTCAAGCCTGCGGGTGCTGGGCACGGTGGGGGAGCCGATCAACCCCGAGGCCTGGATGTGGTACCGCCGCCATATCGGCGGCGAGCGCTGCCCGGTGGTGGACACGTGGTGGCAGACCGAGACCGGCGGCCACATGATCACGCCGCTGCCGGGGGTGACCACCACCAAGCCGGGCTCGGCCACCCAGCCGCTGCCGGGGGTGTTCGCCGAGGTGGTGGACGACGGCGGCAACGTGGTGGCCGAGGGCGGCGGTTACCTGACCATCATCCGGCCGTGGCCGTCGATGCTGCGGGGCATCTGGGGCGACCCGGAGCGCTACCGGGAGACGTACTGGTCGGAGTTCGAGGGCCGCTATTTCGCCGGCGACGGCGCCCGGGTGGATGCCGACGGCTATCTGTGGCTGCTGGGCCGGGTGGACGACGTGATGAACGTGTCGGGCCACCGGATCTCCACCACCGAGGTGGAGTCGGCGCTGGTGGACCATCCGGCGGTGGCCGAGGCGGCCGTGGTGGGCGCGTCCGACGACATCACCGGCCAGGCGATAGTGGGTTACGTGATCCTGGTGGGCACCGCGGTGGCGTCGGACGAGATGCGGGAGGAGGTTCGCCAGCACGTGGCCGTGAAGCTGGGGGCGACGGCCAGGCCGAAGGCGGTGTTCCTCGTGCCGGACCTGCCCAAGACCCGCTCGGGCAAGATCATGCGCCGCTTGCTGCGTGACGTGGCCGACGGCCGGGATCTGGGCGACACCACCACCCTGGCCGACCCGGGGGTGGTGGCCGAGATCCGCGACCGGGCCGCAGAAGCCGCCGACGAGGAGTGACCGTTCGCAAGCCGCCCCGCAGTTTCTCGGGTGGGTTTTGTGGATAGAGCACCCATAAACAACCCGAGATTTTGGGGAAGGGGGTGCCGCGATTTCTCGGGTGGGTTTTGTGGATAGAGCACCCATAAACAACCCGAGATTTTGAGGACGGGCTGGACGTGACGAGCACACCGGACAACTGGTACTTCCGCGACGGCGGGGACGGCGGGGCGCCGGCCGGCGGACCGCTGGTGATCCTCGACCTCGACGGCATCATCTCCGACGCCACCCACCGCCAGCACTACCTGCGGGGCGCCGTCAAGGACTTCCGCGGCTTCTTCACCGCCGCCCCCGACGACCCGCCGTACGAGTCCGGCCTGGCCCTGGCCGCCTCTATCGCCGACGACCACACGGTCGCCATCCTCACCGCCCGCCCGCACTACATGGCCGACGACACCCGCCGCTGGCTGGCCGCCCACGACGTCCGCCATGACCTGCTGATCCTGCGCCCCGAGCACGGCCGGGGGTCGAGGGGCTGGTCGGCCGACTTCAAACGCCACGAGCTGGGCCGTCTCCGGGCCGCCGGCTTCGAGATAATGGCCGCTATCGACGACGACGAGCGGATCATCGAGATGTACCGCTCCGAGGGCGTCTTCGCCCTCTACGTCCACTCCGGCTACTACGAGCGAGACGGAGGGGCGCGAGTCTTGTAAGTAGTCGGCGGTGACGTCCGCCAGGCCGCACGGCGGCGAGACCCGCCACAGCAGCGGGGCGCGAGTCTTGAAGTAGTCGGGGGTTGCGTCCGCCGCTACGTCCACTGTTGCGAGGCGCTCGCCGGGTGTGCGGCGCCGTGGAGTTGTATGCCGGGGGCCCAACCGGCTCTTGCCTTCGGGCGGTAGGTTTGAGGTTGCGGACGCGGTGGCGGAGGTGACGGACGATGTTCAACGCGGCGAAGACGTTCACGCTGCTGGCCCTGCTGGGCGGCCTGTGCATAGTCATCGGGGGCGCGCTCGGCGGTCAGGGCGGCCTGGTGCTGGGCCTGATCCTGGGCATCGCCATTGCGGGCGGCAGCTACTGGTTCAGCGACAAGCTGGCCATCGCCTCGGCCCGGGCCCAGGAGGTGACCGCCGCCGACATGCCCGAGTACTACGAGATCATGGTCAACCTGTGCATGAGGGCGCAGATGCCGATGCCGAAGCTGTACATCTCGCCGAACCCGCAGCCCAACGCCTTCGCCACGGGACGCAACCCCAACAACGCGGCGGTGTGCATCACGGCCGGACTGACCCAGGCCATGGGCTGGGACGAGATCCGGGGTGTTCTGGCCCATGAGCTGGCCCATATCCGCAACCGCGACATCCTGATCGGCTCGGTGGCCGCGGCGGTGGGCATGGCGGTGACGTTCATCGCCAACATGGCCATGTGGGGGGCGATGTTCGCCGGCGGGCGCGACGACCGTCACGGCAACGTGTTCGGCCAGCTGGCCTTGGCGATCCTGGCCCCGATCGCGGCGGCGATGATCCAGACGGCCATAAGCCGCAGCCGCGAGTTCCAGGCCGATGCGTCGGCGGCGAGGCTGATCGGCGACGGCCGTCCCCTGGCCCGGGCGCTGGAGCGTCTGGAGACGTACTCGCAGCGGATCCCGTCGGGCGTGAACCCCAGCCAGGCGTCCAACTACATCATCGACCCTCTGAAGGCCCAGGCCCGCGGCGGCGGTGGCGGCGGAGGCTTCGGCCGCATGTTCTCGACGCATCCGCCCACAGCCGAGCGCATCCGCCGCCTGGAGTCCCGCGACTGGGAGTAGCCCCCGCCGGCTGGCAGCCCTGGCTAGCGGAAGGTTGACCGCTAGCGGAAGGTTGACCGCTAGTCGCGGAGGTTGACGTACTGCAAAGGCACGTCGAAGTCGGCTTCCTTGAGTGCGGCGATCACGGCTTGGAGGTCGTCCCGCTTCTTGGACTGCACTCGCAGCTGGTCGCCCTGGGTGGACGACTGCACGCCCTTGATGCCGAGGCCCTTGATGAGCTTGTTGAGCTCCCGGGCCCGGTCCGACGAGATGCCGGCCCGCAGGGCGGCCACCTGCCGCACGGTGGCCCCGGCGGCTTCCTGGACCTTGCCGTAGCCGAGGGCCTTGAGCGACACCTTGCGCCGCACCAACTTCTCCTCGAGCACCATGCGGGCGGCGGCCAGCCGGTCCTCGGTGGAGGAGTTCATGGTGATGATGCCGTCGCCGAGCACCACCGACGTGCCGGTGTTGCGGAAGTCGTAGCGGGTGCCGACCTCCCGTGCGGCCTGGTCCACGGCGTTGCGGACTTCCTGCATGTCGAGCCGGCTGACTACGTCGAAGGTGGGCATGGGGCTCCTAGTGGTATCGTGCTGGCCCGTCTGGGTCGGTGCCCGAGCGGCCAAAGGGAACGGGCTGTAAACCCGTCGGCTAAGCCTACGGAGGTTCGAATCCTCCCCGGCCCACGCAAATCACCTGTCAGTGCATCCGCACTGACGTCTACCAACTTGCATACCAGTTTGGTATGCTCCCACCATGGCCACCCAACAGGTTGCTGTCCGTCTGCCTGCGCCGCTTCTCGCGAGGCTTGACGACCTCGTTGAGAGCGGTGCATACGAGAGCCGAGCCGCTGTGGTGCGAGCCGGCATAGAAGCCATCGCGGCAGTTGAGCAGCGGCGCCGGATCGATCGCTCCATCGTCGACGGCTACTCGCGGCTGCCGCCGACAGAGGCCGAGGATCACGCGGCGCTCGTCTCACTGAGCGAGGCGATCCTTGAAGAGCCGTGGTGACTGACCTTCAGCGCGGGCAAGTCTGGTGGGGCGAAATGGAGGAAGTCGGCCGGCGCCCCTTCCTCGTCATGAGCCGCAACGCCGCCATTCCCGTGCTGAACAGCGTTCTTGCTGCTCCCGTCACTCGCACCATCAGAGGGATCCCCACAGAACTGCCACTCGGTCCTGAAGACGGCATGCCCGCGGACTGCGTCGCAAGCTTCGACAACCTCAGGGTCGTGCCAGGAGCGAACCTTGTCGACTACATCTGCACGCTTCGGCCCGGCCGCATCGCCCAGGCATGCGCTGCGCTCCGAACTGCGGTCGACTGCTAGCGAGGCCCGCGGACCCCGAGGTCACGGGAATGGGCTAGGCCCACACACACACTGCCGGCGTCATGCTCGGGGCGGGGTCTCGTCCGCCGCGAGCATGCGCTGCATGACCACCACGTCGAGCCAGCTGCCGAACTTGCGGCCGACCTCCCGTTCGGTGCCGACGGTGGTGAACCCGACGGCCTCGTGCAGCTGGACCGACGCCTGGTGGCCTCCGGCGATGCGGGCGATCATGGTGTGGAAGCCCCGGGTCTGGGCCAGGTCGACCAGTTCCCGCATGAGCCGCCGGCCGACCCCCCGGCCCCGCACGTTCTCGTCCACGTAGACGCTGGACTCCACCGAGGTCCGGTAGGCGGCCCGGGGCCGGTACTCGCTGAGCGACGCGAAGCCGACTACCCGCCCGCCGAGCTCGGCGACCAGCACGCCGAGGGCGCCGGCCCGTTCCTGCAGCCAGGCCCGCTGGTCCTCGAGGGTGCGGGGCACGAGGTCGAAGGTGTGGGTGGTGTGCTCGACCTCGCAGTTGTAGATGCCCCGGATCTCCTCGGCGTCGTCGAGGGTGGCGAGCCGCACGACCGCTTCGTCCATCCCCCGAGGCTACGGCCCGGCTCGGCCAGCGGTTGCGAAGGGTCACGGGAGGGCGCTCTGTCTCTCTGCGCCGGGTTGATCGTCGCCGGGGAGTCGGGGTGAGTGACTTGCAGGTCGTCCAGGATCTTCTCGGCGTCAGCCCCTCGTGAATGAAGTCCATGAGGTCGCTCAGACGGTCGGCGCCTACGGTGAACCCGAGGCCAGACTCTGCCCACCAGGGGATGCCCGTATGCCGTTCGTCCACTCGTTACCTTGTACTCCGTGACGGGTGGTTGCTCCGCGCGATGCCGGCTAGTACGATGTCGGGACGTGTTCGACGAAGTGGCGCCGCCTCTCGGTGCCCAGGGCAGTGGTGTCAGCTGAGAGCCGAGGCTGGGATGGGATCGAGGATGATTGAACGCGTTGAACAGCCCGCCGTGCTACACTCACGGCCCGTCACGGGCCCCGCCGTCGTGGTAGGGTTCATCGAACGTCCCGGACGAGAGGATCGAAGGGGGTGCAGCCAGTGAACGGCGCGTGTAGCGTGATACAGGTTGCATCCCGGTCGGTCTGCATGTGCGAGGCGTGCATGTCCGTCCGGGCCGAACTTGCCACAGATGGAACACAGGTATAGAAAGGAGGGGCACATGCCCCATTCGAAGGGGCCTGTGCCCCAAGCACAAGCAAAGGAGGGGCCGATGCCCCAGCTAGTGAAGAAGCGGCGCTCGGGTTGGGCAGTGCTCGCCGCGGGCGCCTTGGTCGCATCGCTCCTCGCGGTCTCCGCGGGCCCCGCCGGCGCGGCGGAGGTGAAGGCCGGCGACGACAACGAGGCCTCGCCGGGCAACGAGGCGCCGTTCTCGGCGTGCGTGGGCGACGCGGTCGAGGCCCCCGACCCGGGGTTCTCCGACGTGCCCGCGGGCCACGCGTTCGCCGAGGTGATCAGCTGCATCGCCTACTACGGGATCACCAACGGCACCGGCGACGGGTCGACGTACTCGCCGAACGCCGACGTGAGCCGGGCGCAGATGGCGCTGTTCCTGTACCGGGCCGCGGCGCTGATGGGCGTGGACCTGATGGGCGGCGACGACGACATGATGGCCGACTACAGCGACATCGGCGACGTGTGGGAGGAGGCCCAGAACGCGATCCGGGCGCTGGCGCGAAACGGCATCCTGATGGGCCGCGGCATGGGCCTGTTCGAGCCTGCCGCCGACATCACCCGCGCGGAGATGGCGGCGGCGCTGGTGGCTCTGCTGGACCACACTCCGGGCGCGCCGGTGCACACCGACGACGACGGCCTGTACGAGCTGGGCGACTCGGCCGACACCGCGGAGGCGCCCGACGACTGGTTCGGCGACGTGCGGGCTTCGAAGCCGCGTGCGGTGGACAACGCGGTCGCCGCCGCCTACGAGCTGGGCGTCACGCAGGGGTACTCCGACGGCACGTTCAAGCCCGACGACTCGGTGTCGCGCGGCGAGATGGCCGCGTTCATCACCCGGACCCTGGCCCACAGCAACCTCCGCCCCGCCGGCCTGACCGCGCAGAACGTCAAAGGGACGATCACGGTGTCGGTGCGCGGCGACCGCGACGCCGACTTCGCGCCTGTCCCGAACCGGGCCGTGGACGCGTTCAAGGCCGCCGCAAGCGAGACGCTGCTGTTCACGTCCGCGGGCAAGTGCAACAGCCGCGTGTCGTTCGTCGACGGCGCCAACAGGTGCGAGATCGACGGTGCCGACCCGGTCACTCAGACCGACGGCAACACCAGGCTGGCCGTCCTCGAGAATGACGTCATCGGCGACGGTTTGACGGTGTGGGTGTGGCACGGCGAGATCGGCGACGAGTTCAGCGAGGGCGACTGGGCCTACGAGCTGGCGGTGGAGCCCCATGAGACTACTGCCGCGCCCAGTAAGGCCGAGGTCTCGGACTCGCTTCCCGACGGCATCACCAAGGCCCGCTTCGGGACCACGGTGACCGTGACCGTGCAGCTCAAGAAGGACAGCGGCGACGATTCCGGCCTCGGCACCGCGGGCGGCCCCGACGGCGTGGAGTACACGGTTGTCATCAACAAGTACGGTAAGACCGACGGGACCGACCCCGACCCCACCGCCGACAGCGCCTTCGCCACCGCCACGGAGACGGTGAAGGTCGCCGACGACGGCTCGGCGATGTTCACGCTCGACGCCGCAGACGCGAACAGCAACGCCGTGGGCAACCGGGTGAAGGTCACCTACACGATCACCGGCGCCAAGGGCCCCACCGACCTCGTACCCGCGGAAGCCGATCCCAGTGAGTGGTTTGTGGACTTCACCGACGAGGCGGCGGCCGTCATGACGCTCAAGGTGGAGGTCGCCCCCTACCAGGAGGCCCCCGGCGCCGGTGAGACGGTCGGCTCGGCTGCCACCGTGACCGCGACCGACCAGTTCGGCCGCCCCTTCCGAAACGCCGGCATCGTGCTGGCCAGCGACCTCAACAACAATGCCGGCACGCCGGATGCGAAGCGCTTCACCGGCTCCGACGGCCGGGTGCGCATCGGCTACAGCTACACCGGCGGTGCCGACATTGAGACGCTGACAGCCACCTACACCCCGACCGCCGGCACCCCAGTCACCGGGGCGGGCATGGCGTTCTGGGTGACCGCGTGGGAGACGACCGCAGACAACGGAGGCAGCCAGACGAGTATCGATGTCCTCAATGTCGACGTGGACGCCGACCAGGTCGTCGTGGGCACCGACACACCGATGTCGGTGAACTACGACTCGGGCGACTTCTTTACGGTCAACGACGAACCGTCGAGCATCGCGAAGTTCGAGGAGGAGCTCGCCAAGGTGCTGGAGGCCAAGAACAAGGAGGGCGAGGGCTTCAACGGGGACCTCACCCTGTCGTGGCAGTCCTATGACCATGAGGACTCCGCCGACATCGCGTCGTTCGTTCTGGTCGCGACACTGTCGAGCAGTTAGTAGCCACCCAGAGGACGGCACGGAGCCGGGCGGACCCGGCTCCGCCCCTCCCTTCTAGTACCACCAACCCCGAGGAGGCCCCCGCAACAATCGTGCGGGGGCCTCCTCGCGTCTCCGCCCGGGTTCGTTGGGCGGTGGCCGGCCGGGGGCGAGCGCGTCGCTACTCCCCGCCTGCCGGACGGCTCACCTTGATGCCGTCCCCGGGCGAGTATTTCATTGGGCGGCCGATCTGTTTGACGTGGCCGATGCCGCTCTGCTCCCTCGCAGCTGGCCGGGTCGAGCCGCAACCCACGGGTGCCCAACAGCGCGGCCAGCCTGGCGGTCCCACGACCTCGCGAAAGACACGAGGCAGTTCGGGCAACCCACATGAGAACCACCACTCACAACCCCGGAGGTGCCTCCCGGCAATCCGTGTGGCACACCAGTTACGCCTAGGCAGACACCTCCTGGGTGTCTCCGATCAGGAGGAGACCCATGACACCGGAATCACCAGTAGCGGTACTGGCCCGTCTCCGCAGCGTGCTCGGGTTGATCGCTGCGCTGCTGAGCATTCACAGACCAACACAGTTGCGGCATTGGGCACCCGAAGATGTCCTTACCGAAGTCGCAGACGACATCGAGGCGACCCGCCAACAACTCGCATAGATGTCAGACATACCCGACGAGCAATGGCAAGCCGCTTTCTCTGCTGCCCAAGACAGAAACCGGCGCCAGTTCATGCTCGCTGTGATCTACATGGCCGGCGACCTCTTCTTCGCGACTCTGGCGCTGGCCGGAGCGGTGTATCTGATCTAACACGGTCGAACACTCGGGCTCCTCCTAGCCTTCGCCGGAGCGAACTTCGCCAACGTTCGTCGCCTCGCCTCCATAGCACGCGACTGGCTCGACCAAGCCGAACGCGACTGACTCCATGGCCCGGCTGGGGCTCAACGCCCCCGCCCCCGACGTCGTAGACGCAGCCTCCCCCGGCCTGACAAGGCCGCGGTGCCGGCGCCGGATCTGCTTCAGCGGGACTTCACCGCCGAGGTCCCCAACCAGAAGTGGTGCGGCGACTTCAAACAAGCCGACACCGACGCCGGGCCGGTATACCTCGCGTCGGTCGAGGATCTGTTCAGCCGCCGCATGCTGGGCTTCGCGACCTCTGACCGCTACCCCCCACCGCGGAGCTCGTCGCCGCCGCGCCGCACATGGCCGTCGCCGCCCGAGGCGGCGACATCGAGGGCGTGATCTTCCACACCGACCGCGGATCCCAATACACCGCTGGAGACTTCGCAGAGGCGTGCCGGCGACTCGGAGTCACCCAGTCCATGGGACGCACCGGCTCAGCGCTCGACAACGCCGCAGCCGAATCGTTCTTCGTCCATCGCGCTAGTGTCCTGAGTCGCAAGTTCAGGCCGCTTGTTCGGGCCGCCATGAAATCTCGGGTTGGTTTTGTGCACTCAGTCCACACAAACACACCAAGAAAATCTGGCGGCGGACGTCTGCAACGAATTCCCGACTCAGGACACTAGGTCAGAGACTTGTTAGGTCGCGCAACCAAACCCGCGACACACCAGCGCGCCTCGCCGGGTGTCGCGGTCGTCTCAATCTCAGGGGCTTCTCCAACGTGCGGCGAGCCGCCTCAGCGCCGAGACGAGTTCGGAGGCGTTCGCGATCGTCTCGCGAACCTCGTCCTCGGACATCAGTTCCTCATAGAAGTTCTTGTGGAGCGTCTGAACAGCAACAAGCCGCAGCAACAGCATTTCGGTTTCCTGGCCCCCGCCGTCGCTGAGGATCAGGCTGCGAGCGTTTTCGATCAACTTGCGATGCGATCCGACCGGCCACCCCCGCTGTTTCGAGATCGAGTTGATGCAGTGGGCGACCGCGCCCCAGGCCTTCTCGCTCGCCTGGAGGAGGTCGCCCGCGGCGAGTTCGGCCCGGGAGTGCTGCAGGAACTCCTCACTTATCTCCGTGTGACGCTCCGCGGTGGTCATGGCCCTTCCCCGTAGGGCCGGGGCTCGCTGTACTCGATCAGCGAGAACTGTGCTGTGACCGCGATAAAGCGAATGTCGGTCTCAACGCCGTAGACATCGGTGAGATGCATCCTCTGTCCGATCTCGAACGGCACGGGATTGGCAACCCGGCCATCGACGGCGATATTGTCGGCGTACAGGTAGGTCCGTCCATCGCTGATCGGGTTGAGCCGGCCCTCGATGCCCGGGATGAAGCCAGTGCTGCGGGTGAACAGGACCCCGCTGCGCCCGTCCGGCGACGCCTCCATCACCAACTCCAGCGCCGCGGCGTTGTCGGGCACCACGGTCTCATGCAGCGGCAGGCAGCCCTCGGCCGCCGCCAGCACGCGCATCGGCTGATCGGTGCGGTAGAGGTCGATCCGGCATTCTCCCTCCGCGTCCGACTCGCCGACGCGATACGTGCCGTTCGGGTACTCCGCCACCAGCATGGCTCCCGCGACCGGCGCCCCGGCGCAAGACCGCAACATGAAGGTGACTTCCGCCATCGTGCCCTCCCAGATCCGGCGGCGGCTCGACGCTCCGCCAGCGGTCCGCCCGCGCGCCGCTGGATCGATTGTAGGCGGAATCGTGCCGGAAAGGCATCGCGCGCAGCAGGAGCTCCTCCGGATCCCGACCATCCGGGAGTGCCGATTCCGGGCCATCATCACGCGGCTGAGCGTCTTGTACCACTGTCTCGGCCTGAACAGGTAGGACTTCAAGCCGTCATGGCATCCCCGGATCTCGTCCAAGACATGTTCGTCCAGCGTCGCAAGCGACGGAGCCTGATAGATCACGCCCCAATAACACCATAACATCAGCGTCAAATGCTATCTTGATAGTATCAAACTGGAGGGAGGAAGCCCGGCGGATTGCCCCGCACCCTGCTTGGGGACGGGTGAACCCGCCGCAGCCGGCGACTCGTTAGGATGGCGCCCGAAGGGCCAGCAGGGGAGCGGCGAGTGGCTCTAGCAGTCTCCGGCGGCGTCTAAGGAACGCGAGCGCGAACCATGCCGATCTCGAGAATCGCTCTGAAGAACTTCACGGCATTCACCGACCTTGAGATCGAGCCCTCGACCGGATTGAACGTCCTCGTCGGCGCGAACGGCACCGGAAAGACTCACTTGATGAAGGTCGCTTATGGCGCCTGCGATGTATCCCGAACCGGACAACTCCTGCCGGACAAGCTGGTAGCGCTATTCCTTCCGACTGACCGTCGCCTCGGACGCCTCGTGACACGCCGGCAGGGCGTCGATTCCTGCCGTATCCGCGTGGACAACGGCAAGCACAGCCTCAGAACGGAGTTCACCTCGCGCCAGTCCGATCGGACTAGGTCTTGGGGTCAACACGATTGGCGTGCCGCATCACTGCAGTCCGTATACATCCCTGTGAAGGAGATGCTCGCGAACGCCCCAGGATTCCTGTCGCTCTACGAGCAGCGCGAGATCCATTTCGAGGAGACCTACCGGGACATTCTGCTGCGTGCCTTCGTCCCGCCCGGGCGCGGACCGATCCCGAAGGACCAAGAACGGTTGCTGAAGATCCTGAGAAACGCGATCAATGGCCGGGTCACGTTCAAGAACGAAGAGTTCTACTTGCGCAACAAGGACGGCAACCTGGAGTTCTCGCTGCTGGCCGAGGGCTTCCGCAAGCTCGGTCTTCTGTGGCTGATGATTCGCAACGGCACCCTCCTCGAGGGTTCCGTTCTGTTCTGGGACGAACCCGAGACGAACCTCAACCCGGCACTGTTCAAGCCGGTCGTGCAGGTCCTGCTGGAGTTGCAGCGCTCCGGCGTGCAGATCTTCGTAGCCACCCACGACTATGTCATCCTCAAGGAGATCGACCTCCAGATGGAGCGATCGGACCGCGTGCAGTTCCACTCGCTTCACAAGGACGGCAGCGGCATGATCGTCAACAGTTCGGCCTCCTCCATGGCACAGATCGAGCCCAACATGATCCTGCAGACCTTCTCGAGCCTCTATGACCGGGAGGTCGAGCGCAGCCTCGCTGAGCCGGACCCTGAATGACGGACGTGAATGAGGAGGGTGACCTCAGGATCACCGCCTCCGGCTCAGCGCCGCTCCGCAAGTTCGACGACCCGGCGACTCACCAGGCACTCGGCCCGATGAAGGCCGCGGACTTCATCATCGACCGGCCGAGAGATCTCATCTTCCTTGAGATGAAGGACCCGGACAACCCGTCAGCCTCAGCGGCGAACCGCCGCGAGTTCCGCACGGAGATGCTGGCGGAGAGGCACGACCAGGATCTCAAGTACAAGTTCCGCGACTCGTTCCTGTACGAATGGGCCAGCGGGCGGGCTACCAAGCCGATCACCTTCGTTGTGCTCGTCGAGCTGTCCAGCCTTACACCAGCGGAACTGCTGGCCCGCACAGATCAGCTCCGGCGCAAGCTCCCAGCAAGGGCGGCCGCGCCCGCGGGCTGGAGCCAGCACTTCTTGGATGACTGCATCGTCCTGAATGCCGCGGAGTGGAACAGACGATTTCCGAGTCTTCTCATCGAGCGGATCTCCGCGGGGCAGGTCTAGGCCGCGCGCCCACTGCCGGCGGCAGCCGCAACACGCCCGCCGACGCGCTCGGCCTGTCGCTGGACTTCTTGACAGGCCTCGCGACCTCGGCGTCCGCCGTCGCCATATCGGCTTTGGGGCACTGGCAGGCCAACATGGCGGCCGGCCTGGCCGAGGGCCTCGCCGAGGCGGCCAAAGAGCGCGCCGAGATCGTCAGGACCATGGCGGCCAAAGAGCGCGCCGAGATCGTCAGGACCATGGCGGCCAAAGAGCGCGCCGAGATCGCCAAGAGCCAGGCTCGGAGCCTCTATGCGACGGCCTCCACGGTGGTGGTAGCCGCCGTCTCCATCCGGATCGCGCGACTGGCCGGCCCCGGGGCCTAACCGCCCGTCGGCGCCAGCGCGCTGCAAGTTCACGTAGAGTCCACCGAGTGAGCCGCGACGAAGATCTTCGACAGAGGATCCTCAGCGGACGTTCCGACAGCAACATAGGCTTCGAGGAACTCCGCTCGTGGCTGCTACGGCTCGGCTTTGCCGAGCGCGTCCGGGGCAGTCACCACGTCTTCAGAAGAGAGGGCGTCCGCGAACTGGTCAACATTCAGCGAGACGGTCGCCAGGCGAAGCCCTACCAGGTCAGGCAGGTCCGTCGGACTATTCTGCGCAACAATCTGTGAGGAGGGGCCAATGCACAAGTACGAGGTCATCATCTACTGGAGCGACCGGGACGGCGTCTTCGTCGCGGAGGTTCCCGAACTTCCGGGCTGCTGCGCTCACGGTGACACCAAGCCGGCCGCTCTCGACAGCGTCGAGTCGGCGATCGACCTCTGGGTAGCCACCGCAAGAGAGTTCGGCGATCCCGTCCCGGAACCCAAGGGCGAACGCCTAATGCTCGCCTAGGTCCGCGCTTAGCGAGACGGTCGTCAGGCGAAGCCCCACCAGGTCCGCATAGACAGAGAATCGAAGTTCGGGTTGCGAACCGGCCGACGGCATCGCCGCCACGGGAAACGATTGCGACGCGCCCGACAAGTGCAGCGACGACATGGCGGCGTCGGTCGCTTTTGAGAGTTTCATGATACCCCTAGAACAAGACAGCCTCCCAACACGCGCACGACGGCTGCCTCGACATCGTGACTGAACCCGGCAGCCTCCACCGAGCGCGTCAGGCCAGACCAACGAGCCCCTGACACCTGCGCAAGGCCGCATCCGAATGCCGGGTGCCGGACCCCCGGTTGTCCCTCACCCGTGCCGGAGCCATACACCGCGGCGTTGAGCGTGTGGTAGCTACTTACCTGTCTAGCCAGCCGAGGCGCTAGGAGCAGCCCTCCGCGGGCTAGGTGGTGGCTGGTTGGTGGCCTCGCTCGATGTGCACAGCCAGTTCCTTGTCCACCGCGGCGATCTTCTCAGCCTGCCCGTCGAGCTTGACCTCGATCCGGTGCAACTGCCGCAGCACGAACCCCTGCGACAACACCAACACCGACCCGATCACCGTCACCGCGATCTCCATCAGTCCACTCCCTGAGTTCTCTCCATGTGGTTGCAAGAGTAACACCACTCGCGTATTCCGTCGCGAAGCGCGAGTTGGAGCACCCTGACGGTAGCCCCTACGGTGCCGGTTGCCGTCAACACCGCAACCCTGCCAAGGGGTCTGCGACCAGACCTTACCCTAGCGGGCCGAGGATGCCGCCATGGCTCCCCTCGGGTCGGTCGCACGGTGTTGACGGCAACAGCATCCAGCCCGCTTCGAGGGGAGCCACCCAATGCACCGCATCGCCCCACTGGTGGTGCTCGCCGCGCTCGCTGTCGGCTGCGCCAGCAGCCAACCAGCACCGGCAGCACCAGCCACCACATCCACCGGCCGACCCGCGGCCTCTACCGCACCGCCGCGGCCCGGGTGGTGCTCCCTCTATGACGGCTGGAAACAGGCGGGCGACACCATGGCCAGCATCGAACGCCAACACGGCTCCAAGGTCACCACATGGCCCGACGACGCCTACACCCGCTGGGAGCGCGCCCTCACCGCTCAGATGAACAACGCCGACCGGCTATGGGGCCGCACCGACGTGCCCAAGGGCTGGGACGCCCGCGCGAGGGCGTGCCGATGAGCCTGCGACCATGCCGCCACTGCGGCCACAACGTGCACCAGCAGACCGTGGACTGCCCGAACTGCGGAGGACCAACCCCCGGCCTCACCACCGAAGAACGGACCCGCAGCGGGCTAATGCTCGGGGTGTGGCTGGCGTTGGTGATCGTGCCGATGGCGGTGCTGTCCTACGGCTGCATCAGCGCCTTCGCCGGCTGACACCAGCGCCCGCCCGGCCTTGTCCCATGTCTCCAAGTCGATGAGGGGTTCCTCACCGGGTAGGCACGCCGGCGGCAGCTCAGGATCAGGAGCCATTGTCGGGGACTCCGAGATGCGTCTTGATGGCCTTCAAGTCGGCCACGACCCCGTCGATGCGGTCGCCTATGCACATCATGTCCGTCTTGAGGCCGTGGACATCGTTGCCCAGCTCGACGAGCTTGCCGCCAATCTGCGCGAGCGTCCATTGCTCTACGTCCGTGGTCGCCATCAAGCCACTCCCTGATCGGTTCCGTACAACTGTACGGTACAGGGCTCAGCCATGGGTTGACAAGGCTTTCTGCGCGTGGTGGCCGTGGCGGGTGAGTTGCTGCCAGCTCAGGCGCTTGCCCGACATGGACTGGGTGGCTTCGGCCATGCGTTCGGTGACGTGGCAGCGGCAGCGGTTGAAGCGGAAGGTGTGCTCCTCCAAGTACCTGTGCAGATGCTCAGGTGACCACCAGTGGTAGGTGCCCACGTAGATGCGTTTGAGGGTGGACCAGTAGTTCTCGACGTGGTTGGTGGTGGCCCCCTGGTCGTTGACGTACTGGCCGAGGGTGTGCAGCACCTTGTGGTGGTCGTAGCCCAAGGTGGGCAGCATGTCGTAGATGTGGCTGCCGTCGGTGTGGACCTCGATGCCCTCCGCAGCCGCCACAGCCCGCACGATGGCCGCGGCCATGGGAGCGGTCACCTCGTGGACGGCGACGGCGGTGGCTTGGCCGGTGGCGTTGTCGATGACTCCGAACACCGGAGTGTGAGGGTTGACATGCTTCTTGTCGGCGTGCTTCCACTTGGACTTGCCGCCGATGTAGGCCTCATCGACCTCTATCGGCCCGTCGAAGCCGGGCAGGTAATCCTCGGCCAACGCCCTGCGGATACGATGCGACAGATGCCAAGCCGACTTCTGTGTGATCCCCAGGTCCGCGGCCAACTGGACCGACGACTTGCCCTTGGGGTTCGCGACGATCAGGAACAGTCCCAGCAGCCACGTCTGCGCACCCAGCTTGGAGTCGTGCATCGGGGTGTCGGTCTTGAACGAGAAGTGACGGCGACACGACATGCAGCGGTAGGGCTGCGGGCGGCGGGACTTCACAACAGCGACTCTAGTGCTCGTACAGTGCGGGCATTGCGGCCCGGTTGGCCAGCGCCACTTCTCGAACTGCGCTTCGGCTGCCAGGTCATCCGGGTAGCGGCGGAAGAACCCCGGCAGGCTCATCCCGTTCTTCACGATGTCATGCGGTCTGCTCATACCCCCTGTCGTCCCACAGGGGTGTGACATTTATGGCCGATGACCTCGGCTTTGGCTACACACGTAAGTAGGTACCCCGATCCTCTCTTGGGCCGCTTGCCCAAGCTCGACCGCGGCTGCGGTCTGCCGGGCCGCGCCGACGGTGAGCGCCTCGTCGTCAGAGACCGGCCTGCCGGCCCGGTCGCGGCACTCGTCCCGGGCGAGTCCGTCGCCGGTGAGCCTCGAGCCTGCCTTGGCAGGCTCGGGGAGCCCGTGGCCGGCGGCTCATGCACCGAGTCGGCCGGCCGCCGATGATGGAGGCCCCGCAGAGACCGGCAGCCCGAGCCACAGGTCAAGCGATCCCCAAGCCGCAGCCCGCGCGCCGCTCGACAACGAACGGCCCGTCACGACCCCGCAGCGAGAACGCGGGGACGTGTGTTGTCGGGTGTTGCTTCAGGCCCCTGTCGTGGCCGCGGCGGGGTGTCTTGGCCGTCCAACCCGCTGGCAAGCGGACCAAGGGGGTACCAGATGCGGCAAGCCCTGAAGCACATCGAGAGGATCCGCGATGGCTACTGCTGACCGATTCACCTGCAGCGCCGTCTGGTCGGAGTCTGACCAGGAATGGGTCGGGCTCCGTGGCGGCTTCGGCGAGGCGATGACCTGGATGGCCCCGGACCGCCAAGCTGCCCTCGACGGCATACAAGCTGTCGTTGGCGAATTCGTTGAGTTGCTCGACGAGCAGGGTCTGCCGCATCCCACTCCGACCGTTGCGCACAGCCCCGACCCCGTAGAGAAATCCCCAGTGGTGGTGGCCGGGGACCGCGCCGGCCGGTTGAGCAACGCCAGTGTGTTTCGCTAAACGCTGCGCCTAGTTGATGCTTTCAGATCCTATCGGGTACAGTCGTTGCTGCCGTCGCAAGCCGCGGCCATGGCTCGCCTCAAGAACGGAGCGGAACGGGAGGCCTTGACGCAATGGACACGACCACATTGGACTCCAACACCATCACGCTGATGGTCACGATCGCGGGGTCGTGGCTGACCCTTGTAGGTCTGATCTTCTTTCAATTCAGCCGTCTCGACACCAAGATCAACGCGCTCGACACCAAATTCGACACCAAGATCGACGCGCTCGACACCAAGATCGACACCAAGATCGACGCGTTGGGCAGGGACGTCACCGATGTTCGCGAGAGGCTGGCGAGGGTGGAGGGCCACCTGATGGGGCCCGGGAGCCTCGCCCCTGGTCCTTCGCCCGCGCCTGCCGACGGGCTGGACGACGATCACCGCCGAGCCGGCTGACCCATCGAACCACCGGCTGGCGTCGCCGTCAGATTGTCGCGGCGAAGGGGTCGCGGGTGCGGAGTTCCGCGAAGATGGTGAAATCGCGATCACGAGTGAGCAGCGCCTCCACACCGTGGGCGACGCAGATCGCTGCGACTCTGGCGTCGTGCACTAGTGCGCCGGTGACGTTCGGGCGCGCGACGAAGCGCTCCAGCACCTCAAAGAACCCGTCGGTCTCGCCGATCATCCGGTTCGACGGTGACGCCGCCCAGGCGCGCATCTGCGCCCACGCCTGCTGCGGAGTGGACGCCTGCTGCTGCCAGATGCGCCGGTTGGTGGCCACGCTGAGGAACTCGTAGCAGCACGGCCACGGGATCGCCCAGGGTCGTTCACCCTCGGCGAGGCCTACCACCAGAGCGTGGGCCGCGTCGCCCAGCAGCACCTCGCGCCGGTGGGCATAGACCAGAATGTTCGTGTCGACTGCGATCATCGCAGCTCACGGATCGTTGTAGATCAGGTCCCGCAGTTCCGACCAGGAGTACCGATCCAGCGGACACGGCTCCCCGTGCTCGCCGCCGACACGCAGATCAGGCATCACATAGCGCGCCGGAGGCGCACCGGCAAGAACCACCCGCAGGCCCTGTTCAACCACCGCACGCAACGGCTGCCCGGTCGCTTTGGCATGCCGCTTCGCCCGCAGCAAGAGCTCGTCGTTGACATCGACAGTCGTCTTCACTAAAGCCATAGTACCCATATTCACAAAGCCATACAAGCCAAGCCGTCGCTTTTGAGCGATAACCTGATGGCCGCGCACGGGCTTGCCGTACTGGTCGACCACCCTCGCGGTGACCGCGTTGCCGGTCGAGCCGCTGCCCGGCGCTGCGAGGTACTTCACCGCCGGCGCCACCGGAGCACGCCTCACCACCGGAAGCGGCGTCGGAGACTCGCGACCTCAGTCGAGAATACCCAGGCGGCCGTCATTCGCCCACGGACGCGGGGAGGCCCCCGCAGTTTGCGGGGGCCTCCCCGGGGTTGGTGGTACTAGAAGGGAGGGGCGGCGCCGGGGGGCTTGCGATGAGCCCCGGCTCCGTGCCTTTCCCGGTCAGGACGTCCCTGGGATGGTCAGCGTGAATGCGGTGATGCTCGACGGCTCGTCGTGGCGGTACGACTGGAAGAACAGCGTCGGAGTGACGTTGGTCGGGGAGTCGCCCTCGGCGCCCGCCAGAGCCTCCGCAACTGCCGCCTCGAAGTCCGTCATCGAAGACGGAGTCGTGACGGAGTCAGCTCCGGTCTCGTCGATGACGGTGAAGAAGTCGTTGCCGTCGTAGTTGATCGACGTCGGATCAACCGCCCCATTCTCAACGGGGTCGACCACGATCTGGTCGTTGTCGGCATCGATGCTGAGCACCTTCGCGCCGTCCAAGGTGCCCGCGTCGTCGGTGTAGGGCAAGACCCACCAGACTTTCGTGTGGCCATGCTTGTCGCCACCGATGACTGTGACATCGCCGGTGGCATCGACAGAAGTCTTGGTGTCGGTCAAGTCGGCGTCCCAGACCGCGACCAGCGTCTCCTCGGCGGCGCCGCCGCTGTAGCTGTAGCCGATGCGCACCGTGCCGCCGCGGCCCGTGTTCAAGGGCCGGCTGCGGATGGTGGAACCGTCGGCGTCGCCGTCGGCGGTCGGGTTGTTGCTCAACAAGACGATGCCCGCGTTGTTGAACGGGTCGCCGTACTGGTCGCGCACCGTCACCGTGGCCGCGTTGTTGGCGGTGCCGTTGGCGCCGGGTGCGACCTGGATGCTGTTGGACTCCACCGAAACGTACTCCACCTTCGGATCCTCGTCGGCGAAGATCACATAGGCCGTTACGTCGGCTTCCTCGGTTCCGTCGCCGTCGATGTCGCCGGTTGTCACGGTGTATTGGACGCGCTTGTAATCACCGTCGTCGTCGGCGTCCTGGTCGGCGGCGGTGACGGTGAAGGTGGCGGAGCCGTCCGCGCCGATGGTCACCTCGATGGTCCTGCTGCTCAACCCGGTGCCGGTATTCGAATCGAATCTGCCGTCGGTTTCGGGGTTGTCGACGTACTCCTCGATCAAGACGCTGTACTTGACCGGGGCTTTGTCGGGATCCGGCGCCGCGTCGACTTCCTTCCCGTCGTCGGCGGCGCCGCGCATCTGGATCGTGACAGTGACTGTCGCGCCGAAGTGGGCCCTTTCCACCTGCTCCCCGCCGACCATGGCGAGGCTGGTGGTGACCGCCACCTTCTCAGCGTCGACCCGCGGGGCTGCGCCCTTCACGATGGAGACCTTCACGAAGTCGGTTTCGGCGTCCGCCTTGTCGCCGAGCTCGCCGTGCCACACCCAAACGGTCTGGCCGTCGCCGACGTCGCCGCCGAGGGTCAGCTCGACGTTGCCGTCGCTCTGGGTGACCGGGTCCGCGCCGTCGATCTCGCACTTGCCCGACATCAAGTCCTCGAAGGGGTGGGTGCGTCCGCTGCACTTGCCCGCGGCGGTGAACGCCCGGTCCTCGTCGGCGGCCGCGGCCCGGAACAAGTCCACGGCCTGGTTCACCACCGGCGCGAAGTCGGCGTCGCGCACCGACACCGTCACCTTCGTGGCGTCATGCACCTGCGCGGTCAGGCCGGCGGGGCGGAGGTTGCTGTGGGCCAGGGTCCGGGTGATGAACGCGGCCATCTCGCCGCGCGACACCGAGTCGTCGGGCTTGAACGTGCCGTCGGAGTACCCCTGCGTGACGCCCAGCTCGTAGGCGGCGGCGACCGCGTTGTCCACCGCACGCGGCTTCGAAGCCCGCACGTCGCCGAACCAGTCGTCGGGCGCCTCCGCGGTGTCGGCCGAGTCGCCCAGCTCGTACAGGCCGTCGTCGTCGGTGTGCACCGGCGCGCCCGGAGTGTGGTCCAGCAGAGCCACCAGCGCCGCCGCCATCTCCGCGCGGGTGATGTCGGCGGCAGGCTCGAACAGGCCCATGCCGCGGCCCATCAGGATGCCGTTTCGCGCCAGCGCCCGGATCGCGTTCTGGGCCTCCTCCCACACGTCGCCGATGTCGCTGTAGTCGGCCATCATGTCGTCGTCGCCGCCCATCAGGTCCACGCCCATCAGCGCCGCGGCCCGGTACAGGAACAGCGCCATCTGCGCCCGGCTCACGTCGGCGTTCGGCGAGTACGTCGACCCGTCGCCGGTGCCGTTGGTGATCCCGTAGTAGGCGATGCAGCTGATCACCTCGGCGAACGCGTGGCCCGCGGGCACGTCGGAGAACCCCGGGTCGGGGGCCTCGACCGCGTCGCCCACGCACGCCGAGAACGGCGCCTCGTTGCCCGGCGAGGCCTCGTTGTCGTCGCCGGCCTTCACCTCCGCCGCGCCGGCGGGGCCCGCGGAGACCGCGAGGAGCGATGCGACCAAGGCGCCCGCGGCGAGCACTGCCCAACCCGAGCGCCCGGTTGATGGAACGAACACACAGGTCAGAAGCACCGCTTGAGTCTCCAGAGGGGCAAACTCCCTCAGCTTGTCCCTCAATTTGCGCCCGTTGCGCTGCCCTTCAGGGCCCGCGGCCGGCGAAGAGGATTCTTCGTCCGGACGGGCAAGATGAGTGGCAAAGCTGGATTCCGAACCCGGCTCGCGGCGCGACCATCGTCAGGATGGCCGCATCTCATCGCGGCGGCTGCAGCCACGCGGCGGCGCCCCGCTACGAGATGTGACGAGCGGCCGCTCCACCGCATTCAAGCAGTGCTGACGGCAGCCCCGCGACCGCGCCCCGCTACGCGATGTGGCGGCTCCACGCCTCCATCACCTTCCGCCGGGCGGCCAGCAGGTCCGAGCGCTGGTAGGCCCGCTCCAACGCTCGGCCCGAGTGCGCCAGCGCGGCCTCGGCGACCTCCCGGGGGACTCCGGTCTCGGCCGCCCACGACCGGAACGAGGCCCGCAGTCCGTGGGGCGTGAACTCGAAGGGCCGGGTGATCTTCGACATGGCGCCGTTGCCCAGCGGCTTTCCGCCGGGCGAGGGGAACAGCGGACCGGAGCCGTTGGGGGCCTTTGAGTAGAGGCGGGCCACGTCGAGCGCTTCGAGGGCCGCCGCCGACAGCGGCACCACATGCTCCCGGTTGGTCTTGGTGCGCTCCGCCGGCACCGTCCAGGTCCGGGTCTCGAGGTCGACCTCGTCCCACGTGGCGAACCGGGCCTCGCCGGAACGGGCCGCGGTGGCGGCCAGGAACCTCAGACAAGCCACCGTGGGCGGCCACGCCCTCGGCAGCGTCTCGAGCTTCTCCAGGGTCGGGCCCACCTGGTCGTGGGGGAGGCTGGCCAGGTGCCTGGTCGGGGTGGTCTGGCGCGGCAGCGCCGCGGCCAGCGCAGGGCCTGCGGGGTCGTCTGTGCGGTAGCCGGCGGCGATGCTCCAGCGCATCACCACCCCGAGGCGGGTCTTGAGCTTGCGGGCGGTCTCGGCCTTGGTGTGCCAGACGGGCAGCAGCACCCGCACCAGGTCCGCGGTCGTGATCTCATCCACGGGGGTGGACCCCAGCGCGGGATAGACGTACCGCCTCAGCGACGACCGCCAGTTCTCCTCGGAACGGCCGGTGTCCTTCCAGCCGGGCCGGTACGCCTCGATCACCTGCTCCGTGGCCTCCGCGAAGGTGGGGGCGCAGTCGTTGGCCCGCCTCGACTTGGGGTCGATCCCGGCCCGGGCCAGCTTGCGGTACTGGTAGGCGATGTCGCGGGCCTCGGCCAGCGTCGTGTACGCCACCGCGCCCATTCCGATGTCTCGGCGCCGCCCTCGGACGGTGCCCCGCCAGACCCACTGCCTGGACCCTCCGGGCGCCACCCGCAGGATCAGCCCGTGCTGGTCGTAGTACTTCCCGGGCTTCTTCATGCCTCTGACAGAGGCGGCGGTGAGCTTGCCCATCACATGTCTCTCCTCGGTGCCCATTCACACATGACGGCCCAGATTCCATGTGTGAGTTGTTGCTACTACAACGTTTGTTTCGGTTCGTACTTCCATATGGCGCCCGCGACGCCGCCGGGCTGTCCACCGCCTCGGCGGCACTACAACGTTTGTTTCGGTTCGTACTTCCATATGGCCGCTCGCGTCGCCGTTCTGTCCCTCAATCGCGATTCTGCACACCCGTGGGCGCATTTGCTCCGAACCGCGGCAGTCGGCCGCACGAGGCGTCCGGCTCGCATATAGGGCTGCTTGAGGATCTCGCCCCACCCCACCAGGGTGCCGGGGACGGAGAGGGCAACGCCAGTGTGTTTCGCTAATCGCTGATCCTAGTTGATGCTTTCAGATCTTTTGAGTTACAGTTGTTGCTGCCGTCGCAAGCCGCGGTCATGGCTCGCCTCAAGCAATCCCCGCCGCGGAACGGAGGCAGCAGCACAATGGACGCCAGTACATTCGACCTCAACACCTTGACTCTGGTGGTGACGATCATGGGCTCGACACTCACCATCGTCATCCTGATGTATCGGCAGTTCAACCACCTCGACAAGAAGTTCGAGGAGCTCAGCACCAGGGTTGGGACGGTGGAGAAAACGATCGCCCCAATCGACGCCCGCTTCGACGGCATCGACGCCCGCTTCGACGGCATCGATACCCGCTTCGACAAGCTGGAGGCCAGATTCGACGCTATGGGCCGCGACGTGTCTGACGCTCGCGAGAGGCTGGCCCGCATCGAGGGCCATCTGATGGGACCCGGGAGCCTCGCCCCTGGGGCTTCGCCCGCGCCTGCCGACGGGCTCGACGACGATCATCGCCAAGCCGGCTGATCCATCCAGCCACAGCGGAAGCGGTGGAACTATGGGGCCCTCTGTCCGTACTCATGCGCCGTGCGCGGCGCCCTCGATCTCGACAGGGCCTGCGGGTGGGCTATCGGGCCCTCCGTCCGTACTGATGCGCGGGCGGGGTGACGGTCGCGGCCACCCCTCGACACTCGGGGACCCTCAAGAGAGTCCGCGCAGACTTCAACCGATGCAAGGGCAGATGGCAGAGTGACCGAGGATCATGTGCAGGTGCGGGTCAATGGCACGCTGACTTGTGTGACGAGGACGATATCAGGCTGCTCACCGCTTCTCCTCCAGCCTGATGAACCGAGCGCCGTGTTCGGTGGCGAGCCTGGTGACCCCGTCGTTGGTCTCGGCGATCTGGTCGCGGGTCTCATTGAAGAAGAACAGCACGAGGCCTGCCATTACGGCCACGATCACGCCCGGGACGATGTTGTCGCGGAACTTGTCCCATCCGGCTGCCAGGAAGCGGCGCCGCGGCGCTACCGGGGCCGCTCCGGCGGTTGGCACCGTTGCACCGGGGCGAATTCAAGATACCGCCCCGCAACGTGCTCGTTGCGATACACGCTGGGTATCACAATGCTAGCGGCGCCGACTGCTGACAGCTCGGCGTTCATCATCACTCGAGCGACGCGGCCGTTTCCGTCTTCGAACGGGTGAACCTCGGTCACGACGACCATGCCGCAGAGGCCCCGTCGGCCAGCGTTCAGCAGCCGGTGTCATATCTGGACAATGTGAGTTTTCGCGAGAACGTCTGAAGTTGACATTTTCTAGACTTAGAGCGAGCGCGGATTGATCGGCAGGCAATCGCGGCGCGGGGTGGTCATTTTCCGCTCTTGTTCGCTTCGCTCACGGGCCGCTCGGGCCACGGCCCCGCCCCGTATGGGCCGGGTCGCCCGCCTATCCGCGGGGCCTCTTGGTGGCGAGAATCGGTGGTCAATACGGACTGAGTCGAAGAAGCCGAGCCGGTCGCCGCTCGCGATCCCCCGCTGGCCGGGCAGGTGGTAGAAATAGGGTCGGGCGGTAGGCAACTGCCGAGAGTCGACCGAGCCGAGAGTCGATCGAGCCGAAGGGCGATCAAGATGCAGCGCAGCCGGCCCGTTATCGAGTTCGTCAACCACGCCTCGTTCGTGCTCGAATTCGCCGGAAGCAGGATCATCACCGATCCCTGGCTGTTCGGGACCGCCTTCAACGACGGTTGGAGCCTGCTGTGCGACTACGGCTTCGACCCGGAGCGGTTCGCCGAGATCGACTGCATCTGGATGTCGCACGAGCATCCCGACCACTTCTCGCCCGCGGTGCTGCGCAGCGTGCCCGAAGCTCTCCGCCGCGACACCACCGTCCTGTTCCAGCAGACCAAGGACCGCAAGGTGGTCGACTTCTGCGCGGAGATCGGGTACCGGACCCGCGAGCTCCGGCACATGGAGCCGGTCAGACTGGACAACGGCGTCGAGGTGGTATGCGGCCAGGTTCCGCTGTACGACTCGTGGATCCTCTACGACTGCGGCGGGTTCAAGGTGATGAACATCAACGACTGCGCAGTGGACGGCAGGGCTCTGGCCGGCGTCAGGCGGGTCGTGGGGCCGATCGACGTGCTGTTCACCCAGTTCAGCTACGCCGGCTGGAAGGGCGGGCCCGGCGACACGGCCATGAGGCGGGCCGCCGCGCGCGCCAAGCTGCGAGGCATGCAGGCCCAGATCCGGGCGCTGGAGCCCCGGTGGACGGTGCCGTTCGCCAGCTTCTCGTACTTCTCGCATCACGAGAACCGGCACAGCAACGACAGCATCAACCGGCCCTCGGACGCGGCGGCCGCTGTCCGGGAGGCCGGCTCGGAGCCCGTCGTGATGTATCCGGGCGACCGTTGGACGGCCGGCGACCCGTGGGCCAACGACGCCGCCTTCGACCGGTACCGCCCGCACTACAACTTCGCCGCCAAGAGCTATCTGACGTCTGAGGGCGTCGACGAGCCGACCCTGCTGGCGGCGGGCCGGGCGTATGTCTCGCGGATCCGGGAGCGCAACAGCCTGGCGCTGCTGTGGCTGGTCCGCCGGGTGCCGCTGGTCGGGCTGCTGCGGCCGGTCACCGTCTACGCCCTTGACCTGGACGCCACGTACCGCTTCTCGCTGGAGCACGGGCTCCAGCGTGTCGGGACCGCGGCCGGCGCCGACGTGAAGATGCACTCGAGCAGCCTCCACTATCTGCTGAGGCATGAATGGGGATACGACACGCTCGCCGTCAACGGGCGCTTCGAGGCCGGCCTGGGCGGGTTCAGCAAGATGAAGAAGACGTTCTCGATCGGCTCGCTCAACAATGCCGGGCGCCGGCTGTCGGTCGGCCTGCTGTTCGACCGGTCCCTTCTGCGGATGGTCTGGTCCGCCGCCCAGCGGCTGAGACGCGTAGGCGCTTAGGGCGCCGCGCCCGAGCACGCCCGCGGCCCGCGGGTCAGCCGCCGGCTGTCAGGGACGGCCCTGGACGATCTGGACGACATGGGTGTCGTCGGCGTCGGGGGTGGGCTCGGGGATCTCGACGAGCTCCAGGGCGCGGGCCAGGAACGTGGCCATCTCGGCCCGGTTCACCGACCGGTCCGGGCAGAACCGCACCGGGTCGACCATGCAGCCCGCGTGACCTCGAGCTCGGCCAGGCACTCGATGTGGGGCAGCCAGCGGTTGCCGGCGTCCACGCCGGAGAAGCTCGACTCTGTTGCGGGATGTCGAGCACCGTCCACCCAAGCACACACTCGGCGAGGCGTCCACGACGGAGAAGCTCGACTCTGTTGCGGGGGGCGGTTCGGCCTCGTCGACTACCCGCACCAGCCACATCTCAATCGTCCAGCGGACCCCGGCGCTGGCGCGGCATCATGATTCACTGCATATATTGAAAACAATGGATATGGTCCGATCTGCCTTCGCAAGCCGAGGTTCCGGCTCGCCTCACTCGAGCGTCTTGAAGGGATCGGAGGCACCAGCACGATATGGAAGCCGACACTGTTGTACTGATGATCACGATCGTGGGGTCCGTCCTCGGATCGACCTTGACGACCATCAGCCTGCTGATGAGCCAGCTGAACAGGCTTGAGGACCGGCTCGGCACCAAGACCGCCGGCGCGGCCCGCGATGTAGCCGACACGCGGGAGCGGGTTGCCCGCATCGAGGGCTATCTGATGCCGTCCGGCGAATTCGCGCTGCGGGGTCCCGGGCCGGCGCCGGGCGGCGAGGCACCTCCCGAGGATCCCGCTCCCGATCGTCGTCAGGCGAGCTAGCCGCCGGCCGGCCCGCACCCGGCCCGCCGACAACCCGTACCGGCCGGAATGTAGCTGCCGGCCCGCCGTCGGCGCCCGCGTGGTCCGCTTTCAGCTGGCGGCTGCGGCTACCGGTTCGACGGGGTCGATGCCGAGCAGGTCGTAGGTGATCATCGGGTAGTAGCCGATCCGCCGTTGCTCGAACTGGGGGCCGGCCAGGCCGCTGCGGTCCACCAGCGTGACGGCGGCGACTGTGGTGGCCCCGGTCTGGTCGACGATGTCGAGCGCCTTGAAGATCGACCCGCCCGTCGTCACCACGTCGTCCACGAGCAGCACCGTGTCGCCCGGGCCGATCTGGGCGCCCTCGACCCAGCGCCGGGTGCCCCGCTTCTTGGGCTCCTTGCGCACGAAGAACCAGCGGCAGTCGTGGACCGCGGCGATGCCCACCGCCAGCGCGTCGGCGCCCAGAGTGAGGCCTCCGACCGCATCGAAGCGGTGGCCGTCGGCGGCGACCGCCTCGACGATCGCCTCGCACGCGAGCCGCAGGTGGCGCCACTCGGCCAGCGCCTCCTTGCCGTCGATGAAGTCCGACGACATCGCCCCCGAAGCGAGCCTGATCGGCTGGTCGAGCCGCCGGTAGCCCCGCTCCTTGAGGATCTCAAGAAGCTCTCGGCGCAGCGGAGACAGCTGCATGGTGTCCATGATGCCGCCACCATACAACGCCGGGCCCGCCCGCGGCGGCCATTGATGCCCCGCGACCCGGGCGTTCATCCCGATTTTGCAGGGGCATATTGATGTCTACCCATGATGTTTCGAGCAGTTGCGGAGGTCGTGAGATCGGTGCTAGCCGGTGCGGCCGGCTACCGGGCTCAGCGAGGTGATGGCCACACCGGCGATCACCATGCAGATCCCGACTATCAGCGCCACGGTCACCGGCTCGGAGAGCACCGTCATGGCCAGCGTCGCCGCCACCGCCGGCTCCAGCAGCCCCACCACCACCGCCACGCTCAGAGTGAGACGCTTCAGCCCGGCCCCCCACAGCGAATGGGCCAGCATCACCGTCACCAGACCCAGATACAGCACAGTCGAGGTCGAGGCCATCGAGTCGAACGTGGTGTCCACCGAAGTCGCCGTCACCGGCAGCATCAGCACCGCACCCCCGCTCAAGACCGTCGCCATTGCGGTCACTAGCGGCCGGTCCCGCATCAGTTGCTGGGCTGCGAACCCCTGGCACGGGATGCCGCACCCGGCCAGCACTGCCAACCCGACCCCGCTCCACACCACCTCGGCCGCCCCGCCCGACAGCAGGGCCACGCCCGCGATCGCCGCCACCATCCCCGCCAGCCAGTGCCGGTCCGGGCGCTGCCCGTGCGCCACCCAGTCCATCAACCCCGCCGCCAGCGGGCCGACGCCGATCGCCACCAGCGTCCCCACTGCCACCCCGGTGCGGGCCATCGCCTCGAAGAACAGCAGCTGGCTGACCGCCACTCCCATCGCCCCCAGCGCCACCCATCGGACCGGCAGCCGGTACCGCCACGGCGCCTGACCGCGCAGCGTCGTCAAGACCAGCAGCCCGAGCGCCCCGATCCCGCCCCGCCACGCCCCGGTGGCGACCGGGTCCAGCGAGTCGGGCCCGAGTTCGGCCGCCGTCCCGATCGTTCCGATCAGCGACGTGGCCAGCGCAGTCGCCCCGACCCCCCAAACGGTCGAGCTCCGATCTCGCCGCAGATCGTGCTCGATCAACGCACACCTCGAGACAGCCGGACCACCGCCAAGCGCCCATCGTAGTTCCCATCAGCCACGGCGGCGCTCCTTGGGTCTCTGGTTGGCCCGATTCTGCAGGCTGACCTCCGCCCGCCCGTTTCTCGGTGCGATTTTGCGCATCTACCAGCCAAGACCAACCCGAGATTATCGGTGGGTTTTCTCGGGTTGGTTTTTCGCGTACACCGCGCATTACCAACCCGAGATTATGTGGCGGAGGGACCGGAGGGCCGAGCCTCCCGTGGCATGGGGCGTAACGTGGTGACGTGACTTCCCGGGTCCGCGTCCTGTGCGCCCTGCTGGCTGCATTATCGCTGGTCGCAACTGCCTGCCCAGGTGGCAGCGACACGGACACGACCGAGTTCACCGGCGACGAGCCGCCCGGCGACACGCTGGCGGCCGAGGCTCCAGGGCCTGCGACTCCAGACGGCGTAGCCCCCGAGACGGCAGCGGTGGGGCGGGTAGAAGCTGAAGGCACCGATCCCGCCGCCGCGCCCGAGCCCGCCGCCGACCCGGCCGCGGACGCACTCACCCCCCGCGAGGCCGGCGTCCTGCGGAACTTCTTGGGC
>VYBO01000006.1:0-27075 GCA_009844405.1 Acidimicrobiaceae bacterium
GCCTTCGGCGTCAAGGCGGCCAACATGGCGGAGCTCAGCAAGCTGAGCCTGCCCGCGGGCACCGTCCCGACGGGATTCGCGGTGCCGTTCTACTTCTACGACGAGTTCATGAAGAATGCCGGGCTGGCAGAGGAGACCCTCTTCGGCAAGAAGAAGTGGCCCGCAGCCGACAAGTTCACGCTGCCTGCCGGCACCAAACTCAGCGCCGTCGTCACGCAGATGCTCGCGCACCCGCGCTTCCAAGCGGACTACGACGTCCAGGAGGAGATGCTGGACGACCTGCGCGACGCCATCAAGGACGCCGACAGCCCGGATTGGATCATCAAGGCGCTGGAAGCCATGCACGCCGAGTATCCGGACGGCCAGTCGCTGCGCTACCGGTCCAGCACCAACAACGAGGACCTGCCCGCCTTCAACGGGGCCGGTCTGTACGACTCGAAGACGCAGGACTCAGACGAGACGACGGACGACGGCATCGACAAGTCGATCAAGGCGGTCTGGGCGAGCCTCTGGAACTTCCGCGCCTTCCTGGAGCGAGAATACTACCGGGTCGACCATACGACCACCGCGATGGGCGTGCTGGTGCACCCCAACTACTCCGATGAGTTGGCCAACGGCGTGGCGGTCAGCACCGACCCGATCCGGTTTCTGGACGGCATGTACTACGTCAACACCCAGGTCGGCGAGGACCTGGTCACCAACCCGGAGCCGAACTCGTTGCCCGAGGAGCTGCTGCTCGACGCCGAGGGCAAGCCGATCGTGCTGTCGCGCTCGAGCCTGGCCAAGCAGGGGCAGCTGCTCATGAGCGACGCGCAGATGCTGCAGCTTCGCAACAACCTCAAGACCATCCATGACCGCTTCAAGACGCTCTACAACGTCGAGGACGGCGACGATTTCGCCATCGAGATCGAGTTCAAGATCACCGCCGGGAACAAGCTCGCCATCAAGCAGGCTCGCCCCTGGGTCTTCGCCCCTCCCCTGACGCTCACGCCGGAGGTGGCCGTTCCGAGCAATAAGCCGACTGCCCGCAGCACGAAAGAGGGCCGGACTGTTGTGACCAAACTGGCCCCCCTCGTTCCCAACGCGGCCGCCAGTTGGTCGATGTCCGGCCCCGACAAAGGCGCGTTCTTCATCTGGACAACGCCCACCCGACGTGATCTGTACTTCTATCCGCAAGACTACGAGAACCCCGAAGACGCGGACGGCGACAACGTCTACAGCATCGTGCTGACCGCAACCGACCCCGACAGCGGTGAGAAGACCAACATCGACTTCACCATGACCGTGGTAAACGATGCAGACGACGACTCCGGAGACTTGCCCGTCGTCAGCATTCGTCCACTCCCCGGCATCGTGGAAGGTGGCTTGGCCACATTTGTTGTCAGCGCCGATCCAGCGCCCGCCGGGACGATAGCTGTCAACGTGAACATCGGCCAGGACGGGCGCTTCTTATGGTCAAGCGGGATGATGACGGCGTGGGTCTCCACCAGCGGCCGCGCGACAATCGGATCGAGGACCAGAGATGACGACACCGACGAGCCCGACGGGTCGGTGAGCGCAACCCTCAGGCCCGGAGTCGGCTACACCGTGTCCGCCGACGAGGGTACGGCCTCGGTGGGCGTGGCTGACAACGACGGCCCGCCGGACCCGGAGGTGAGCGTCACGGCGGGCAGCGACGTCACCGAGGGCGGCGACGCCCAGTTCACCGTCACTGCTACTCCATCTCCCACCGCTCCGCTGTCGGTCAGCCTGACGGTCGGCCAGGAGGGCGCCTTCGGGGCGATCACGGGAACGCAGACGGTGACGATCCCCACCGAGGGCAGCGCCACGGTGGCCGTCGGCACTGCCGACGACGACTCGGATGAACCCGACGGCTCGGTGAGCGTGACGGTGGACGCCGGAGACGGCTACACCGCGTCCGCGACGCAGGGCACAGCCTCGGTGGGCGTGGCTGACAACGACGACCCGCCGCCGGCGCCGGAGGTGAACATCACCGCGTCGCGAGGCGGCAGCGAAGGCGAGAACGTCACATTCACCCTGACAGCTGCGCCGGCCCCGACGTCGGACCTGGCGGTGCTCGTCACGGTTGCCGCCAGCGGCGACTTCGGCGTCAGCACGGGATCGCAGACGGTCACGATTCCCGCTGCCGGCAGCGCCACGCTGACCATCGCCACCACCGACGACGACGCGGACGAACCCGAAGGCTCGGTCACGCTGTCGCTGAACGACGGCGACGGATACACCGTCGGATCCTTGTCGACGGAGACCGTCTCCGTGCTCGACAACGACGACGCACCGCTGGCGACCTCGGAGGTGAGCGTCACCTCGGGCGGCGACGTCACCGAGGGCGCCGACGCCCAGTTTACCGTCACTGCCGATCCGGCGCCGTCGGCGCCGCTGACGGTAAACCTGACGGTCGGCCAGGAGGGCGACTACGGCGCGGCCACAGGAACGCAGGCGGTGACGATCCCCGCCGCCGGCAGCGCCACGCTGACCGTCGCCACCACCGACGACGACGCGGACGAGCCCGACGGCTCGGTCAGTGTGACCGTGGACGCCGGGGACGGCTACAGCGTGTCCGCCACGCAGGGCGCGGCCTCGGCGGTCGTGGCCGACAACGACGACCCGCCGAAGACGGACGAGGAGGAGTCGACCGGCAACGCGGACGTCGACCTGGGCCAGGTGGAGGTCGGGCGGCGGATCAGCTACGTGGCGCCGTCGCTGAGGCCGGCCGGCGCCGAGGACTGCATCGTCGGCGCCGGCGTGCTCTGGAAGCGCGTGGGGGGCCAGGAGGTGGTGACGAGGTCGGACAACGGCTTCAGCCTCGACTACAGCGGCGGCCTCCCGCGGCTCTCCGGCCGGGCAAAGCTCCGCGCCGCTCCGGCGCTGTACCGGATCGAGTACGTCTGCGGCCACCCGCAGAGTTGGAGCGGCAGCTACACGATCGCGGTCGAGGTCCTCGGCGCGGGCATGGGCTTCGACGCGGACAGCCTCGGCCGGCGCACGCTGTACAAGGGTCAGCAGCGGACGATCAAGCCGCCGCAACTGTTCCACGCCGAAGGGGCTGTCACCTACACCGTCAGCCCCGCCCTGCCCGCCGGGCTCTCGCTCGACACCGCGAGCGGCGTGATAAGCGGCGCCCCGACGACGCTGCAAGGACAGGTCACCTACACGGTCACCGCGACCGACTCCAAGACCGGCGGCGCGCAGACGGCGGCCTTCGACGTGCGCCTCTCCGTCGTGTCGGGCATGCACTGGTCCGCGTCGAGCATGCCCGACATGGTCTTCGAAGCCGGCGAGCGGATCGAGATCGTCCCGCCGGCATTGGTCAACCCGACCACTAACCTGAGATACACCTACAGCGCCACCCACAACGGCGTGTTGACCATGCACCCCTACTCGGGAAGGTTGCTGGCCAGCAGCGCACGGCCGATGGTGAAGAACACGTACACGATCACCGCCTACGAAGACCGTGCGTACGACGACCGCACCCCTCAGCGCATCAGCATCACGGTCGACGTCGAAGTGCAGGACGTTCATCTTCTCGGCGCCGGCCAGACGGTGAGCATTCCAGCGATGGCGCTGCCCGGCCTCTCCGGGACGATCACCTACTCCCTCGCGGCCACGCCGGCGCTGCCGGGCGGACTCAGCTTCGACAGCGAGACCGGCGCGATCAGCGGCACGCTCGACGCCGGCAGGACGCAGGCGAAGCAGACGTACACGGTCACCGCCACGGACGCGGACGGCAACACGGCCGACTACCGATTCAAGATCGAAGTGCGCAAACTGGTTTTGTCAGGCACGCAGTCAAGCTACTCGGTGGGCGCCGGCGACCCGCTCTCGATCTCGCCGACGCACAGCGGCGGGATCGGCGCGGTCAGCTACAGCATCTCGCCCGCTTCGTCGGAACTTCCCAGCGGCGTCAGCTTCAACACCGAGACCGGCGCGATCAGCGGCACGCCGTCGCGCGAGTTCGCGGAGAAGACGTTCACCGTGACCGCGACCGACAGCGCGAACCCGCCGCAGACCGCCAGTTACAGCGTCTCGATCAGAGTCGATCCGTCAGCGAAGGCGCCGCGAGTGTCAATCACTGCGGGCAGCGCGATCACCGAGGGCGCCAGCGCCAGCTTCACCGTCACCGCCACACCGGCCCCGGACGCGCCGCTCACCGTCGACGTCACGGTCGCCCAGGACGGCGACTTCGGCGCCACGACCGGCGCACGCACCGCCACCATCCCCACCAGCGGCGCCGCGACGCTATCCATCGCCACCACCGACGACGCCGCCGACGAGACCGACGGCTCGATAAGCGTCACCGTCGACGCCGGCAACGGCTACACCGTCTCCACCACCCAAGGGACCGCCACCGTGGACGTCACCGACAACGACGACCCGCCACCGGTCGTGGTGCCGCAGATCAGCATCACCGCCGGCAGCGCCGTCACCGAGGGCGCCAGCGCCAGCTTCACCGTCACCGCCACACCGGCCCCGGACGCGCCGCTCACCGTCGACGTCACGGTCGCCCAGGACGGCGACTTCGGCGCCACGACCGGCGCACGCACCGCCACCATCCCCACCAGCGGCGCCGCGACGCTATCCATCGCCACCACCGACGACGCCGCCGACGAGACCGACGGCTCGATAAGCGTCACCGTCGACGCCGGCAACGGCTACACCGTCTCCACCACCCAAGGGACCGCCACCGTGGACGTCACCGACAACGACGACCCGCCACCGGCGGGCACGGCTGCGGTGTCGGTCGCCGACGCCTCAGTTGTCGAGGGCGCGACCGGATACCTCACGTTGCTGGTCTTCGAGGTCGTGCTGAGCGAAGCATCGGATCACGACGTGACGGTCCACTACGAGATCCGCGGCGGCACAGCCATCGGCGGATCGGACTATTGGGGCGGATATGGCCGGACCACGATCTGGGCAGGTCGGACGCGGGGCACGGTCGGTGTGAACGTCGTGGACGACAACCGCAACGAGGGCGCCGAAACGCTGTTCCTCGAGTTGACAGCCGCAGACGGCGCGGTCATCGCGAACGACGCAAGCGAGGCGACCGGCACCATCCACGACGACGACTGAGCGATCACCCGCCTAGACCGGAACACTGTCGAGAGCGAGCGTCACCGCCTCTCCCTTGGGCACGTCCAGCGGAGACCGCCGACGGGAGGGGAGGGCGCGCCTGCGGGTAGTGTCCGGTCGTGGATGGGCGGCCCAACATCTGAGGCCGAGGAGTTGACCCTGACGCCATGACCTACACGATCCCTTCGACCGATCCCTCGACCGACCGGAGTGCCGACGCCGACGGCGCCGACGGCGCCGACGGCGCCCGCGACGGCCCCAAGCCCCGGGCGCCGGTGGCCGACTGGGCCACCGACTTCGACCATGTCGACCCGGGCTACGCGGCCCGCGCCCCGGAGATATGGGACGAGTTGCGCCAGGAGTGCCCGGTGGCCCACAGCGACCGCTACGGCGGGACCTGGCTGCCGGTGCGCCATACCGACGTCTGCGCCATCGCCAAGGACACCGACACGTTCAGCTCCAACGGCGTGGTGGTGCACGACGGCCGTCCCGACATCCCTCCGCCGGTGGGGTTCGCCCCGCCGATCACCAGCGACCCGCCGTTCCATCGCATCGCCCGCGAGTTCCTGCTGCCCGCCTTCGCCCCCAAGCCGATAGAGGCCAAGCGGGAGTCCACCCGTGAGACCTGCCGCGAATTGCTCGACGACCTCCTGGCCGACGTGGAGGCCGGACGCACCGACATAGTGGACGCCGCCCTCGGCTACACCCAGCACATCCCGGTGCGGGTGATCGCCGACATGCTGGGGGTGCCCCGCTCCGACGGCGACCAGTTCCGGGTGTTCATCCACCGGATCATGGAGCAGCCCGGCACCGAGCTGCACGTCGAGTACGAGGACTCGATCGACTTCTACCTCGACAAGCTCATCGCGCAGCGGGCCGACGAGCCCCAGGACGACCTGATCAGCCACATGACCCACGCCAAGATCGCGGGCCGGCCCCTGGAGCACGAGCATGTGCGGGGCACCTGCGCACTGCTTATTGTCGCCGGGGTGGACACCACCTGGTCGTCCATCGGCGCCTCGCTGTGGCATTTGGCCCAGCATCCCGAGGACCGCAGGCGCTGGGTGGAGGACCCCGCGGTGCGGCCGTTCGCGGTGGAGGAGTTCCTGCGCTTCTACGCGCCGGTGACCATGGCCCGGCTGGTGGCCACCGACGCCGAGTTCGCGGGCCAGTCGATGCAGGCCGACGACTGGGTGCTGCTGCCGTTCCCGGCCGCCAACCGCGACCCCGAGGCCTTCGAGGACGCCGGCGAGTTCGTGATCGACCGGCGGCGCAACCGCCATGTCGCCTTCGGACTCGGCATCCACCGCTGCCTGGGATCGAACCTGGCCCGCATGGAGCTGACCGTGGCCCTGGAGGAGTGGATGGCCCGCGTCCCGGACTTCGAGCTGGCCGACCCCGACGGCGTGACCTGGTCGACCGGACAGATCCGCGGGCCCCGCAAGCTGCCGGTGCGGATCCTCAACGGCGCCGGCTGAGGAGGGCGCATGCGGCTGCACAAGTTCAACAACGTCGACGCGTTCGTGGCGCTGGACCTGGCCGGCGCCGAGGCGGCGTCGGGGCCGGTGCGCTGGGCCCGCAAGATCCTCCAGGGCGGGGCCAAGGACCTGGCCCGCTCCCAGACCTACACCTACGCCGCGCTCCAGATGCGTCGCAGCGGCGCCTCCGCGGGCATCAACGCCGAGGCGCCGGCGCGGGCCGAGGCGGTCGCCGCGTTCGTGGCCGAGGCCGCGGCCCTGGTGGCTGAGGGCACCTACCTTCCCGACGCGGCCAAAGGCGTGAGCGACCGGGATCTGGCTCCGCTGCGCGACGCCGATCCCCGCAACGCCGAGCGCCTCGACGCCTTCGGGGCACAGTTCGACGGACTGTCCGCGGCCGCGGCGGCCGACGCGGCCGTGGGAATCGACGGACGCACCGCGGTCATCGAGGGGTTCTCGACGACAGGCCCGGCGCTGACGCAGGCGGTGGCCGAGAGGGGCGGACGGGTTGTGGGCCTGGCCACCGCCGAGGGGTCGCTCGCGTCCGCCGACGGCTTCGACCCGGCCGCTCTGGCCGACGCCTGGGCCGAGCACGGCGACAAGGCCCTGGGCGCGCTGGCCGGCGGCGGCGACGGGTTGGCCGAGCCGGGCGCGCTGTGGGGCATCGCCGCCGATGTGGTATTCGCCGGCTCGAAGATGGGGATCGTCCACCACGGAGTGGCCGAGCAACTCGAATGCCGTGCCCTGGTGCCCAGCGGTCGTTTGGCCTTCACCTCCAAGGCGCTGGCGGTGTGTCGCCGCGAAGGCATCGCCGCGGTGCCCGACTTCGTGGCCCTGGCCGGCTCCACCATCGCGTCCTGGAGCAGCCCCGACACCGGCGACGACGACGTCCGGGCCGAGATCGCCAGCACCGTCGCCGCGTTGATGGCCGACGCCCTCGCCTCCGACGACGGCCCCTTCCTGGGCGCCTGCTACGCCGCCGAGGCCTTCCTGTCGACCTGGCAGGACGAGCTGCCCTTCGGCCGCCCGCTGGCCTCCTGACGGTCGATGTCCCCGCTACGCTCGCCCGTCACGGGGCTGTAGGGGTTGGATGACAATTGCCGAACGCCCAGGTCAGGCGGGGTGTCGCTGTCCGTGCAAGAAACGCGATGTCCCGAATCTGGGAACGTTTGACGGCCTGTCTAGCGGTAACTTTGATCTGTCTCAGCGGATAACCCGATTCCGGTCGGGGCTGTCTCGTTTGTGGTGCCTTGCGCAGCCATGCCTAGCCATGGTCGAGCCGAGCCAGGCCCTTGACCCGAGCCAGGCTAGATGGCTATGGGCCGGGGTTCCGCGTCGGCCGAGCGCACGCCCTAGTGGTCTGTCGCGGGTTTGGTTGCGTGGTGTAGGGCGGTTCGGGCTCGTTTGACTTTGTCGATGACGGGTTGGGCTTGTTTGGTCCATTTGAGGGGCTGGGGGTCTTGGTTCCAGTGCTGGGCCCAGGCGTCGATGGCGTGTTGGAGGTCGGCGACGGAGTTGAATGCTCGGTTCTTGAGTGCTTTGCGCGCCAGGATCGAGAACCAGCATTCGACGAGGTTGGCCCAGCTGGTGCTGGTGGGGGTGGAGTGCAGGTGCCAGCGCTCGCGGCGGGGGTGTTCGAGCCATTCGCGCACCGGCTGGGACTTGTGGGCGGAGACGTTGTCCAAGATGACGTGGACGTCGATGCCGGCGGGGGTGCGGGAGTCGATGTGCTTGAAGAAGGCCAGCACGTCGGCTGTAGTTCTTGATGCGGATGCTCTTGAGCATCGTCTCCTCCTCGTCTCTGGTTCCGATTTCGATATCAACTCACAGTTGAAGCACGTTGACGGCGGTTCCGGCTTCTTTGGCTAGGTCTTCGATGGCGTCGGCGTCCTCTTGTTCGCCTGTGATGGTGATTTGGGTGGTTTGGTTGATGTGAGCGATGTTGCCTTCTTCTAGGCGATTCGACAGCTCACGTAGGAGATGCACGAGGTCGGCGTCGGGATCGTCGGGGTTGACGGCGGTGTTGATGTTGAGCGTGAGTTGCCAATGCCTGACCTGGACGGTGGGGCCAGCGGTCTGTGAGCTGCCGTCGTCGGGCTGTCCCGTCGAGTCCCCTACCTCTCCTGTGTCTTCGGTTTCGCAGGTGCAGTCATCTGGCGGTTGGCCGCACTTGGCGCAGGAGGGGTGGCCTTCGCAGTCGCGGGATGGTATGCCGCAGGTGGGACATGTGGCGCGGCGTATGCGGATGTTGTCGGCTGCGAGGTTGATGTCGTTCCGCGCATGGACGGGGAAGACGACGCCCTCGGGGTTGACCAGCTCGATGTCCCCCATCGCGATGGCGTCGAAGATCGCGTCTCGTAGTTCTGCCGCGCCGGTGGGCAGTAGCGGCTTGTGCGGGTTGGACCAGAAGCCGTCGCGTATCTCCGAGATAGGGCATCCGTAGTCGTTGTCTCGCAGGTTGTGGAGCAGGGCCTTTCGGGTGAACTCGCCGGGGTTGAACACCTTGCTGTACTCGCGCAGTTCCTCCCACACGTCCGAGCCGTTGAGGGCGCTCTGCGTGTCCTTGCGGAGCCTGAGGAACTCGACGCTGCGCTCGTAGTCGCCTTTGGGGGCGAGGTAGATGATGTGCTTGTAGCACTGCTTCACCATGCTGTCGAGACGCTTCTTGGCCTCTCGGGCCTCCTCCTGGGCCTGCTTGTGCATGTCCTTGTCGGCCTTCACCGCGGGATGCTCAGCAACCCGCGTACGGGCGATCCATTCCGAGGCGAGGCCGCGAGCTTGGGCGCGGACAGCGGTGTTGGCGCAAGCAAACACCGCCGATGATGCCCACTGGACGCTAATCGGCTTCGGGCCGACACCCATCGCTGCTGTGGTCGCTTCGCGTGTGGCGGTGTCGTCGCCGTTGAACAGCGAGAACCAGCGCGAGTCCAAGATCACGAGCCTGGTCTGGTGCTTGTTGTCGATGCCCGCCTGTGAGAGCACGTCAACGCACTGCTGTGCTGTGCCGCCCTCGTCGGGAGGGTACCCGCCATCGGCCTGCACGATCTTGTCGAACGGCCCGGAGGATGCGAGATCGAAGGCGCGCTCTGTGATGGCACGGTCTCGGTCGCGGTCGCTGACGGTCTTCTTCTCAGCCCGAGTCAGCATCGCCAGCGTCTTGCGAGTCTCGAATACCCACCGCTTCGGAGCACCACCCCGCCCCGGCAGCGAGTCCACCGATGCCGCTCCCTCTTCGGTCTCCAGCAACTCGGCTGCGACCGTCTCGGCGTCTCCGGTGCCATATGCGCCGCTGGGAACGAACGAAGCGGCGAACAGTTCGGCTTCGGTCGCTCCACGAGCACCACCAGCGCGCGGGCACAACGACCGAACGAACAACGCTGTCGCCATCCGCTCGGCCGCACGGGGGTTGTATTTCGCCCAACCCTCTTCACGCGCCGCGTCAAGGCGGCTGGCCGCCCCCCTCTCGGGATTGTGCTGATCGACAATATCGACACTGGCGACCTCGCGGAGGTTGGCCTGGGTCTTCTCATCAGCAACGAGGCCGGAGCTGAGCAGCGACTCCCGGAGCTGGTTGAACTGCAACGGCAGGTCGCCGCTGCCGATCAGCTCGGGCGCCCACTCTCCTGCCCCGGCGCGGCGGGCTTGCTCATGCGCCGCCGATGCGAACACCCTGATGATGGATCGCACACGCTGGAAGCCAGCATGTTGCGCCCACTCATCTTCAGCCAGCGCGATCAGTTCAGGATGGAACGGATAGCACCGCCCGACCTGGCTGCGGAACTCCGGCTTCGACCAGCCACCCAGCTTCTTGAAGACCTTCGTCTCCCAAGCGCCACGCATCTCATCGAGATACCGATCCGCGGTCGCATCAGTGACCTCCTTGGAGGGCCGATCTGCAAACAGACGGCGTTGGATGATCTCCGCGAAGTCGCCTCCCCCTGTAACCGCGGTCGTGCGAGCGTTGCGGGTGAGCAGGTCCTCCATCTCGGCGCGATGGCCGGCTCCGGTGTCGCTCATCACCATGTTGTCCTTGTCGGAGGCGATCATCACCACCACCGCGGCACAGTTCGGCACGTCGTTGACCACATCGAGCAGCACCCGAAGGAACGCCATGTCCAGCACCGAGCCATCCGGGTCGGACGCGGCCACGGCCCGGATGTAGTCCATGATCTCGTCAATGAGGATCAGCACAGGCCGACCTACGCTGCTGAGCGCCTCCGCCACCTTCGCCTTGTTGGTGACGTGGGCCTTGAAGGCGTCGTAGCGGTGACCGTCCTTGTCGAAGAGCCTCCACAAGAACCGCTCCCCGAGACGGCTAGCAGGACCGAAGTCCTCAGCATCCGCAGTCGTGTTGTCGCAATCCAAGACAACACAGATCGGGTTGCCCAAATCGGCGCGCACCTCCCCCGGCCCCGCGATGCTCTCCGCTGCCGCCATGACCGCCCTGCCGAGATCCGTCTCAGCCAGTTCCTCGGGATGCACCGCAAGGTGCCACAGCCCGATCAGGCCGTGCGACTTGCCGCCACCCATCGCTTGATCGAGCCGCCACATCGCGCTCGTCTGTGTTGATCCCGGCACCCCGAGCCGAACCGCGACGCGTGCCATCAACTCCACAAGGTTGCCGGTCGGGTGTGTGATGCTTCCGAAGTAGGCCGCATCCGAGTACGGGGTTCGGCCAGCGCCTACGCCCTCCTTGCCGAACACAGCGTTGTGCAACGACATCTGAACATCGTCAATCGCGCCGCCGCTGCTAGTGACCTCATCCCGCAAGGAGATAACTTCCCACCAGGGTGCGCTCGCGTTCGTCATGATGTGCTGCTCCCGTTTCTTCTGGTCAGAACATGCTGATCTGGCTGTCCTGGGCGGCCTTGACTTCCAGTTCCTTCTGATGCTCCGTGCGCGCCCGCTGTGCCTGACCGCAGATCAGGTGGCGGTTCCGCACCGCCCACGCCCAGATCTGCCCGTCGCGATCGCCCTCACCAACGAGACGGGCCAATTCGCCCATCGCGGCCCACAGCATCTCGTCATTCTCCCGGTCAAGCAGATGCAACGCCCCCGCGATGTCTGACAGCGAACGCCCCTCCGCAGCAACAGCCAGTGCGATATCGATGACAGCACTGGTCGAATGCAGGTCCGGGCGGGATGCCGACTCGTCGCCGAACGCCAGCCTCGAGCCGCCCTTCTCCTTGGTGATGATGCCCTCCACATCACTGTCGGACATGTCGTAGGACAAGCGCTGCCACCGGGCTTCTGACGCTGCGGCCACTCGCCTGCCGTGCTGGCGCGCCCACGAGATCGCGAACCGGGTGCGCTCATCGAAGTCCGTCAGCCGAAACTTCTCGATCCGCACATTCGCAGCCTCCTCAACAGCCTTGTGCGCCAACCCCAGGAAATGCTGAATCGGCACCGGCGCGCCCGTGAAGTCCCGGACCTCGCTGTAGCGGCCCACCACCTCCATCGCCGGCGCTATAGCCGCCATCCGCTGGTCCGAGTCGGCCAGCCCGTCAGCCGTCCAATCCGGTACACGCCGAGCGATCTCCGCACGGATCTCATCGTCCACCCTACGCACATCGCCCACAGGTCTGTCCGCCGCCGCCGCGCGGCAAGCCATCATGATCGTGTTGTCGATGTACTCGCCGGTCTGCTTGCCGCCCTTCTCGGTACTGCACGGCCATGATCCCGTGAGCACTAAGCCAGCGTCCGAGATGGCTGTCAGCACCCGCGCCCACGCGTCCGGGTCGCCGTGGCCGAACACGATGCTTACGACGCCCTCGGCTCCTACCTTGCGGCGCGCCTGCTCGAACGCCTTCGTGATGCATTTCTTGTAGTGCGCCTCGGTGCGGTGGTCGTCCCCTACCGAGCCGAACTTGATGACCGCCTCCTGGGTCTTCTCCTGCAGCCCGTCAGGGTCGGTGGTCACCCCGAACCACGGATGCGACGATCTCAGCGCCCGCTTCAGCCACACGAACATCAGATCCGACGAGTCGCAGTAGTTGATCATCGCGTCATACGGCGGATCGGTCACCACCGCGTCCAGCGAGTCGTCCGGCATAGGCAGTTCCGTCGCCGAGCCGCGCTGCACAGCCGCTGCACAGCCTGCTACCCGATCAAGCTGTTGCCCAATGCCCCTTAGTGTGTGTAACGCAAGCGAGCCCCAGGTGGACGGGCCCTCACCGCAGCCTGTCTCGAAATAGTCGAAACTGTGCGCAATGCCCGAGTCGTTGAAGTAGATATGTCCCGCACAGTCTCGTCCCACTTGAAGCGAGGCGCTTCGAGTGCTGTATTTGATGCGCCGCACGAGGTTCGCGGCGGCGTAGCCGGTGAGCGCTCCTGCGTAGTCGCTGCTGACCCCGCCCGTGAGCAGATCGCAAAGGAGGTCGTCGATGATGCGGGCGAGGCGGACGAAGCCGAGAGTCTGGCGGGCGTTGCACAGTTCGCCCCAGCTCCGGTAGCCGTAGCCGGCGGGGCCGATGAACGCCGACAGTCCAGGATCGAGTCGCTCGGCCGGGACGGCGGGCAGGCCCGGCCCAAAGTCCGATTCACCCGCTAAAGCAGTTTGAACCTCATCGAATACATCTAGATCGCCTACGCCCCCCCCCCGGTCGTGGGAGTCCTGTAGACCTTGCCGACCTCATCGTCGAGATCGGCCACCGCGAGCATGGCGTCGTTCTTGAGACCGTCGCGCATCATCCGCTTGAGGGTGTCGAGGGTGTGCGGGTGCGAGCAGAAGCAGCACACCGCGGTCTTTCCCCGCCTGCCGGGCGTCTTCACCAGCGTCGGAGCGGCGTCGGGCGAACCGTCGTGAACTTCGGTGCGGAACCGGCCCGTCCCTGCGTCAGCGACGATGCGATAGGACTGTCCGGGGTCGGCCGGCTTGATCCGCTTGCCGGCTCGGGCCGGCTTGGGTCGGCGCAGTTCGAGGCTTCCCGTCAGCGGGAACCGGCTGCCGCAGTTGGTGCAGGGCAGGGTGACAGCCCACACATAGCCCCATGGTCGCCTCCCGTCGACGACCGGGTAGAAGGCCCCCATCGCCTCCGCGTAGCGCCGCCCCACCAGGTCGAGCACGAATCGCACGTCGCGAAGCAGTCTCGGCTCGGTGAAGTGCTCGGTCGTGTGCTGTTGGTAGCCGTCGAAGGGCAGGTCGGGCTCGTTGTCCCAATCCCGGAGCGGATACTCGGCAAGCAGCTTGCCTGCGAGGGTCGCCACCGGCGAGTAGTCGATGCCCCATGCTCGGATGCCGAGCCGGGCGGCTTCGATGGGGATCATGGCCCGTCCGGAGAACGGGTCGCAGATCTTGGCCCCCTCGGGGTAGTGCTTTGCCAGTTCCTCTCGCAGTTCGCGGTTGTTGGCGTCGTAGTCGGTCATCGCGCCGCGCACCAGCCGCTTCAGGCGCTCCTGCTCGTGCTCGTCGTCGGGCCAGGGAAGCAGCGAGCAGACCACCGCCGCCTTCGCCTGCGCCAAAGGACGGGACGCGAACCAGGTGAACAGGCTCTTCTCCGCGAATCCGGTGCCCCATCCCTTCGCTGAGTGTTCGGACACCTCGGTGCATGGGAACCAGCGCTCGATCATCCGAGTGGTCACGACGCTCCTGGGCGGAACCTAATCCTGGGCAGTGCTGTTCACCTCGCAGCGGCCGATTCGGCTACAGCGCTGCCCCCGCCGTCGTGCGCCTCACGAACAGCACTCACCTCGACACGCACGCCCTCGTGCCGCAGAACCCGGGCGAGCACCTCAAGCAGGTCGCCGGCGTCGGAGGAGCCCTCCGGGTCGAGCATCCGCATCAAGCTCTCCGGCGACCTGCCCGTGATGGCACCGAGCGGGCCCTATCGATGTCTTGTTGCTGGCGGGCCTTCGTGCCTCCTGCAAGCAGGATGACCAACTTCGACGGGCTGCTCCGCAAGGACAGCGCTCCACGCCAATAGCATGAAATCCGTGCTATCATGTCCCCATGATAGCCTCGTTTCGAGGTGGAGGCACCGAGGACGTATTCAACGGACAGAACACGTACCGCGCTCGCCGGACGTGCCCTGCGCAGCTATGGGGCAGCGCCCGCAGAAAGCTGGACCTGCTCGATTCAGCAGCCGCGTTGAGTGACCTCGCGGCCCTGCCAGGAAACCGGCTCGAACCACTACGCGGTGAGCGCAGCGGGCAGTTCAGCATTCGAATCAACCAACAATACCGAATCTGCTTCGTCTGGACCGAGTCCGGCCCTGACGATGTGGAGATCACGGACTACCACTAGCCCAAGGAGCGACAGATGGTACGCATACCGACCGACCGAGAGCCGACCCATCCGGGCGCCGTGCTGCTGCACGAGTTCCTGCACCCACTCGACTTTACCCAGAGCGGACTGGCCACGGCGATCGGCGTGCCGTTCCAGCGCGTGAACGAGATCGTCAGAGGGCGACGCGGCGTCACCCCCAGCACGGCCCTGCGGCTGGCGCGACTTCTGGGCACGACGCCCGACCTGTGGATGAACCTGCAGCTGCGTTGGGACCTCTACCACGCCCAACGGGCGGAGGCGGAGCAGATTCGCAGCATCCAGCCGTTAGAGACGGCGGAGACGTCGTAGGTCATCAACGGGCCGCACCGAAGGGACCCGGCGTTCGAGCATCCGGGCGGTCACGAGGCTCCTGCTGCGCTTCCTGCCTGAGGCAGGGCGGCCTTGAGCTGGCCGCCTGTGAGGCGCACTACGGGCACGTCGGTGAAGCTGTCCCGGAACGTCTCTGCAGGGTTCTGCCACGCTGCGTAGAGTCGGCCTTCGCCGTCGAAGCAGTTGTCCACGACGTAGAGCCAATACTCGTCGGCTAGCTGGGCGGCCTTGGCGAGTTCGCCGCCTGTGAGCCTGATTCCGGCGCTGGACGCGTTTCCGGCGAGTCCCTTGACTTCGACGCATCGCTGCTCAGAGCCTCGTTCGGCGTGAAGGTCATAGGCGTGGCCTTCGGTGTGCACGTCGGTGACCTTCCACCCTTGAGCGGTCAGACGGTTATCGACCAGCCGCATCGCAACAGCCTCACTCTCGGGATCGGTGTCGTCCATCTCATCGTCGTCGTGTTGGACAGCGACGACGTGCGCCCATCCGATTCTGCGCGGCTCGCCACAGGTGACCTGGGCTGCACCCTTGGCTTCTTCGATGCGTGCTGCGATGGTCTCCCTGATCTTGTTCCGCTGCGCCAGCTTCGTTTCTCTGTCAGGGATCGGGTCGGTCAGAGCGTTCGGCAGTCGGCGTAGCTCCTTCCTAAGTTGCTTGACCCACGAGTCGAGCCGCTGTGCTCGGCGGGAGCGTTCCCTCTCGGCTGCTTCGACAGCCTGCCGGCGTGCGGCTTCCGCATCTTCCGGTACGAGCGGAACAGATACGAGGTCTTGGGCAGGAGCCAGGTTCGGCAACGTGTCCCATGACACGGTGCGAGCCTCACCTGAAGCAGAAACACGGACCAGCCACGAGAGAGTGCCTTCGCGCTGCCGGTGCTTGGGGTTGTGGCCCTCTGAGCCCTCGGTGATGTCGCACTCGTAGACGAACAGGGTGTAGTCCTCGCGTGCTGACCTGTCGCTGAGCACGGCCCCTTGCCACAACTCCGGCTCGACCCGTTCGCGCAAGGCCGTGACCAGCGTCGTGAGCGACGGATCGCTAGGGCCGAGCATGATCGTTTCAGCGGCGCGATCCACGCCATCCTCGATCGCCTTCTGACGGGCATCTGCTCGCGTGACCACCACCGTTCTCCCGTTCGACAACCGCAGCGATGCGGGCAGTTGCCAGCCGTGCACCCCAGGAGATGCAGACAAGTAGAAGAATCCCTCATCGCCCAAGGGAGCCGGTTCGCATCGCAGCAGGTTCCCCTTTGCGATGCGGGTGAGGTAGCGCTCGACGATGATCGGGTTGATGCGCGCGAGGTGGTCGTCGTGGCGTGCAGCGTTCGCCTCGGCTGCGTCCACTTCGCCGCTCAGCGCCCGCAGTTCAGCGAAGTACTCGTCACGCGCACGCCGGATTTCCTCCAGCGACGGCCAGTCGCCCCTGGATGCCCCGGTCGGGCTGGAGTCGTAGAACAGCCTCAGCAGGCTCTCGCAGTCGCCCCGGGGCGTGCCCGACTCGACTCGTTCCATGATGGCGTTGAGGCTGTCGAACATCCTGCCGCCGAGTTCGTTGGCCGCTTCGATGAGCCTGTCCAGCAGCCGCTCATGAGCGTCTCCCTCACGGGTGCCCAGAGCGACCATGTTGTAGAGCATGACCTTGTGCTGCTGGCCGATGCGGTGGATGCGGCCCATCCGCTGCTCCAACCTGACCAGCGACCACGGGATGTCCCAGTTGACCAGAACGTTCGCGACTTGAAGGTCGATGCCCTCGTTGCCTGCGTCGGTGGAGACGATCACCTCGAACCGGCCGTCCATGAACCTCGCCTGGATCGCGGCCCGTTCGGTGTGGTCGTCGGCACCGGAGTAGCGCTCTGCGCTGAAGCCGGCCTCCTTGAACGCCCGCACTAGCCAGTCGGCGGTGTCGGCGTATTCGGTGAACACGACAAGCTGCTTGCCTGAGCCGGGGCTGATCCCGTTCTCAGTCAGACGCTCGATCATCGGCTCCCACTTGGAGACGTTCAGCTCGCCCAACGCGAGCCGTCCGGGATCGACCAGCGGGTCCAACTCGGCCAACATCTCACTGATTTCGTGCTTCTCAGCCTTCGCGTCGAGCGATGCCGCCCCTGTCACCCTCTCCTCTGCCCGGTCGTCGTCTTCGGCGGAGTCGTCACCGGTCTCGGCTGCCGAATCCTCACCCGTTCCCATCTTGTCGGAACGACGACGCAGCGTCTCTGCCAGCGCATACAGCGACGAAGCGGCCCTCTTGCCGTACACCATCGCCGCGAGCGCGCGGCCCTTCACGGGGAAGTACGTCAGAACCAACTCCAGCGCCCGGTCGTAGAACCGCTGCTCGGTCGGGTTCATCCGCACCTTGACGTTGACAGCCTCACGCTCCCTGAACAGCAGGCTCTCGGTGTCGTAGTCGACCAGCTCCTCCTTCATACGCCGCAAGAAGTGCAGCGGCCCCGGTGTCAACGGAGTGGAGCGCTTGGATTCCTGCTTGTCAGAGCGCCGGAGCTTGGGCAGACCGCTGTCAGGATCGCCGCTAGTGGGGAACACATCAGGATCGACCAGATGCAGCAACTCCCGGAAGTACCACTCATCGCCGCGATGCGGAGTCGCCGTCAAGAACAGAGCGTGAGGCACGCTGCCCGACAGTTCCTTCCCCACCCTGTGGAAAGTCTCGGCCGTGGGAGTCATCCGATGCGCCTCATCAAAGATGATCGCTTCCCATCCAGCCTCATCAGGGTGCAACGCATCCCTCAGCGGCTTGTTCATCGCCGCCAGGTTCAACGACACGATCCACAAGTCGTCGTCTGAACCCGCCAGCGCACGCTGACGGATCGTCTCCGCGGTCACCTCGCGCAGGTCTGCGGCGAAGAACCGCTCGAAGTCAGCCTTCCACTTGATCACCAGATGCGCCGGGCACACGACCAGCGCACGCTTCACCAGCCCGAGCCGTTGAGCCTCGCGCAGCCACAGCCCCGACATGATCGTCTTGCCCGTGCCCGGCTCGTCAGCCAACAGGAACCGCAGCAGCGGCTGGGTCAGCATGTGGCCGTAGACGGCGTCCATCTGATGCGGATACGGCTTCAGCATCGTAGAAGCCAGCACCGTCGAACGAGCCGACCGAACCGCTCCCAACATCCACTCGTTCCACAGCCCGGCCAGCACTGCCCCCGGCGGGGCTGCGCCGTCCTCGACGACCACTCTGACCCGCTCAGCCTGATCTGAGGTGAGCGAGGCCTTGCGAACCTCACCAATAGCCGCGTCGTCAGTCACATACAGATCCACGCCGCCCGGTCTCGGCACAACCGCGTCGGCGACCACAACCCCGCTCTCGCCGGGCAACACAAGCCGCTGCCCTCTCACCAGACGATCGAGGCCAGACCCTTGCACCGGCGCGCCCGTCACGACCGACTCTCCTCGCCGTCGGCCAAGACGTGAGGAACGGCGGACGCAGCGCGCAGCACCGAATTGGGTGAGACTCTCATGCGGCTCCTGCGCTGCACCGGGGGCGTACTCGAACTTCCACAGTTTCCCACACCGCTGCGACCGGCCGCGCCAGCGAAGAACGAACAGGGCCGTCAAGCCTCGGAGCAACCTAGACTCAAGCGTTCACCAACAGCCTGGGGCTGTAGCTCAGTTGGCTAGAGCACCTGCTTTGCAAGCAGGGGGTCGTCGGTTCGAGTCCGATCAGCTCCACTCTCCGAGCCCTCACGGCGACGGTCGCCGCAACCATGAAGGCGTGATCCAGTGACTCGAATCGGACTGGCACAGCTGCTCAGCCGCCCTGAAGCGGCCGAGGCCAACCGGAAGGCCAGCGTCGACGCGGCCGCCTCGCTGTTCGAGCAGGGCGCCGACATCGTGCTGCTTCCCGAGATGGCGGTGCCTTGGTACACCACCGACCGCGAGGCGCTCGAACCGCTGGCCGAGGCTCTGGACGGCCCGACGGTCGGCGACTGGCAGGCCGAGGCGGCCCGTCACGGCGGACTCGTGGTCGGCGGGCTGTGCGAGCGCTCGGGCGACGACATCTACAACACCGCGGTGGCCGTCGGCTCTGAAGGCGTGATCGCGCACTACCGCAAGCTGCACCTGTTCGACGTCGAGAAGCACTGCTTCACCCCCGGCGACACCGGCCTGAGCGTGGTGGACACAGACTACGGGACCATCGGGCTGTGCATCTGCTACGACCTGCGTTTCGTGGAGGTGGTGCGGGTGCTGGCCCTGCGGGGAGCGGATCTGATCTGCGTGCCCACCGCCTGGGTGCGCGGCTTCGACCGGCGCCAGTACCGCGAGGGCGAGCTGATCGCCCACGCCGAGGGGGCGCTGGTGCAGGCCAACCTCAGCCAGGTGTTCATCGCCTGCACGTCGCAGGCCGGAGCGGGCGACGGCGTCGAACTGCTGGGCTCGTCGGTGGTGGCCGACCCGTACGGCCGGATGGCGGGCGGGCCGCTGTCAACGGAGCGCGAGCAGCTCGAGATCGTCGACGTCGACCTGGCCGAGGCCCGCAGGGCCCAGGACCGGAGCGAGCTCATCCGGCCCCGGGCCGACCGCCGCACCGACGTCTACGGCATCCTCCACGACGGCGATTCGCTGTAAGCGCGATTTCTCGGTGCGAAAATATGCACTGGACAACCAGAACCAACCCGGGAAATTCCGGCGCGATTTCTCGGTGCAGAAATGGGCACTGAACGGGCAAGACCGACCCGAGAAATTTGCGGGAGCCGGCGTGGAGTCGATCAGTCGATGCTCATTCCCGACAGAATCCGGTTGAGTTCCGGCACCAGCAGGTTCCTCCTCGAGTACGACCCGATCACCGCGAAGAGGCAGAACGCCCGCGACCCCACGTGGAAGAACTGCTGGAGGCCGGCTTGGCCCGGCAACGACAGGTGCAGCTGGTCGGGGGCGAAGTCGGCCGGTTCGAGGCGGGTCGGGAAGCCCTCGTGGGAGAACAGCTTCGACGTGGCCGCGGCGCGGTCGAACTCGATCAGGGCGGCGAAGATCCCGTTGCGGCCCATGATCTCGACCGCGCCCGACCCGTAGTCGCCGCGCTCGGCGGGCAGCGAGAAGTTGGCCGCGTGCACCACAACCAGCGAAGCATCCGAGGACTCCAGGCTGGAGTCGAGCATGGCCGGGTCCGGCTGGGTCGACAGCTCGGCCTCCCAGCCTGCGAGCACATCGACGCTCACCCCATGAGTCGCCAGCCTGCTCACGCCATCCCGCTCCTGCTCGCAGCTACAGCGCCAGCAGGCTGGCGGCGGCCGCACCGGCGAGGGCCACGGCCAGGCCCGCGCCCACGCGCCGGACCAGGTCGGCGTGCCGGTCGAGACGGCGGTGCAGGAGCCGCAAATCGTCGGGAGTCCGAATCCGGCGGCCCAGCACCAGGCTCGCGCCCCGGACGGCGCCGAAGGCCGTGCCCATCAGCAGTCCCGCGGTCATCTCGCCGGCCAGCAACGCGGCCAGCATGAACAGCGGCACCAGGGCGGTGTTGACCACCGTCGCCACCGCCGCGCCGAGCTGAACGCCGAAGCCTGCTCCGTAGACCCACGACCGGTACGCGACCAGCCAGTCCTCGTTCACCTGGCGACGGCCGGGGAGCCGCCGACCCGACAGGTCCCAGGCCGCGGCGGCGGCGCAGGCCACGGCCAGCAGCACGAGCCGGACGTTGCCGTCCACACCGGCGACCGAGACCCGGCCCAGCGCGCCGAGGGCCGTCCCGACGACGGCACCCCCGGCGACCGCGCCCAGGCCCAGCCACAGGACCGTCACCGACCATCGGTTTCCCCGGGCCCGCTCGCCGAGCGGGCTGATGCTCGTGAGCATCGAGATGCCTCAAGGCGACCAGGCCGACCGGGCTCCAGCGGCCAGAGCCGCGGCCGTCCCGATGGCCAGCACGGCGATCATTCGGCGCTGGATCCGGCGGGGTCACTCCCGCTCTTGTTCGCTTCGCTCACGGGCCGCTCGGGCCACGGCCTCGCTCGGCCTCTCGCGATGACCCTCACCGGTCGCGCCCTGACCGCTCGGCCTCAGGGTTGCTGCCGTTCGAGTCCGACTGCGCGCCGTAGAGGCTCGGATGGCCGGGACCGATGCCAGCGGACCGCAGCGCCTCATCGGCCCGCTGCGCCCGGCTGCGGCCGGAGCGTCCAGCCGGGACGCCCGGCGGTTGCGGCCCGGAGGGGTCGGCCAGGCCGGCGTCGTCCAGGGCCTGCTGGAGCAGGTTCTGCAACTGCTCCCAGCGCAGCGCGCTGCCCGCGCCCACTACCCGACCCTGGGAGCCGTCCACGAGCACGAAATACGGCGAGCCCGGAACGTCGTAGTCCTGCCATGCCGCCGAGGACAGCACGGCCTTGATGCCGGTCGGGACCAGGTCCGCCATGGCCGACTCCGAGTCGTGGGCGGGACCCTGGCCCACGATCACGAGGCGGGTGTCGCCGCCGGGCAACTCCAGATCCGGGTCCGAGAAGGCGTCCCAGAACCGCCTGCAGGTGCGGCACCCCGGTGACAGGAAGGCGAGGAGGGTGAGGTGGGCCACGCCGGTGACGGCGACCTTGGTCGGACCTCCGGACGGAACCGTCCCTACGAGGTCCCGGACTCCTGCCGGGTCGACAGAGGCACCGGCCTCGGACAGCTCCGGCACGACCCCGGTGGAAGATCGCGCGGCCTCCTCGTCGTCGAGGCTGATGCCGGCACGGTCGAGGGCCCGCAGGATCTCGGCGTGGGTTCGGAGCAGGCCGAACACCAGGAGGGCAAGCAGGCCGACCGCGACAGCAAGCAGCACCACGACGACCGTCACGGCGCCGCCTCGCTCAGGTTGGTCGATCGGCGGAGGTTGTAGCCGTGCAGCAACGCCGCTGTCTCGGCCCGGGTGGCGGGCTTCTCCGCCTCGAGGGTCGCGTGCTCCGCCCACCATGCGATGTTGTGCTCGAGGGCCCATGCCAGCGCGTCGCGATACCAGGCGTCGGAGCCGACATCGGAGAAATCGATCCTTGCGCTGCCCTGCGGCTCCCCCGCCAGACGATGCACGAACACGATGGACTCCGCCCGAGACACGCCGCTGCTCGGGTCGAAACGATCCCGGGTCCGGCCCGTGGTGATCCGCTGCTCGACCATCCACGCCACCGCCTGCGAGTAGAAGTCGCTCACCCCCACGTCGTCGAACGTGTCGCTGGGCTCCACCTGGGGCCGGCCCTCGTAACGCCACAGGAAGGTGGCGAACTGGCCCCGGGTAACCGGCTCGTCGGGGCCGAACAGGTCGCTCTTCAGACCGGTGGTGATGCCCTCATCGGCCATCCACTTGACCGCCTCGGCGTAATAGGCCCTGGGTGGCACGTCGTTGAACCCTTCGTGCAGGCAGGGTCGGTCGTGCCAGCGGGTCCCCGGGTCGTAGAGAACCGGAGACGTCGCGCAGGCCGGGTCCCAAGTCCACGGCGGCACGCAGGTGACGATCCGGCACTTGAGCGGGCCGACGCACAGGTCCTGGTTGCACTGCCCGTAGCGGAACCGGGTGCACTCCGATTTGCGGACGTCGCAGCCGCCGCGGCATCTGCACACGGCGGGCGTGCAGCCCCTTGCGCAGGTGCCGTCCGACCATCGGCAACTGCAACTCTCGTCGCAGGTGAAGTTGCAGTCGAGGTAGTAGCGCGGGCTCGGGCCGTTCAGGTCGCAGAACCCCGAACCGTCGACCTTCCACCAACCGGCGACGATCGTGTTGGGCGGGCACAGGTTCTCTCCGGTGAGCTTGCAGCAGAATTCGCTGTAGGGATCGCAGCACAACGCCCCGGGGCGGCACTCCCAGCCCTTGCACAGGATGACAGCGGCCTCCGCGGTGGTCGGGCGGATGGCGTAGGCGACGGGAGCGACCGCGACGGCCGTGGCCGCCATGGCCGACTTGCGCAGGAAGCCCCGGCGCCCGGCCCGGCGGTCCACCACCCGGGAGACCCGCTCGACCAGCTTGCGGCTCACCCGCGTCCTCCCGAGACGGGCACAGCGTCATCAGTCCTGGCCGCCCGCGGTGGCACGGCCCCGCCGATCCCGGCCGCCGGCGGTGGCATGGACCGGAACAGCGTGGCGCTGTCGTGCCGGGCGGCTCGGGCGGTCCGGGCGCCGAGGGCCTCGGGCAGCGCGGTGAAGGCCACCAGGCCTAGTCCGGCCACCAGGACGATCTCCGCCACCAGCGCGGCGCCGACGGCGGGCCGGTCGCCGATCGACTGCGCGATGGCCTGCACCGGAGCGACGGCGGCCCCGGCAGCAACGAACGACACACCGGCCAGGGCAAGATTGCCGAGAACGTGAACCCGCGACGGCGGGGCATCGAGGCGCCCGAAGCACCCGCACGAGCCCGCCTTCACGAGCACCGCCCGCCCCACGATCACGGCAAAGGTCGCGTAGAGCAGGCCCACGGCCCACGCGGCCGGCCCGCCAACCAGCAGGGCGGCTATCCCGACGGCGGCTTCCGACGCTCCGACCAGCCGTACCAGAGGGGTCGGGGCCCGGAAGCCGAGGAGGTCCGCAACTCCTTGCGCGGGCCTCGACAGCTTGGCCGCGCCCGCCACCACCAGCAGAACCGCAGCCGAGGCGTGTATCGCCGACACAACCGACACGGGCGGCGATGCTAACGGCCGCAGTGAGGCTCAGGCCAGCCTGGCCGCTGTCGCCGGATGGATGTCTAGATGCCGGGGGTCCGGTAGCCGTCGGATCGCCACAGGATCGGGAAGTGGTTCTCGTCCATCTCGTCGTCGGTGAGCCGGGCGTAGCGGGAATAGATGGGTCCGTTGCCCTCACCGAAGCCGGCCCGGTCGAAGCGGGCCTCGCTGCTGGCGCAGTGCAGCACCAGGGACCGGCGGTGGCGGCCCGAGCGGTTGGGGCCGGAGCCGTGCCAGACCCATCCATGGTGGAACGCCCCGCCGCCCGCAGCCACCTCCACCGCGCCGATGTCGAGTTCGACGCCCGCGGCCGACGCGGCGGCCTTCACGGTGGCTTGATAGTCCTCGGGGGCGTGGAACTGGCCCATCGGGTCGGCTCCGGTCGGCCAGCGGTGCGATCCCCGGGCCAGTTCCATCGTGCCGCCGCGGGCGGTGGTGTCATCGAGGGCGATCCAGCAGGAGAACATCTCCGTCGGCGTGTACCAGGCCAGGTAGGCGTTGTCGCGGTGGAAGCCCAGCGAGCGGGCCCCCGGCGGCTTCCAGATCACGTTGTCCTGGGCGATGCGAGCGCCGGGCCAACCCGCGAGCCGGGCCACGGCCTCGCCCAGGCGGGCGTCGAGCACGACCGACGCGATCAGCCGGTCGGCCTTCCAACCGTTGCAGATCTGCCGGGCCAGGGCTGGATCGCTGCGACCTTCCTGCCAGTTGACCTCGTCGGGAGCGGTGCCGGTCTCGAAGTCACCGCGGAACAGCCGCTCGAAACGCTCCTTCAGCGGGTCGATCAGGCTCGTGTCGATGATCGAATCGACCACGACGTAACCGTCATCGCCGAACGCGGCCAGATCAGCGGTCGCCAGCATGCGCAAGAGCAGGATTTCGCTGCCGCAGGTGCCGCACGGCGGAGTACAGCAGCCACGACAAGCTCCAGACCACCATGACGATCAGCAGGATGTCCCCGCCGCGGGGACTCAGGCCGGGGGCGTAGAACGGCTCCACGAAGTACCGGGAGATGAAGCCCCCCCGGTACGGCGCCTCGCCCGCGAGGCGCCAGAAGTGCTTCTCCCAAACCGTCAGCGGACAGGGCAGACCGGGAAGGTTCACCGCCGCGGTCGGCACCAGCATGACCAGGTACCACTTCATAACCCGCGGCCTCCGCGCGGCCAGCGGGGCGCCCACGACGAGGAAGACGGCGAGCAGCCCGTGAGCGAGCGCTATCGCGAACGCCAGCAACCACGCACTCACAGCGCCACGCTACATCGCGACCGTCACTCGCCTCGGGCCCGCCTCATCAGGCCCTTGGCGATGATGGTGCGCTGGATCTCGTTGGTGCCCTCGCCGATGGCCATCAGGGGGGCGTCGCGATAGAGGCGCTCGATCTCCATCTCGGTGGAGTACCCGTAGCTGCCGTGGATGCGCATGGACTCGAGCGACGCCTTGATGGCGGCCTCCGAACCGAAGAGCTTGGCCATGCCCGCCTCCACGTCGGCCCTCAGGCCCTGGTCGATGCGGTTGGCGGCCCAGCGGGTCAGCAGCCTGGCCGCCTCTATCTCGGTGGCCATGTCGGCCAGTTTCAGCTGGACGGCCTGGAACTCCCCGATGGGCTGGCCGAAGGCCTCCCTCTGCTGGGAGTAGTCGAGCGCGGCATCGAAGGCGGCCTGGGCCACGCCCACGCCTCGTGCCGCGATGTTGATCCGGCCGACCTCCAGGCCTGACATCACCTGCTTGAACCCCAAGCCCTCCTGGCCGCCCAGCAGGTTGCCGGCCGGCACTCGCACATCGTCGAGCACCACCTCGCACGACTCGGGGCCCTTGTAGCCGAGCTTGCCCAGATCCCTGAGCACTTCGAGACCGGGCGTGCCCGCCTCGACCATGAGCACGCTCATGCCCCGGTGCCTGGGCACGGAGTCCGGGTCGGTCTTGACCAGCACGGGAAGCGGGTTGGCGAAACGGGCGTTGGTTATCCAGGTCTTGGTCCCCCGGATCACGTAGGTGTCCCCGTGGCGCCAGGCCCGGGTGGAGATGCCCTGCAGATCGCTGCCTGCGCCCGGCTCGGTGAGCGCGATGGCGGTGCGCCGCTCGCCGGTGGCCAACCCGGGCAGCCAGCGCTGCTTTTGCGCATCCGTGCCGTGGAGCATGATCATCCGGCAGCTCAGGGAGTGGCTGCCGAGGATCCCGGCGATGCCCATCCAGCCCATGGAGATCTCCTCGAAGACCAGGCTCATCGACACCGTGTCGAGGTCGAGGCCGCCGTATTCGGCGCCGACGGTGATGCCGAACAGGCCCATCTCGGCCATCTTGGCCACGATCTCATGGGGGTACTGGCCCGACTGCTCCATCTCGCGGGCCACTGGCTTGATCTCGCTGTCGACGAACTGCCGGAGCACGTCGCGGAACATCTGCTGCTCTTCGCTCAGCTCGAAGTCCATGCGTTGGACACCCTTCCGACCTGCGGTCGTTGCCTCGCTCATTATGTCGCCGCCAGACTCCGGCGGCGCTGCCGGATCGTGCCTGTGCACCGTCGGACGTGTCGGCTCGGCGCCGGGAACTCACTGGCGGGCCAGCGGCGGTCGGGGCGGCGAGGTCAGAGTCTCCGCCGGTCGGGCGCTTCAGTCGTTGTCGATGATGGTGCCGACAGCGGTGCCGGCGGCGATGACAGCGCCGCCGACCTCCGTCAGTTCCACCGACAGGGTCTCGTCGCGCTCGCGGCGGTTGTCGTCACGCACATTCACGCCGATCGTGGCCGACGTCGAACCTGCCCAGATCGTTACCTGGCCCCTGCCGCCCCAGTAGTCCATTCCGCCGAGGGCTGTGCCCGAGCGGATCATGTAGCCGACCGTCACGTCCTGCTTCGACGCTTCGCTCAGCGTGACGCGGAACTCCAGCAGCGAGAGCATTCCGAACTGGCCCTCGACGACCGAGCCGTCGGACACCGACACTTCCGGCAGATCCGGCAACGGCGGGTCGTCGTCGTCGGACACGGCCACGGAGGCGGACCCCTGCGCGCCCGACACGGTGTAGCCGTTGCCCGCGCCCACGGCGACGCTGATCGAGCCGTCGTTCTCGTCGGCGCTGTCGTCGACGGTGCCGACCGTCACCGCAGCGCTGCCGCTGGTGGGGACGGTGACCGTGCGTGCGCCGGTCGCCGCCCCGAAATCCCCGTCCTGGCCGACCGTCAAGTCCACCGTCAGCGGCGCAGACGGCGCAGGCACCGCCGAGACAGTGAAGACGGCGTCGCCGCCCTCCGTCACCCCGCCGCCCGCAGAAACACTGATCTCAGGCACCACCGGAGGCGG
>VYBO01000006.1:27085-30847 GCA_009844405.1 Acidimicrobiaceae bacterium
CCTCCGTCACCCCGCCGCCCGCAGAAACACTGATCTCAGGCACCACCGGAGGCGGCACCACAACCGGCGGCGGCTGCTCCAAGCACTCCAGAGCCTCGCGGAACCGCGTCCAGCGCGAGTCGCCGGACTCCAGCACCTTGGCCTCAGCAACAGTCAACGGCGTGTTGTAGGTCCCCGTCACGCCCGACAACGCGATCCACGCCCGCCACCAGTCGTTGCGCTCCTTGCGGTTCGCCGCAGTGTTCGCCAACCCGTCATGATTCGCCCGCGCCTCGTCCGCAAGCGCACCAGCCCCACAGTCCACAACCGGCGCGTCGTCGTCGTCGGACACGGCCACGGAGGCGGACCCCTGCGTGGACGAGACGGTGTAGCCGTTGCCCGCGCCCACGGCGACGCTGATCGAGCCGTCGTTCTCGTCGGCGCTGTCGTCGACGGTGCCGACCGTCACCGCAGCGCTGCCGCTGGTGGGGACGGTGACCGTGCGTGCGCCGGTCGCCGCCCCGAAATCCCCGTCCTGGCCGACCGTCAAGTCCACCGTCAGCGGCGCAGACGGCGCAGGCACCGCCGAGACAGTGAAGACGGCGTCGCCGCCCTCCGTCACCCCGCCGCCCGCAGAAACACTGATCTCAGGCACCACCGGAGGCGCGGCATTCTCCTCCACGGTTGCTGTGGCCGATGAGGAGGTGCCGACGACATAGCCACTGCCCGCCCTTATCGCCGCTGTGACGCTGCTGTCTGCTTCGACCATTGCGGTGAGAACCGTCGGCACCGAAACGACAGCCGTCGCCTTGCCTGCCTCGAACTGCACCGACTCCGGCGCGGCTCCCTGGATCCTCTGACCCGGGTCGGTCCAGGCAAGGCCGACGCTGAGAGGCGCCGACATTTTGCCGCCCGCACGGGTGGCCACAAGATCGAGCGGCGAGCCCTCAATGACTGTGGGCGTGGCGAACGACAGCCACACCGTGGGCTTCTGCGAGATGGTGTTGGCGAACAGCCACGGGCGGGCCTGCTTGATCGCGAGTGTGTTGCCGGCGGTGATCTTGAACTCTATCTCGATGGCGAAACGGTCGCCGACCCCGACGTTGTAGAGCACCGCGAAGCGCTCGTGGATCTTCTCGAGGTCCTTGCGCAGCTGCACCATCTGTGCGTCGCTCATGAGAAGCTCGCCCGACTGCACCAGGTTGGAGCGGGCCAGCACGGTGGCCTCGCCCGCAGAGTTCAACAGCAGTTGCTCGGGGTGCGACTTGGCTTCGGGGTTGGTTACCAGATCCTCGCCCATCTGCGAGTTCACATAGTAGGTGTCGGCCGTGAAAGTGATCGGGTCGTAGCTGACCGCCACCCCGTTCACCCGCTCATCGGAGAAGTTGGGATGCACCAGCACTCCCATGGCCACCGATTTGTGATCCACACGGTAATAGTCGCGTTCAAGGAAGGCCCGATAGTTCCAGAGGCTCGCCCACACAGCCTTTATGGATTTGTCGATACCGTCTTTGGTCGTCTCGTCGGGATCCTGCGTCTTGGAGTCGTACAGCCCGGCACCGCTGAACGCGGGAAGATCCTCGTTGTTGGTGCTTGAACGGTACCGGAGAGAAGTCCCGGCAGGATACTCGTCGTGCATGTCTTCCAGCGCCTCGATGATCCAGTCGGGGGTGGTGCCCTTCTTGATCTTCTTGCGCAGCGCCTTGAGCTGCTTCTTCTGCTCGTCGTAGTCGCTCTTGAAGTCCTCGTCGGCCAGCATCGTGTCCACAACGTCATACAGTCCGTTGGTCTTCATGAACTCGTCGTAGAAGTAGAATGGCACGGCGTATCCCATTGGCACGGTGCCCGCCGGCAGGCTCAACTTGGAGAGTTCGGCCATGTTGGCTGCCTTGACGCCGAAGGCGTCCCAGTCGGCGAACGACACGTCTGCCAGAGCAGCGATCCCGGTGACAGAAAGGTCGCGAACCAGTGTCTGGTCCACCGCGGGGCGCAGATTCTCGTGGTGCTCGTCCACCTCGGCTTTGGTGGCCGCCCGCAACGTGAAGCCCTCGGCGGTGACTGAGAAGTAGACGTGCTTGCCGATCAGGTCGGTGTACTCCTTGATCTTGAGCACGTCGCGCAGGAACGCGTTGGGCACGCCGTTCTGGATGGCCCGCAAGTTGACATGCGACAGCGGCGTCTGCGGCACCGTCGTTATCGATCCGGCCACCCTCGGCAAATCGTTCGGCAGCGACTCATAGATCGGAATCTCGTTCATCCGAGGGTCGTCGTCGTCGGGGCCCATCAGCCGCAACAGCCCGTAACCTTCGGCCTGGTTCAGCGGGACATAGTCGACATCAGGAAGAATGTCGGCTGTCAACAGGCCATTGACCCGCAAGGCGTCGAATTTGTGTTTGTTGGCCTTGTAGTGGGGTTCAAATTTCGCCCTTGCAATGTGGAACACGAGATTGTTGTCCGTGAAAGGCAGCGCCGACGCCATCAGTTGATGCAGATGTGCGATATATGGAGGGGGAGGATAACTGTACTGAAAGTCGTAAGAATATACGCCCAGTGATCCGTCTGGCGCAATCACATTGGGCCAATATTCCATCGTGCCGACGAGGCTCGAATGCAAATCGATGTCCTCTACCCCGACACGGCGCAATTCCTGTCTCAGGTAATAGTGGAATGGCCAGTCCGTCTTGCTGTGATCCATGAAATACACTGCTGGAGTGCTGGTCGTCCAACCGGTGATCGTGAACTTGACCAATGGTCGGTCCCATTGGTGACGTACGGAATCGGGAGCGTTCAACGCCGAGATCGCATCGAAAGTCTCTTGAGAGTCGATGGCCACCCTGCCGACCGAGTTGCTGATCTTCAGGGCCGGGTTGAGCGGGCTGTAGGCGCCCAGCCCGTCGAGTTCGGTGATGTCGTCGACACAATCGCCGTCGATGTCGCCCGGCTGGGCTACCTGGTACTTCTCCACCCGGTACTTGGCCGGGGAGAGCGGCTTCAGATTGTCAGGTAGAACAGTGCTTCCCTCTTGTCCCCGAGTGACCGAGACGGCGATATGTTGCGGGTTGACCTGTTGCGCGCTTGTCCTGCCCGGATTGGGGTGGGGGACGAACAGCACGAAGTAGTCCGCCGGAGTGGAATCGACGACGATCGGCACCTCGCTCACCGCAACCGACTCCGGGGTCGGGGCCACATAGCCGTCCTCGCACGGGCCGGGCACAGACTCGGCGTCGTCGCTGCTCGCCGCGGCTACACCCACCAATGGGGACGGTGCAACGACAGCCGACAAGGCTAGCAGCCCCACCCCCCCCCCGCGGTCAGCAGGACCGACAGTGCCCGCCTCATGGCCTCGCGCTGCCCCCGGTTCGCGAGCGGGCCGCTTGCGTGGGGGCGGTCCTGGCCGGCAGCAGCCTTCCAGCCTTTGCGGCCTGCCGCGCCCGGCGCGCTCCACGCCCGGCGGCGCCGTCCAGCGGATCTCTTGCTCGAAGTGTTCTCTTGGTGTTCATCGCAGCAGAAACTGTTCACAACGGGGTTCGGCCTTTCGCCCAGCCGCTTGCCCGCTTTGCCATGGTAGCGAAGCGCGCGGTGCTCGTCAACGGGCTGCCCGGCCGGCCGCGCGAGCGCGGCGGGTCGAGGCTCGCCAGTCTTGCCCCGGCGCCCGTAGCGGGCGAGTTCGCCGAGACGGCCGTCCGGCGCCGCGAGCCCGACCGCGGGTCGGGGCGCCGGTCGGCTATGAGCGAGCGCGGATTGATCGGCAGGCAATCGCGGCGCGGGGTGGTCATTCCCGCT
>VYBO01000009.1 GCA_009844405.1 Acidimicrobiaceae bacterium
ATGGCTCTTCCTTTCCTCTAAGAGCATGCCTCCACGATCTGGGGGGAAGCTCAACGCTAGTCAGGTTTGCGCTAGCGCGGTGTTTGCGATGGTGCGAAACGTGATCGAGACGCGTCGTTGGCGCGGGGTCCTTTGGTCGTTCCAGGTGTCGGAGTGCCGCTTCGCGATGCCGTGACGCCACTTGTAGCGGGCATCGCCGTGGAGAAGGACGAGGCTGCGCGGCATCAAGCGCTGTATGTGCTCGTCCCCAGTCGAATCGCAGCAGAAATCCATGTTGATCGCCGAGCCCAAGCTCACCGTTGCAACGATGAGGCCGAAGCAGTCCCTGTCGATGTGGGGCGCGATCCCCTGTCCAGGCAGGTACTCGTTGATGATCGCCTGTTCGAACGGCTGGTGGGGGTCAAGCGACAGCTTCGCTTCCTCAGATGCGGCTTCGCGCACCATGTTGGACAGTTGTGCCAGCCACTTGGGCAATGGCCCAATGCGGGCTGTTCCGTCGAGTCTGCGACTGGTGTAGTCGTACTTGTAGCCGAAGTGCATCACACGCCGGGAGAGGTCCGTGAGCCACTCAGAGCCGTCGATACGTGCGAGCAGCTCGTGCTCCTGGGAGGCCCGCAGGAAGTCGGGGTGGTACTCAAGCCCCATGGGCGCAGCAGTTGTTTGCGCGTCTATCAGCGATAGTTGCAGGCTCATGTGCGCAGGATCCAGTGCTCTGCTCGTACCTTCCACCGGTGAGGTTGCTCATCCCAGCCTATCGGGCCGTCACCACGGGTGGAATCCGGGAAACGCCGCCGCACCTGAACATCAATGCGGTGTTGCTTGTTGACGACGTTGGCCTCCTTGAGCATCCGCTCAAGGTCAGCAAGCGCACCTCCGTCGAGGTTCGCGGTGGTGTAGATCACCTCCACAGCCCGGTCCACCTCGCCGACGGCTCGCTTGATGATGGACGCCCACGAGTCGATGTGAGCTGGCGCGACAGTGTCTTGGTGGGCCACGTAGCTGAACGTGAACAGCAACCGATCAACGTCGGTGAAATCAACATCGTCAAGCGACTCGATGTAGTCGGCTGATCCGAAGTCCGCGCCAAGATGACCAAGAATCTCTCTGCCGATCTCTTGCATCATCGGATTGGGGTCGAAAGCCCGGTAGTCGACCCGTTGGCGCTGGCTCCGCTTGAGAGCCTCGCCTAGCCCAACCGCCACCGTCGCCGCGCCGGCACCGATGTCAACCACCAACAAGCGCTCATCCTTGCTCGGTGGAGAACAACGCGACTTCTTGTACACCTCGCGGAACACATCGGCATGACCCCGTTGGTAGTGGAAGCAGTCACACAGCGCATAGGAGCCAGGCGCATCCGGTGCCAGTTGTCCTTGGCGATCTGAGGACTCGGCTGCGTTGCGCTGCTCATCTGGAGTCTCGCTCCATCGCGACACGATGACCTCGGCGAAGGCCCCGTCGTAGTCCACTGCCACATCGCATACCTCTAGCACATCCAACCTGGGCTTCTTGAACCTCCCACGGCGACCACCGCATCGGCGCGCAGATCGATCGCAACTCCGGGACGGTGGGGTGATCTCGGGTTGCGCCTCCCACAGCGAACTCTCGGTGCCGACGGGCTGTGTAGAAGGCACGACGCCGTTCCGGCCGTCACAGCTAGCGAGTTGCTCGCGGCACCCAGCCCACCGCCTCAGCTGTGACGCCAGCACCCGCGCCCTGGCTCCGCGCTGATCTCGATCAACAGAGCCGCAATGGCAGCGCTTCTAGGCGTTGTCATCTATCGCTGACTCGAACGCGTGCAACGTCCGCGCATCGATGCAAACGAATCGGATCGTGCGCACCTTGGTGGTTGCCGAGCGCACAGCGTCCACCGCGGCCGTGGCGGCTGCTTCCAGAGGATAGCCGCGGGCGCCGGTTGCGATTGCCGGGAACGCCACGCTCTGGGCACCCACCTCGTCAGCGCAGGCCAGAGACTCGCGGTAGCACGCCTCCACCAGCACCGGCTCGCCGCGGGCGCCGCCAGTCCATTTCGGCGCGACGGTGTGAATGACCCAATCAGCCGTGAGTCGGAAGCCCGGGGTGACCACAGCCCGCCCGATCTCGCAGCCGCCGAGCGCTCGATAGTACCGCAGCAGCTCAGGGCCGGCAGCTCGATGTATCGCTCCGTTGACTCCGTCGCCGTGACTGAGAGTTGTGTTGGCGGTGTTGACGATGGCGTCCACATCCTGGTCAGTGATGTCTCCCAGCACGGCTTCAAGCTGCGGGATCCTCGACATGAACGTCTGCGACACCAGACGCGCACGCTCGCCCGACACGACCAAGATCAGGTCTCCCAACAGATCGCATGCTTCGATCAGATCAACCTCTGGCCCATGGCGAATAGGATCACTCTCCACACATGCCGAGATCATCACGAAACCCGTTTGCGTGGCCGCGAAGGTTGCTTCGTAGATGCCGTGGCCGGTCCAGCTGCGATGCAAGAACAGGCGGTAGTCCTCCATGAACGCCAGCCATCGGTCGTCATAGACCGGCCGGTACCCCAAGGCGATCTGTTGCATCTCGCTGTGTGACAGCACCATGAGCGGAGCCGGAATCGCCACCGGTGATCTGATACGCCACACATGTCCCCAACAGGCGTCATCATGGCCGTCGTCCTCAGGGCACGACACAAAATCATCCCTGCCCAAAGCGTCTTCGGGCGGGCCGCCTGGTCCCCACAACGCCAAACTGAACACACTCAGCTCCTTGCCGGCTGAGCCCTCGGCGGTCCCGCCCGCCTCATCTGATGGATCGTCGCTCACCTGCACTCCAGTTCACCGCAGTCCTGATTCTGTGGCGGTCTCGCCGCACTCCAATCCCCATCCAAGCACGCCCCGGTGACCATCGACCGTGTTGGTCGTGCTGTTGGGTGTAGGGGCGGCGGGCCGAGCGCCGCAGCCCATACACCCGAATTCATGGCACCGACGGCCACAACTTGGTGCTACACGGAGGCGCTCACTGTTCCTGCGCTGGCCGTTGAGATAGTTGATCCGTCCTGGCGGCACGCTGATCGGCCCCTTGTCCAGTTCGGGATGGACTGGCGCCGATTCCCCGACCAGCGTCGCCGTGTGCTCGCGGACGAGCCACCCGCGGACACCGATCACGTCATTGCCGCCAAGATGGCGAGGTCGTCCATGCCCTGTGCGAGCGCGACGGACTCACAGCGCCTTCATGGGTCCACCGGCACCGCTTCGACCCCGGCGTCGGGCTGTTCGGTGTTGTGCTGGATTCCCACTTCGGTGACCACGATTCGCCGACATGCGCCGCGGGTCTGTGCCGAACACGGCGTCTGGTTCGGCGTCGGGTGACTGCCTCCCGGCAGGAGGCGCATCTCGCCGCGGGTCTGTGCCGAACACGGCGTCTGGTTCGGTGCCGACATGCTCGACGCCTAGACCGTTGCCCTCCAAGCGCGTAGACGAACTCAACGTTGATCGGCCGCGCGAGCCGTTCGCGGAACTGGACGCAGAACTCGCCAGCCGCAGCGAGCCCGTCCGGGTACTCGTAGCCGGCGGAGCCGCGCTGGGCGTTCCGCTGGAGCGACCGCACCACCTACTACGTCGACCTCATCGGCGGCGACTACCCGCCAGACTTCCGGCGGGCCATCGTCGCTGTCGCGGAACGCCACAACCTCAATCACAAGCGTCTGCGGTGACGCCCTATCGCGGCCGCACGTGTTCTGACCAAGCCTCCATGAGAGGCCGGCGGCGGTCGAGCATGTCGGAGCGCTGGTAGGCGCCCTCGACGCCCTTGACGACGTGTCCCAGGCACATCTCCGCGAGGTCACGGGGCACGCCGGTGTCGGAGCACCATGATCGGAACGCGGCCCTCATGCCGTGGGGGGTGCCGTCGATGGTTAGTTCTCGTATCAGTTTGGGGAACGACTCGTTGGTCAGTGCCCGTCCGGTGGTCGGGCTGGGGAACACCAAGCCCTCTCCGCTGCCGGCGCCGCGGGCTTCGGCGAGCACTTCGAGCGCTCTGGTTGACAGCGGCACGCGTTGAGCCGCCTTCGTCTTGGTTCGCTCGGGTGGGATAGTCCACACCGCTCCATCGATGTCGAACTCGGACAATCCGCGCCGCGCACCTCGCCTGAGCGGGCTGCGGTCAGGGTGAGAAACTCGAGGCCCAGCTTGGCCGTCGTGCTGGCCTTCGACGCACGGATCTTCTCCAAGGCCGCGGCAACCTCGCTGTGGTGCAGGGCACGGTGGTGCTGAGGCTTGTCGGTGTGGCGAGGCAGCGCAGCGACAGCCGCAGCGGTCGGATCGTCGGTGCGGTAACCCGCGCCCATGGCCCACTTGAGGATCACGGAGATTCGCTGGGCAAGCCGGCGGGCCGTCTCAGGACGGGTCGTCCACGGATCGGCGAGAACGGCGAGGATGTCGCCCACAGTGATCAGGTCGACGCGCTTGGCCCCGAGCCGGGGGAAGACATACGTCTCCAAGCTCGCCCGCCACTGCTGCTCAGAGCGGCTGCCGGGCTTCCACTGCCGGGCGTGCAGGGCGATCACCTGCTCGGCAGCTTCCACGAACAAAGGAACACCCTCGCCTCGGGGGATCACGGCCCTGCTCTACAGCGCGGCGGTTCTCGACGCACTTGGCCCGTGCTTCTGCCAGCGTGACGATCGGGTAGACACCGAGACCGATCATGATCGGCTTGCCGTTGACCCTCAGGCGCTGGGACCAAGTCTTCGATTGCCGTCCGTTGCGTGTCGGCCGCACGAGTAGGCTCAGCCCGTGGCCACCGCGGCCGTCCCCATAACGCCCGGCCCCGCTGACCGTGCGGACGAAAGCGGCGCTCAGCGTCTTCGGTCGGTTCATCCGTACCCTCTCTGTTATTACTTCCTAAGTGGTAACAGATGAAAAAGACAGAGTACGCATGAGGCAACGACTGACCTCCAAGAGAAGGCACTTATCCCTTCTGACTAGAGGCCCCGCGGATAGGCGGGCGACCCGGCCCATACGGGGCGGGGCCGTGGC
>VYBO01000002.1 GCA_009844405.1 Acidimicrobiaceae bacterium
TGCTCATGCCGCCACACTACCAACCCCGCAATCAAACCCACGACACACCACTAGGGACAGGCCCTCGGTGAGGGGCCGAGCGGATGCTGTGTCCCGGCGGGGCGATTGCTCAAGGGATGAGCAGGATCTTGCCCGCGATGCTTCGGCCCTGGAGCAGCCGGTGGGCCTCGGCCGCCTCGGCCAGTGGCAGCCTCGCCGCGATCCGCACGTCGAGTTCGCCAGCCGCGATCCAGCTGAACACCTCGGCGGTCCGGGTGTCGAGGGCCTCGCGGGTGGCGATGAAGTCCCACAGCTTGGGCCGGGTCAGCCACAGCGACTTGGCCATGAGGTGCAGCGGCGCCTTCGGCTCCACCGCCCCCGATGCGTTACCGAAGGTCACCATCGAGCCCCGCGTCCGCAGCAGCTGCAGGCTGGCGTCGTACACCGCGGCGCCCACCCCGTCGTAGACCACGTCGATGGCCTCCGCGCCGACGGCGGCCTCCACCCCGGCCACGAGGTCGGTGGTCGTGTAGTTCACGACGTGGTCGGCGCCCGCGGCCCGGGCCAGCTCGGCTTTGGCGTCCGACCCGACGGTGGCCACCACCTCGGCACCCCGCAGCTTGGCCATCTGCACGATCAGCCTGCCGGTGCCGCCCGCGCCGGCATGGACCAGGCACCGGTCGCCGGGCCCGATCCGGGGACAGTCAGCGATCAGGTAGTGGGCGGTCAGGCCCTGCACGCCGATGGCGGCGGCGGTGTCGAGGTCGACGCCGTCGGGCACCTTGTAGGCCACTGCGGCGTTCACCGCGACCCGTTCGGCGTACGAGCCCGCCGACCCGGCCCACGCCACCCGGTCGCCGAGAGCGAAGCCGTCCACGCCGGCTCCGACCTCGAGCACGGTCCCGGACCCCTCCTGGCCCAGCACCAGCGGCAGGGGCATGTCGTACAGGCCCGAGCGGTGGTACGTGTCGATGAAGTTCACCCCGGCCGCGGCCACCGCCACCGTGACCTGGTCCTCGCCGGGCACCGGGTCGGGCCGCTGCACGACCTCCATCACCTCGGGCCCGCCGGTCTCCGAGATCTGAACAGCCGCGCTCGTCCCGCTGCCGGGTGTGGTCATCGTCGTGCCTCCTGCCGTCGGTCAACTGCGAGGCTACGGCCGTCGGCCGGACACGGGTCATCGTGCCTCGCATCCACGCCTAGGTCGCCGGTAGTTCGGCGGGCCTAGGCCGCGCCGGGTGTGACGACAGTGATGCCGTGGACCCTGGCGGCGGAGGCCAACCGGTCGTCGTAGGTGACCATGCCCTCGAGGTCGGCTCCGAACTCCATCGCCGCGGCCAGGTGCAAGGCATCGAGGGTGCGGAGAATCGCCGGGTCCAGTACTGCGGCCCTTGCGAACACGCTGGCGGGCAGATCGACGACGTGAGCCCGGTCAAGCAGCCTGCCGGCCTCGTCGGCGCGGTCGGGGGCACCCCGGCGCACAGCCCGGAGCAACTCGGTCCGGGTCAAGTCGCTGGACACGATGTTCCCGGCGTGCTCGGCCACCCAAGCCAGCATCGCCTCGGTCTCCGTCTCCCGCACGATTAGCTTGACCGCCGCCGATGTCTCCAGATAGAAGACCATCAGTAGCGCTCGGCTGCGCGCATTTCTTCGAGGGTTGCTGAGAGCGGCTTGTCGTGGGGCTCGGGCGGTTGGAGGTTCGCGAAGGACAGCGTGGCCGACCGGAGCCGACCGGACGCTGTCAACTCCTCGATTTTCGATCCCGGTATGGGACTCAGCAACGCGGCCGGCCGACCCCGGTCGGTCACCGTGATCGTCGCGCCCATCCGCACCCGCGCCACGACGGCGGAGGCGTTCTGCTTCAGTTCGCGGATTCCAACCTCGTCCATGTTCTACATAGTAGCACAACGTTGGCGTACTCAGGCATCCAGACCCTTGGACACTTCGTCCTGCACTGGGGTGCGCAGCGTCCCGATCTCGGGGACGGTCACCTCCACGACGTCGCCGGGCTTCAGCCACCGCGGCGGGTCGAAGCGGGCGCCGGCGCCGGTGGGGGTGCCGGTGAAGATCACGTCGCCGGCGTCGAGGCCCACGAACGTGGACAGGTAGTGGATCTGGTACTCGATGCTGAAGTGCATGTTGGAGGCCAGGTCGTCCTGGCGTAGTTCGCCGTTCACCTTGGTGGTGAGGTGCAGGTCGCCCAGCGCGCCGATCTCGTCGATGGTCACCAGCCACGGCCCGAGCGAACCGCTGCGGTGCCAGTTCTTGCCCTGGGTGACGTTGAAGCGGCCGTGCCGTATCCAGTCCCGGATGGTGCCCTCGTTGCCCAGGCTCACTCCGGCGATGTGGCTGCGGGCCTGCTCGACGGGGATGCGGCGCCCGCCAGTGCCGATCACGACGACGATCTCGCCCTCGTAGTCGAGTTGCTCGGACTCCGGGGGTCGCAGCAGGGGCTGCTCGTGGCCGACCAGCGTCTCGGGGAAGCGCACGAACACGCTCGGGTAGGAGTCGCGGCGCTCCTCGGCGTACTCGGCACCCCGCCCGCCGTAGTTCACGCCGATGCAGATGATCTTCCCGGGGCGCGGGATCAGGCGCTCGAAGGCGATGTCAGCGAGATCGTGGTCGGCGGCGGTGCCGGAGCCCGCCCAGCGGGCAGCCTCATCGAGGCGGCCCTGGGCGATCAGGTTGCTGAGGTCGGTCACGCCGTCGAGGCGGGAAGCGAGGTCGATCACCCCGGTGCCGTCCGGCGTGAGTACCCCGAACGACGGGTCTGCGTGGGCGGTGTAGCTGAGCAAGCGCATGGGTGTCGGTGGGAATCGGCGGAGGGACAGAACCGTACAATCGTGGCGGACGGGACCGCCCATGCCTCACATCATCATCGAACACTCCGCCAATCTGGCCGCCCTGACCGACGTGGACGCCCTCGTGGCGGCCGTCCACCAGGCGGCCCTCGACGACGGCCTGCCCGCCCTCGACGCCCTCCGGACCAGAGCCGCGCCCCGCGACCACTACCGCATCGCCGACGGCGACCCGGCCTACGGATTCGTCTATGTGACCGCCCGGATCGGTCCCGGCCGGGAGCCGGAGGTGATCGAGCGGTTCCTGAGGAGGCTGATCGACACCGTCGATGAGGCGCTGGCACCGCTGCAGGCCGACCATCCGGTGGCCATCAGCGCCGAGGTCCAGTTCATCGACCCGACCATGCGCATCAACCGCAACCACATCCGCGGCCACCTCGCCGAGCCCGGTGGCACCTAGCCTCGGATCCGGCGCCGACGGGAGACGCACGATGGTCACCACCGCCAGCTTCGAGGAGAACCTCGCCGCCGCCGGGCGGCATCTGGCTCGTTTCGCGGCCGAGCCCACGCGACACCTGATCGGCGGCGAGGCTGCGGCCAGCGGCTCGGGCGAGACGTTCGCCAACGCATCTCCTATCGACGGGATGCACCTGGGGGATGTGGCAGCAGGAGACGCCGCGGACCTCGACGCCGCGGCTACAGCGGCCCGGGAGAGCTTCGACGCCTGGTCGCGTACGCCGGGCGAGCAGCGCAAGCGGATCCTGCACGCGGTGGCCGACGCCATCGTGGCCCGGGCTGGCGAGATCGCGGTGGTGGAGTCGGTCGACACCGGCCAGGCCATCCGGTTCATGTCCTCGGCCGCGCTGCGGGGCGCCGAGAACTTCCGGTTCTTCGCCGACCGGGCCCCGGCCGCTTCAGACGGCCTGGCCCTGCCGTCGGCGCATCATCTCAACTACACCAGCCGGCGGGCCATCGGCCCGGTCGGGGTGATCACGCCGTGGAACACGCCGTTCATGCTGTCCACCTGGAAGATCGCCCCCGCGCTGGCCGCGGGCTGCACAGTGGTGCACAAGCCGGCCGAATGGAGCCCGCTCACGGCCTGCTTGCTCGCTGAGATCGCCCTCGACGCGGGTCTGCCGCCTGGGGTGCTCAACGTGGTGCACGGCATGGGCGAGACCGCGGGCCGGGCCCTCACCGAGCACCCCGACATCGCAGCCATCGCCTTCGTGGGCGAGTCGGCCACCGGGTCGGCCATCCAGGCCCAGTCGGCGGCCACCCTCAAGCGGCTCCACTTCGAGCTTGGCGGCAAGAACCCGGTGATCGTGTTCGACGACGCCGACCTCGACCGGGCCCTCGACGCGGTGGTGTTCATGATCTACAGCCTCAACGGCGAGCGCTGCACCAGCTCCAGCCGCCTGCTGGTGCAGGGCAGCATCTACGACGGTTTCGTCGAGCGCCTGGCGGCCAAGCTGCGCAGCATCCCGGTCGGCCACCCCCTCGACCCCGCCACCGTGATCGGTCCGCTCATCCACCGGCGCCACTGCGACAAGGTGCGCAGCTACATCGAGCTGGCCTCGACGGAGGGCGCCACCGTGGTGGAGGGCACGGGATGGGACGACGCACCCGAGGACGGCAACTTCGTGGCGCCGGTGCTGTTCACCGGGGCCACCAACAACATGCGTATTGCCCGTGAGGAGATCTTCGGCCCGGCGCTCACCGCCATCGCCTTCGACGACGAGGCCGACGCCGTCGCCACTGCCAACGACACCGACTACGGGCTGGCCGCCTACGTGTGGACCGGCGACGTGGGTCGGGCCCACCGGGTGGCTGGCGCGGTGGACGCGGGCATGGTGTGGGTCAACTCCCAGAACGTCCGCCACCTGCCGACCCCGTTCGGCGGGACCAAGCGCAGCGGCATCGGCCGCGACGGCGGCGACTGGAGCTTCGACTTCTACATGGAGACCAAGAACGTGGCCGTCGCCCACGGCGACCACCCCATCCCCAAGCTGGGAGGCTGAGACAATGCAGACGCAGATGCTTATCGGCGGGAGCTGGCAGGACGGCCGGGCCGAGCGGATCGAGGTGCTCGATCCCGCCACCGGCGACGGCATCGCCGAAGTGGCCGCCGGCGGCCCGGCCGAGGCCGTCGCGGCCTGCGACGCGGCCGCCGCCGCGCAACCGGGCTGGGCTGCGACCGCGCCCCGGGCCCGCTCCGAGATCCTGCGGGACTGTCACCGGATCCTCATGGAGCACACCGACGAGCTGGCCGATCTGATCACCCTCGAGCACGGCAAGCCCCGAGCCGACGCGGTCGGCGAGGTGGCCTACGCGGCCGAGTTCTTCCGCTGGAACGCCGAGGAGACGGTGCGCATCCACGGATCGATCAGCACCGCGCCGGCCGGCGACAAGCGGATCATCACGCTCCACCCGCCGGTGGGGGTGGTGGTGATGGTCACGCCGTGGAACTTCCCGGCGGCCATGATCACCCGCAAGCTGGCGCCGGCGCTGGGCGCGGGCAACGCGGTGGTGATCAAGCCACCGAGGGAGGCGCCCCTCACCGCGCTGCGGGTCGGCGAGCTGCTGGCCGAGGCCGGGGTACCGCCCGGCGTCGTCAACCTGGTCCCCACCACCGCCTCGGGGCCATGGTTCGACGCCGCGGTGGACCATCCAGCGGTCCGCATGGTGTCCTTTACCGGCTCGACGGAGGTGGGGCGGGTCCTGCTGCGCCGCTGCGCCGACCGGGTCCTCAAGACGGTGATGGAGCTAGGCGGCAACGCTCCGTTCGTGGTGTTCGCCGACGCCGATCTGGAGGCGGCTGTGGCGGGGGCGATGGTGGCCAAGATGCGCCATTCGGCCGAGACCTGCACCGCGGCCAACCGGTTCTTCGTGGAGGAGTCTGTGCACGACGAGTTCGTGGAGCGGCTGGCCGGGGCCGTGGGGTCGATGAAGGTGGGCAGCGGCTTCGACCCGGACGTGACCTGCGGTCCGATGATCAACCCGGCCGCGATCACCAACATCGACAGGCTGGTGCAGGGCGCCATCAACGGCGGGGCCAGCGCGGTGACCGGCGGGTCGGCCATCGACGGGCCCGGGTTCTTCTACGAGCCCACCGTGCTGGGCGGGGTCGACCCGGCCGCGCCGATCACCCGCGAGGAGATCTTCGGACCGGTGGCGCCGGTGACCAGCTTCACCGACACCGACGCCATGATCGCGGCGGCTAACGACACCGAGATGGGCCTCATCGGATACGTCTACACCGAGGACCTGGCCAAGGGCCTGCGGGTCAGCGAGCGCATCGAGGCCGGCATGGTCGGCCTCAACCGGGGCGCGGTGTCGGACCCGGCCGCTCCCTTCGGCGGCATGAAGCAGTCCGGCCTGGGCCGCGAGGGCGCCTCCGAGGGCATCTACGAGTTCTGCGAGACCCAGTACATAGCCGCCAGCTGGTAGAGGCCGGCTGGTGCGGCGGCATGGGCTATGGCGATGGCAACGCGCCTAGGGCGGTGTCGACGGCGTCGATGAGTTGTTCGATCTCGGGTTCGCCCATCGGTGTGGAGACCGCTCCGGTGCAGCTGTAGATCAACAGGATGCCAGCCTCAAGCAGCGCGTTGAAGAATCGTTGGAGGCGGGCTGCCTGTTCGAGGCTCGGGTAGGTGTCGCGATAGTGGCGGGGCGCTTCGGGTTGCATGTGGATGCGGAACATTGAGCCCGCTCCGGTGACGCTGGCGCCTATGCCGCGCCGGTCGATGACGTCGGCGATGCCTTCTCGTGCCAGCTGTCCGAGCCGGTTGATGCGCCGGACCTCGTCGGCATCGAACATGTCCATGGCGACAAGGCCCGCTGTGAGGGTGATCGGGTTAGCCGAGAACGTGCCGGAGTGCGGCATGACGTAGCGGTCGCCGTGGGGGTTCATGACACTCATGACCTCGGCGCGGCCTGCTACCGCACCTACGGGGAAGCCACCGCCGATGATCTTGCCGAGCGCAGTGAGATCCGGGGCGAGGCCGTAGTGCTGCTGTGCTCCGCGGTGGCTGCTTCGGAACGTCACCACCTCATCCGCGATTAGCAGCGCCGAGTTGCGAGTTGCCCAGTTCCTTAGAGCGGCGACGTATTCGGGTTCAGCTGGACACAGCCCAGCGCGGTGCGGCATGACATCAAGCAGCACGCAGGCGATCTCATCGGCGTGGCGGTTCATGATCCGCACCGTGAGATCGGTGTCGTTGAAGGGCACGACGACGACGTCGTCGAGCACCGACTGTGGTGTGCCCTCAGCGACGGGCACGCTGGCGGGATCGGCTATGGGGCCCCAGCTGTGGGGCGTAGAGGTCTGGCTGACCTCGGCGTAGTCGTACGTGCCGTGGTAGGTGCCCTCTGCTTTGGCGACCTTGGGGCGGCCCGTGAACGCTCTCGCAGCTTTGATGGCGCACATGACGGCCTCGGTGCCGGAGTTGACGAACCGGATCTGCTCGAAGCTGTGGACCCGTTCGCACAGGTGCTCCGCCAAGCGGAGTTCGACTTCGGTCGCGAGGGTGTGGGCCGTCCCTCGGCGCAGCTGTTTGGTGACGGCCGCGACGATCGCGGGATGGCTGTGGCCGTGAATCAGCGATGCCATGTTGTTGGCGAAGTCGATGCGCTCAGCGCCTTCGACGTCGGTGATACGACAACCCGATGCGTGGGCTGCATAGAGGGGGTGGGGCTTGCGCAGCACCGTGTTGCGACTGACGCCGCCGGGCATGACCTTCAGAGCACGCCGGTAGAGGGCTTCGGACTGGGTGGCGCTGGGGGTTTCCGTCATGGTTTGTTCTCCGATCATGGGATCCCGCTTCGCTCGCTGGGCGCCGAGTTGCCGTCCGGGTGCGATTCGCGGCGGGTGCTTCGCTTGTCGTGAAGGGGGGCGGCGGTGCGTTCTGCGACATCAGCAAGCGTCACCCCCGGCGCCAGTTCAAGCACCGCGAGTCCCTGGGGGGTTATTTCTATGACGGCGAGGTCGGTGTAGACGCGGTCCACGACGCCTCGACCGGTGAGCGGGTAGCGGCATTCGTTGACCAGCTTGGGTTCGCCTGCGCGGGTGCAGTGTCGGGTCATCACGTACACCGCTTTGACGCCTGAGACGAGGTCCATGGCCCCACCCACTGCCGGCACGGCGTGCGCGGCTCCGGTCGACCAGTTGGCCAGGTCGCCGTTGGCGGCGACTTCGAGCGCGCCGAGCACGCAGATGTCTAGATGGCCGCCGCGGATCATCGCGAAGCTGTCGGCGTGATGGAAGAACGACGCGCCCGGCGCTGCGGTGACGGGTTGCTTGCCGGCGTTGATGAGTTCGGTATCTTCCTCGCCGGGTGGCGGTGGGGGTCCCATTCCCAGGAGTCCGTTCTCCGTGTGCAGGATCACCTCCTTGTCTTCGGCGATGCACTCGGCGATGGTCTCGGGCATGCCGATGCCGAGGTTCACATATGCGCCGTCGGGGATGTCGCGCGCGACCCATCGGGCGATCTCCCGGCGGTCGAGCCCTTGCGGGGTGCGTGTTGTCATAGCCAGCCTGTTTCGCTCCCGGAGGGATCGAGCCGTTGGGGGGAGCGGCCTATCAGCACTACGCGGTCCACGAAGATGCCTGGGGTGACGACGGCTTCGGGATCAAGCGACCCGAGACCCACGACAACGCTGGTCTGTGCGATGGTGGTTTCGGCGGCGGTGGCCATCAGCGGAGCGAAGTTGCGGGCGGTCTTGCTGTAGACGAGGTTTCCGTGACGGTCCGCTGCGGCGGCCTTGATCAGAGCCACATCAGCGCCAAGGGCGTGCTCGAGCACACACTCTCGGTCATCGAACCGTCGGTGTGGCTTGCCCTGGGCGAGGCTTGTGCCGACCGCGGTCGGTGTGTAGAACGCCGGGATGCCCGCACCTGCGGTACGGATGCGCTCCGCAAGGGTTCCCTGCGGCACCAGTTCCAACCGGATACGTCCAGCCCGATATTGCTCGGCGAACACCTCGGAGTCCGCGCTGCGCGGATAGGAGCAGATCATCTTGGCGACTCGGCCCGCCTTGATGAGAGCGGCCAGTCCGGTGGTTCCGCTGCCGGCGTTGTTGGTGATGACCGTGAGATCACCGGCGCCCTGCTCGATGAGGGCGTCGATCAGCTCGACCGGGCTGCCGGCCTCACCGAACCCGCCGACCATGAGGGTTGCGCCGTCGCCGATGTCGCGCACCGCGGCGGATGGATCGGCGAACCGCTTGTCGATCACAGCTGGCTGCTAGCTCGGCACTGCGGCGAGCTCCTGCAGTCTCGCCGACTTGAACCGCACGTAGTCGAACAGGCCGGCTTCGTCGAAGAGGACCCGGTCCTCGTAGTCGTCGAACCACAGCGCCTCGGGGTTGCGGCCGACGATGCACATCTTGCCGCGGTCGGGGGCGTCGGCCGCGTTGCGCAGGATCTTGAACACAACGAACCCGTTCTCGCTGCCTGGCAGTCCTTCGATGGGCTTGTCGGACACCGCGGCGACCTCTGTCTTGCCCTTGTAGTGGGTGATCGACAGCCGGGCGTGGTTCTCGACACCGGAGAGGCCCTTCTGGGAGTCGTTGAGGATCTGCCAGGCGGTCTCGATGGGCACGTTGAAGGCCCGGTAGGCGACGATGTCGCGCCCGCAGAAGAAGTAGTGGTTCTCCACCGAGACCCGCTTGAGGGTGCGCTGCAGGATCCGCAGCGCGTCCGGGTCGTCGTTGACGCCTCTGATGATGGGTGACTGGTTCTCGACGCTGATCCAGCCCCTCGACACGACCGCGTCCATGGCCCGGCGACTATTCGGATGCCAAACAGGGAACCCTTCGGAGTCCTCGATGTAGCCGCCTTTGCCGTCTTTGGCGAGCAGTTCGTCGGGGTGGTTGAAGTGCGTCATGAGCCTGAACCCGACCTCGGGGTAGGTCTCATGGAACCGGTCGAGCATCTCCAAGAACGCGTCGTCGAACCGGTCGGGGTGGAACGCGAGTTCTTTGGTGCCGAGCCGGATCGCTTCCACGCCGGCTTCGGCGAGCGCGGTGAACCAGGCGGCCAGCTTGGAGTTGGGCAGCACCATCGGGTCGCCACCCGACAGCAGCATCTCACGCAGCTTCTCACGGCCCGACTCGGGGTGGACTCCGCCGTTGGCGGCGACCGCCGCGTTGTGGGCCCGCACATAGGCGACGACGTCCGGGATCTTGGCGATGCCCTTCTTTTCGACGGTGCCGTCTTGGCGTTCGATGTCCTTGCGGGCGATCAGTTCCTCGCGGTAGCAGAATCGGCAGTGCGCCGAGCACGTCGACACCACATACAGCAGCCCCATCTCATACTTGTGGAGCAGACCCTCCACTGGGCTGAAGTCCATCTGGTATCCGGGATCCTCTGATCCTTCGAGGTTCAGCGTCTCATCCGGCGTGGCTTTGACGAGCTTCTGCAACGCCGGGCTGTTGCGGGCGAGTTCGAAATAGTGGCGGGTCATCTTGACGGGCATGCGCTGTTCGATGTCGCGTTCGGTGCCGCGTATCTGCAGCAGCCCGTCGAGTTCGGATTGGCTGTAGAAGCTGCGCATGTCCTCGGGCGCAGTGCTGTTGACGAACGGGTCGAGGCCGTTGAGGATCTGGCGGTCATAGCGCGGGTTCTCCACGTGGTCGAGAACCCGCAGTTCTCTTTGGGTGGGCTCGTACTTGGCGGCTCGCATGGTTTGCTCCTGTCGCTAGATTCGGTGCCGGAGTTCGGTGCTGAGATCGGTTGCCGTGTGAGGTGGTTGGTCTAGTGTCGGCCTCCAGGGCCGGGCGGGTGCTCGACTCGCTTGGTCTCATCGTCGGAACCATCGAAGGATGAGACCGGGCTGCGAGTCCCCGCCCGGCTGTCCTGGAGGGGAATCACCGCGCCGATGTCTTGTCGGCGCGGTCTGCTAGCCGTCGAACGTCGACGCCGGGTAGAACTCCACGTTCACCCATTCGCCGTTGATGGCCTGCTGGATGGTGTAGGCGCCTGAGACAGTGCCCGACTCGTCGAACACCAGCGGCCCCGACGCGCCCTCATAGTTGATGGTTCCGCCGGAGGCGAGGATGTCGCGTCCCTCCGCGAAGGTGGACACCTTGGTGCCGTCGCTGTGCGCGACGCCGCGGATGGTCGAGTTGATCCCGGCTCCGTCGCAGCTGTCGGCGGCCTCCAGCGACAGTGCCACCAAAGTGATCATGTCGAAGGAGTTGGGCGCGAACGGATCGCCTGCCTTGTCGTAGCGCTCCTCGAAGGAGATGAACTCCGGCAGCGATGGGTCGGCATCGGCGAACTCGACGAAGGCCTTGTCGTTGATGAGCTCCGCTCCCACAGCATCGAATATCTCCGGCACTGCGAGGTCAGCGGTGAACAGCCACTCGCCCTCGAAACCGCCTGCGACGGCCTCCTTGATGACGGTCACGCCGGATTCCTGGCCACCGGCGAGGAAGATCGCGTCGGGGTTGTTCGCCAGCACGGTCGTCAGCTCGGCCTGATAGGACGGTTGGCCGGGGTTGTAGACGATGAAGTCGGTGATCTCAATTCCGGCTTCGAGCACTTCGGCGCGAGCGACCTCCGCGGGGGAGATCGTCGACTCCTCGTTCTGGATCAAGAACGAGACCGACTCGTAGCCGCGGCTCGACAGCCACAGACCCGACGCAGCTCCGTCACCGAGGTCCGATGACACGGTGCGGTACACGAAGTTGCCGCCCAACTCGTTGAGGTTGATCGTGCCGGCGTACGGCGACATGATCACGACCTCCTCGCGGTGGGCGAGATCGACGAGTTTGACCATCACACCCGAGGTCGGACCCATGACGGCGACCGCTCCTTCGCTCTCGATCATGTTGGTGGCCTCGCGTATGCCGGTCTCGGCGTCGCCTCCCGTGTCAGCCACCACGGTGCGGATTGTTCCGCAGCGGGTGCCGCCGGCTGCGTTGATCTCTTCAACGCCGAACTCGATGGCGTCAGCGACGATCTTGCCGAACTCGCCGAGTTCGCCTGTGAGCGGAACGAGCACACCGACGGTGATCTCGCCGATATCGGCGGGCTCAGCGGGCTCGCTGGGCTCGTCGTCAGCCGGTTCAGCTATGTCGTCAGCGGGTTCTTCGTCGGCGGCGGGCTCGGCAGGTTCGTCGTCCGCCGGCTCGTCGTCGCCGGTGGCGGGTTCGCTGGGAGTCTCGGTTGCGTCTGTCGCAGGCTGTTCGTCGGCGTCGTCGTCACCGCAGGCCGCGGCAACCAGCGACAACGCGAACACTGCTGCGAAGAGCCGCAAGCAGATGGACTTGGTTGTATTCATGGTTGATCCCCTCCTTGGGGTATTGGTGTGTCAGACCGGTGGCGGTCGGCCGCCGGTCTCTTGCCGCTCCTCAAGGAGCCTCTTGGCGCTCTTCGAGGAGCAGTTCCCTCAGACGGCCGGGTTTGAGCAGTTCCCGGCTGTCGAACTCGTCGGTGATGCGTCCGCCTTCGACCAGGTAGGTCCTCGCAGAAGCGGCGAGGATCAGGTCAGGGTTCTGTTCGACGACCCACACGACGCCCATCCCCGCATCGGCGAGGTCTCGGACCCACTCGACCATCTGCTTGACGAATAGCGGCGCGAGTCCCGCCGCGGGCTCGTCAAGCAGCATCACTCGGGGGTCGCCGACAAGCGCGGAACTGACGGCAAGTGTCTGGCGTTCCCCGCCAGAGAGCGTTGCGGCGCGCTGTGACGCTCTCTGAGCCAGGATCGGGAACCGCTCAAATACCGCCTCTAGGCGGTTCTTGGTGCCCCGATACGACAGTGCGGCTATGCGCAGGTTGTCGCGCACTGACAGCTCCCGGAACACGTTGTGCTCCTGGGGCACGTAGCCGACACCGTGGGCTGCGACATCCTGCGCGGTGCGGCCCGCGATGTCTGCGCCGCCGAGTACAACGGTGCCTACGGAGGGCTGCAGGTGCCCTGCGATGGTCTTCATCAGGGTGCTCTTGCCGGCTCCGTTGGGGCCGAGCACCACCACGATCTCGCCGGCTGCGACCGCCAGGTCGACGCCGTGGAGGATCGTGACTCGGCCGTAGCCAGACACGAGGCCGCGTACGTCAAGCAGCATCGCCGCCCCCTAGGTACGCGGAGATCACAGCGGGATCGGCGCGTATGTCAGCCGGTGGGCCCTGCGCGAGCAGTGCACCGTCGGCGAGCACGAGGATGTGGTCGGCCAACGCGAGCAGGAAATGCAGGTTGTGCTCGACGACGACGAGGGTCATCCCGCCGCTGTGGAGGTCCTGTAGCAGAGCAGCGAGTCGCTCCTGCAGGCCGGGGTGAACGCCGGCGGTGGGTTCATCCAGCAGCAGGACGGTCGGGTCGCGCACCAGCTGTCGTGCGACTTCGAGCATTCGCAGTTCCCCGCCAGAGAGGTCACTCACACGAGCCGCAGCTCGTTCGTGCAGACCGACGCGCCGCAGGATCGCCTGCGCCGCTTCGACGATTTCGGTCTCGTGATTTCGCCAGCTGCGCCCGAACGCCCACCGCAGGCTCTCTCCTGGGCTGGTCGCGCCCGCGACGACGTTCTGGAGCACTGTCAGCGACTCGAAGGCCCGAGGGGTTTGGAAGGTGCGGCCGATGCCCTGCTCGGCGATGGTGTCGGGGCTGGAGCGGGTGATGTCGTGGCCGTCGAACAGCACCGACCCGGTGTCTGAGGTTTGAACACCGGACATGAGATCGAAGGTCGTGGACTTGCCGGCACCGTTCGGGCCGATCAGCCCGACGAAGGCACCCCGGTCGACGCCGAAACTCAGGCCGTCGCTGCCTCCGACTGCTTGCAGACCCGAGAACCGCTTCGAGATGTGTCTCGCCTCCAGCAGGGCACCGTTGAGCGCGGCCGCGCCGCCCGGGAGAGTCACTTCGAGACCTTCAGACGTGTAGCCGCGGCTTGGAACGGCTGGTAGCGCAGTACCGCTATGAACACCAGGCCGGTGACCACATGCTCGACGGATGCCGCGATCTGCGCGGATCGCACCGTCTCGAAGGGCCAGGCCCGCACGATCTCCTCGAAGAACACAAGCCCAGCGGTTCCCAGCACTACGCCGTACACGGACCGCTCACCGCCGAGCACCAGCGCGATCCACACGATGAAGGTGACCTCTGCTGTGAACAGCGACGGTTGCGCGAGGGTGGTGAACATGGCGTACACCGCGCCGGCGAACCCGACGGGCACCGCGGAGATCAGGAACACCTGCCGGCGCATCTTCTGCGCGGGCTTGCCCGCGGCCAGAGCGGCGGTTTCGTCGTCGCGGATCGCGTCGAGGGCCCGCCCGTACGGCGATACCAGAAGCCGCCTGAACACCAGCAGCGTCGCGACCAGCAGCAGTGCCGCGGCGCCTGCGAACACGTACTTCTCCTCTATCGGGCCCCAGTCCCCGAAGGGGCGTTCGACTCTGGCTAGCCCGACCGTGCCGTTGCCGATGCGTCTCTCGTTCAACAACAGCGAGTGGAAGACCTCAGCGAACGCGAAGGTGGTCAGGGCCAAGTACTCGCCCCGGAGCCGCAGCGTCGGCCAACCCGTCACCGCAGCGAACACCAACGCCGCGAGCCCTGCCACGATGACCGCGGTCCACCACGGCCAGCCGAACCCGAACTTGTACTGGTCCAGTCCCTGCGGTGGTGGCTGGGTGAAGATGGCGTAGGTGTAGGCCCCCACCGCGAAGTAGGCGACGATCCCGAAATTGATCATCCCGCCGCGCGCGTATTGGAGGTTCAGCGACAGGGTGACGACCCCGAAGATGCTGCCGAGGGTCAACACGGTGACGAGCAGCTGCGGCCAGTTCATGCGGCTCTCGTTCCTGCGAGCCCCGCGGGACGGAACAACAACACCACGATCACCACCGCGAACGCCACCAATGGCCGGTATCCGGCGGGGATCCAGTAAGCGGAGACGTCCATGGCCACGCCGACGAGCAGCCCCGACAGGATCACCGCATAGAGCGACCCCAGACCAGCGAGGATCGCGACCGCGAGGATCTGCAGGATCTGAGCGAACGCCAAGTCGGTTGTGAGCGTGGCGAGCACCGCCAACATGACCCCGGCTAGGCCTGCCAGTCCCGACGACAGCAGCCAGGTCGCCCGCGATGTGGCACTGAGATTGACACCACGCGACGCGGCCAATTCGGGATTGACTGCCATCGCTCTGATCGCCAACCCGGTGCGGGTGCGGTTCAAGAACAGCGCCAGCGACACCGACACCGCCGCGGCCAGGCCGACCACGATGAGCTGGTGGCTGGTGACACGCAGCCCGAAGGCCTCATATCGGTTCGCTAGGCCGATGTCGAGGGTGCGGATGCCGGTTCCGATCAACCCGTGGAGCGCGCCGCCGATCACGAACGCGACCCCGGTGGAGGTGATCAACAGCACAGCCGGCCCGCGATGGCGGATCGGGTCGTACACGACGCGGGCGATGCCCAGCCCGACCAGCGCCGTGAACGCGATCGCCGCGACCGCGGCTGCCAGGACGTGCCATCCGTGATGAGAGTTGAGCCACCAGGTCGTGAACGCGCTGACTCCCAGCAGTTCCGCATGGGCGATGTTCAAGAACCCCTCAACACGGCGGGTCAACGAGAACCCGATCGTGGCGAGGATCAGAAAGCAGCCTGTCGCGACGCCCGACACGAAGAACTGCAGCAGCAGCATCGATGCTCTACTCGTAGTTGCGTACTTCGAAGGTGATCGCCCCATGGGGGCTCACCCACGGACCGTGGGCCATGCCCGGCGGGCGGCACGCGTACATGCCCTTGATGAAGGTCTGATCCAGGGTCAGGTCGTGGATGGCCCCCTCGACCATCCAGATCTCCTCCCAGAAGTCGTGGCGCTGCACTCCTGCTGCGGACGTGTCGGTGCCGGGGAGGAACTTCAACAACCGCGTGTACGACCCTGTGTCGGGGTCATCGGAGAGGATCTTGCTGTAGAGGCCCTCGATGCCCGCTTCGGGCTTCCACGGCAGCAGTTCGGGGTCGAAGAACTCGAACTCTTGCTTTCCCATCAGGTGTCCTCCATGACGTTGACGATCGAGTAGGCGACCTCGAGCGAGCGGCCCCGTACTGGGTCTCGCAGAGCGACCTCAAAGCTGGGATGGAACTCGAAACCCCCTGCGGCGGGGATGGTTCCCGACAGGATCACCGTCCCGGCCATGGGCCCCCCGAAGCGGTTCTCGACGAGTTCGATCAGCTCGCGAGGGGGACGCAGCGCCGCCACCGGGCCCGCCTGATAGCAGTCCTGGGCGGCTGCGGGGGTTCGGGCCTCGAAGGTCAGGTCGTCCCAGTGGGCTTCGATGTCGTGCAGGCGCCACACGCTTGTTGACAGGACCTTGGGGCAGTTCTGTTTGGAAGCGTTGATGTCGACGGTCTCCAACGCCCGGTCGGTGTGATCCGATGCAGCCGCCACCCAGACCTCGTTGCTGTCGATGAGCAGCGCGAACTCGACTTCCCCGCACGACGATGCGGTAGTTGCCTCGATGCGGGAGGCTGTCGTCAGCCGATCAGCGCCAACCACGAAATAGGCGGGCACCTCGTCGGGTGGTTCGATTCCCTCTTCTTGGAGTTTCGCGATGTAGGCGTCGATGGCGTCGGTGTCTCTAGCGGTGTAGCCGGCGAGGATCACCCGCTTGGCGGTGAACCGGACAGCGGTGCCGTCATCGCGGCGCAGCACCAGGTCGTTGTCGGGATCGCCGAGTAGCCGCCGGTCGACGAGTGCCGGGAACCGGCTGCGGGCGGTGTGGGCCTCATCGAGTTGCACCGGCGCCGACACGAAGCCCGGATCGTCGCCGAGTGATGCGACGGTGACTCCCCACGGGTCGATGACCGCGGATCGTCCGCACAGCGTCGTGCCGCGGCCGGTGGCGCCGACGCCGTTGCACGCGAACACGAACGCCTGGTTCTCGATTGCTCGGGCCCGCAGCAGGGTGCTCCACGCCTCGACTCGAGGATGGGGCCAGGCGGACGCAACGATGAACCCGGTCGCGCCGTGTTCGCACATGCGGCGGAACAGCTCCGGGAAGCGCAGGTCGTAGCAAACCGCCATCCCCAGGCGGCCCAACGGCGTGTCGGCCACCACAACCTCGTCACCGGGGCTCAGCAGCCGCTGCTCCTGGCTGTCGAACCCGAACAGGTGCATCTTGCGGTACCTGGCGAGCTCGGCGCCGTCGGGTCCGAACAGCACCGACGTGTTGTAGAGACGCCCGCCGTCCGCTTCGACCAGAGAGCCCGCATGCAGGCACACCCCGACCTCTGCAGCCGTGACGGACAGAGCCTCCAGCAGCGCAGGGGTGCCCTCCGCGGCTTGTGCGTACTGGTCGAACGCGAAGTAGCCGGGATGCCACATCTCCGGCAGCACGATCAGATCCGAGCCGGCGGCGGCGTCGATCCATCCGCGCACGAAGTGGGCCGGATCCGGAGCCGCCGCGGACGCGTCGGCAGGCATCTGCAACAGCGAGACCCTCATGCGGAGGCTCCGCTGCTGTTGGCGGCATCGATGTAGCCCAGGACTCGCTCGGGAGTCAGAGGCAGCCGGTCGACTATGACTGCGCCGAGATGTGAAAGGGCGTCCTCCACAGCGGAGGCGATCACCGCTCCTGGGGCGATCGCGCCGCCCTCGCCCATGCCCTTGAGTCCGCCGATGGTGTGCGGGGAGGGGGTCTGGAGGTGAGCGACCCGGAAGTCCGGGATGTCGCTCATGACTGGCACCAGATAATCGGCGAAGGTGGTCGACAACGGCTGGCCCGCCTCGTCGTAGAGGAACTCCTCGAACAGGGCAGTGCCTATGCCCTGGGCGACGCCGCCGAAGATCTGGCCTTCGACGATCGTCGGGTTGATCATCGGGCCGCAGTCCTCGACCACGGCGTAGCTCAAGACCCGGGTCTTCCCCGTCAGCGGGTCGATCTCGACGGATGCCAAATGCGCGGCGTTGGTGTACGCACCGGTTCCGGGGTGTGCGTCGTAGGTTCGCGACGCTTCGAGGTGGGGCTCTACGCCTTCTGGGAGTCGTTCGGGGCGCTGGTAGATGAGCCGGCACAGTTCGCTGGTCTCGATGAACCGGCTGGGGCTGCCCGCCACCGACACCCGACCCGATTCGACGACCATGTCTTCAGGGGCTGCTTCGAGGATGTGCGCCGCTACCTCCCGCAGTGTGTCCGCGACCGCGTCGGCTGCCTTGGTCACGGCGCCGCCTGCGAGCACAGCGGAGCGGCTCGCGAAGGTGCCGGCTCCGTAGGCGACCTGTTCGGTGTCGCCGTAGGTGACGCGGACCTGTTCGAGAGCGAGGCCGAGCCGGTCCGCGGCGATCTGCGCGAGGGTGGTCTCGAGCCCCTGGCCGTGGTCGTGTATCGACGCCGACACCACCGCGGTGCCGGATGCATCGAGTCGCACCTTGGCTGTCTCGTAGCCGAACACGATCGGAACGCCGCGCTGTTTGAACTCTTGGGTGGTGTGGGCGGTCTGTTCGGTGAACACCGCGAGCCCCACCCCCACAAGCCGTCCGGCTGCTCGGGCGTCGGCTTGGCACTTGAGCAGGCCTTCGAGGTCAGCAAGGTCCACCACCGCTTCGAGCGACTCGATGAGCGATCCGCTGTCATAGACGAGCCCCGACGGGGACCGCCACGGATAGTCGCCGCCGGTGAGCAGGTTGCGGTTGCGGATCTCGACGCGGTCGACACCGAGGTGCCGGGCGATCTGGTCCATGAGCCGCTCGATCGAGAAGCACGCCGCTGGGCGTGCGACCCCCCGGTAGGCGCCGTAGGGGGTCTTGTTGGTGCACACCGACGTCGAGGCGACCGAGTACTCGCGGATCCGGTACGGGCCAGGCAGGATGCCCATGGCCATTCCGCCGTCCATGGTCGCGGTCCAGGGGAACACCGAGTAGGCACCCATGTCGACGGCTATGTCGGCCTCGAGAGCCAGGATCGTGCCCTCGTCGTCGAAATAGCCCGTCACTTTGTGGCGGTGCTCTCGGGAGTGGTGCGCCGCTACGAAGTGCTCACGGCGATCCTCGACCCATTTGACGGGCCGCCCCAACTGGCGTGCCGCCAAGCAGCAGGCCACCTCCTCGCGATAGAGCTGGGCTTTGACTCCGAAGCCGCCGCCTACGTCGGGGGCGATCACCTGGATCAGACTCTCGGGGACGCCCAGCGCCCAGGACAGCCCCGCACGCACGAGATGGGGAATCTGGGTCGTCGTGTGGAGCCGGAACTGGCCGGTGCCGGGGTCGTGTTCGGCGACGCACGCCCGGTTCTCCATGGGAATGCCGCTGTGGCGCCCGTTGTGCAACTCAATCGACACGCGATGCGGCGCAGAGGAGCTGGCATCGTCGAATCCGTAGGTCTTGACCTGTCTGCGAACGAACGCGTTGTGTCGCCAGCCTGGATGCAGCGGCGCGCAGCCCACATCAAGGGCCGCGTCGATGTCGACTGCGGCGGGCAGCGGCTCGAGATCGGCCACCACCAGCTCAGAGGCATCCTCTGCGAGGTACTCGTCTTCTGCGACGACCATGGCAAGCGCCTCGCCCACGTGGCGCACGCGATCCACAGCGAGGATCGGTTGAGCCGACTCCTGGAACGCGGCGTAGCTCGACACGCAGCGGATCTCGTGGTCGGCGAAGTCTCCGCCGACGAACACCGTCCGTACTCCCTCTGAGGCACCGGCGGCGTCGATGTCGATGCTGGTCACCGAGGCGTGCGCTTGGTGGGAGCGTACAAACTTCGCAGCGAGCACCCCAGCCGGGTTGATGTCGGCGACGTAGCGGCCGGCGCCGCGCAACAGTCGGTCGTCTTGGCGGCGGGACACTCTGGCCCCGAAGTAGCGGGGCGCCTGGTCAGCTGTCATCGGCTCGGCCCGGGACGCCGTTGAGGGCGCGCTCAACGGCATCGACGATGTGGTGGTAGCCGGTGCAGCGGCACACGTTGCCCGAGAGGTGCTCGCGGATCTCGTCTCTGCCGCAGTCGGGGTTCGTGGCGGCTAGTTCCACAACGCTCATGAGCAGCCCCGGTGTGCAGAACCCGCACTGGAGTCCGTGACAGTCCTTGAACGCCTGCTGTATGGGATGCAGCCCGGCGCCGTTCACGGAAAGCGATTCGACGGTCTCGACGCTGCGGGCGTCGGCCTGAATGGCGAGCATCAGGCAGGACCGCGCCGAGGCGCCGTCCACCAGCACGGTGCAGGCTCCGCAGTAGCCGTGCTCGCAGCCCACATGTGTGCCGGTGAGGTTCAGGCCGTCGCGCAAGAAATCCGACAGCAGCGTGCGAGGATCCACCTGCGCCGCGGTGCGCTCGCCGTTGACCGTAAGCGAGATCTCAGCCATCGCGGGCACCCGCTTCGTTCGCGCTGAAGGCCTGTCGGACGGCGCGCAGGGTCTCGGCATGGACTAGGCGCTTGCGGAACGCCGACGATCCGTGGATGTCGCTTATGGGGTCGACCGAGTCAGACGCAGCCTCAGCGGCGTCGGCCGCGGCCGTCGCCGACCCGCCGACTAGGACAGCTTCGGCTTCGCGGCATCGCATCGGCCGGTCCGCCACACCCGCGATAGCGACACGCGCCTCGCAGATCTCACCGGCCTCAACGGCGCAGGCGACCGCAACTGCCACCGTCGCGAAGTCCCCGGTGCGGCGCTGGAACTCCGAAAACCCCCAGCGGTGGGCGCAACGGGTACTTAACCGCAGCGAGGTGACGATCTCATCGGGTCTCTTGGCGGTGGTGTACACCGACTCGAAGAAGTCCTCCGCGGCAATACTGCGCCAACCGCGCACCGACGCGAGTCCCACCTCGCCGTCGAGCGCCAGCAGCACTATCGGCCATTCCGCTGCGGGGTCGGCGTGAGCGACGCTGCCGCCGACCGTGCCGCGGTTGCGGATGGCGCGATAGCCGACATAACCGGCGGCTCGTCTGGCGAGCGGCACCGACGCCGCCACCACGGCGTCGGTCTCCATCCGGTAGTGGGTGACCATCGCGCCCACCTCGACGCTGCCGTTTGTGCTGGCGATCGAGTCCAGCCCCGGAACCCGGCCGAGATCGATCACATGGCTCGGGGCGGCCAGGCGAAGGTTGAGCATCGGCAGAAGGCTCTGCCCTCCCGCCAACACCACTGCCTCGTCGGCGGTCTCGTTGAAGGTCTCCAGCAGCTCCGGAAGCGTCCGGGGGGCGTGGTAGGCGAATCTCGGCGGCTTCATGTGCTGCGCCGCCCTCCTCCCTTGTCCGGCGACTGCTGAGGTCCACCGCACATGCACGCACGGCCCGTGCAGCCCGGTGGTCTGTAGTGAACCACATGTACAATCTAAAATCAAATATTTGCAATTTCAAATTGCACAATGTAGAACCGTCGGACTCACCCAGCCGCCCACAGAGAAGGACCCCGCTATGCGTTTCGGAGCCTGGATCCCATCGTTCGCCTACCCGCAGCTCGACTACGACAGGGCCCGCCGCGGCACTGACGCGTTCTCCAAGACAGCGAACGAGCACGACATCGACCTTTGGGTGATCGACCACCTGCTGCACGCCCCCGGCCTGTATGGCATGGCGTGGCTCGAACCGATGACTGTGCTCACTCACGCCGCCGCGGTCGCCCCCGACGTCGAGATGGTCGGCACCGGGATCCTGGTGCTGCCGCTGCGGGACCCGGTGCTGCTCGCCAAAGAGGTCGCCACCATGGACTACCTCACCGGCGGCCGCTACCAGTTCGGCATCGGCCCTGGCTGGTACGGCCCCGAGTTCGAAGCCACCGGAACCCACATCAGCGAACGCGGCAAACGAACCGACGAGATCGTCGAAGCCGTCAGGCTGCTGCTCACCACACCCAACGCGTCATACGAAGGCCGCTACTACTCCTTCACCGACGTCACCATCGAGCCCCGCCCCCCGAAGATGCCCAACGTGTGGGTCGCCGGCGGGTCGCGCATCCCCGACGGAGCGTTCGACAACGACGTGCCCGTGCTCGCCAAGACCGTACGCGACCGGATCCTCGGAGCCGACTGGTGGCTATCTCGATGCTCGGGCCAGCAAGAATGGGTGCACCGCGACTGGCAACTCATCCAGAACGCCGCCGCTGAGCGCGGCACGCCTTGTCCCCGGTTCGGCCACTGCAACTTCATCCACATCGTCGACACCAGCGACCCTGAGAAAGCACGCGCCGAGCAGCACATCTACTTCGAGCAGGCCATGGGCAGCCACCGCACCCACGAGCATCTCGAGAAGAGCTACTTCTTCGGGTCGATCGACGAGATCGTCGCTCGCTTGCGCGACCTCGCTGACGGTGGCTGCGAATACGTCGTGCTGGGACCCACCAGCGACGACCCCGCACAACTCGAATTGCTGAGCCGCCTGGTGATCCCCCAGGTCAACTCCTGACCCGCAACCAGAGCCGTGCCTCAGCGGGGGTTGAATGCGGCCGGCTAGGGGCTGTCCTCTTCCAGCAGGCCCGGTGTGATCGTCGCGGTTGCGAACTCCCGGTGGGCGGTCATCAACCGGATCAGCTTCTCGGCGTCGCGGGCACGGCACGCGTCGATCAGTCCTAGGTGCTGGTCCAGCGACACCTCCTGAACGTCGGTGTCCTTGTAGAGGTACAGCACCCGGTAGTGGTCGGTGTGCTCCCACAGCCGCTCAATCTCGCGGACCAGGATCTTGCGTCCCGAAGCCCGGTAGGGCACGAAGTGCATCTCACGATGGGCGACACTGGTGGTCCACAGGTCTCCCGCGGCGAGCGCTTGTTCCATCTCGACGCGGTACGCGTCCATCCGAGCGATGTCAGAGTCGGTGATGTTGGCGGCCCCAAGCCGGATCGCCTCGCACTCCAGCAGCAGAGTGATGTGCTGGAGTTCCGCGAACTCCTCGCGCGAGTGGCGCGCCACCCAGTAGCCGCGGCGCGGCTCGTTGATAACGACGCCTTCGTTCTGCAGTTGGCGCAGCGCCTCGCGCACCGGCACGGGGCTCACGCTGCATGTCTTGGCGACAGCATCGACGGGGATCTTTGCGCCGGGGAGAAGTTCGCCGGTGATGATCAGCTTGCGCAGGTAGTGCAGCACGTTCTCATGAACCGACGGCTGCGGCACCGGCGGTGCCGAGGTGAACACTGCGTCTGCGGCCACGGCTTGAGGATCCCCCTTTCAGGGCTCCGGCTGTTTGGCTACCGCAGGTGCGCGCATGCGGGAACCGCAAGAGCCTGGAGGCGACACCATATCGCCGGGCTCCTCTGCAAAACTATATTTCATATTGGAAACATCTGATTCGCAGCACCGTCGGGTCTGCTTGGCCGCCCGCGAGTTCCAGCACATAGCCGTCGACTGGTAGGTCCGATCCGGCAGGGTGCTGTCTCTCGTCAGGCGTGCAGTTCGGCTGTGACGGCTTCGGCCAGGCGGCGGTACTGCGACTCGTCGTTGTAGAGGTGCGCGGAGATGCGCAGCAGGCGCTCGGGCGGCGCGGGCCAGATGAAGACCGGGACCTGGATGCGGTGCCGCTGCTCCAGCGCAGCCATGAGCGGGTCGAAGATCTCGGTGCCTGAGTGGCCGGCGGGCGGAACCGGCACGGAGGCGATGGCCCCGATCATGTCGTCGGGCGCGGGCGGGTCGATCCCCAGCGCGTCCAGCAGGATCCGGCGGCCTGACAGGCACAGGTCGCGGATCGCCTGCCGGACGCCGGGCCAGCCGTCGGGGTGCATGGCCCCTACCGCGTCCAGCGCGTCGGGCACCGTCAGCCAGGCGCTCGGATCGTCGGTGCCGGTCCAGTCGAACTGGGCGTGCAGCCGGCCGCCTCCCGATGGCCAGCCGCCGTTGTAGCCGTGGCTGATCACCGAGTGGTACACGTCGTCGCGCCGGTCGGCCCGCACCCACAGGAACCCGGCGCCCTTGGCCGAGCACATCCACTTGTGGCAGTTGGCGGTGACGTAGGACGCGCCCAGAGCGGCCACGTCGAAGTTGATCATCCCGGGCGCGTGGGCGGCGTCGACCAGCACCCGCACGTCGGGCTCGATCTCGGCCGCGATCTCCGCCACCGGCATCACCAACCCGGTCGCCGAGGTCACCGCGTCGATCAGCAGGATCCGGGTGCGGTCGGTGACCGCGGCCAGCACCGTGTCGGCGGCCTGCTGGGACGACTCGATCGGAAACGGCACCTGGACCGTCGTCACCCTCGCTCCCGTCCGCGAGGCCGACACCTCTGCCGCGTTGCGGCAGGCGTTGTACTCGTGGTCGGTGACCAGGATCTCGTCGCCGGACCCGAGCGCCGGCTCCAGCGAGCGCAGCACCGCGTTCACGCCCGCGGTGACGTTGTTGACGAACACCAGCCCGGCCTCGTCTGCACCCACGAAGTCGGCCACTGCCCGGCGGGCCGAGTCGAGCTCGCACTGGTAGTCGCCGCCGAGGAAGTACTTCGTCGGGTTGGCCTCCATGCGGCTGCGCAGCCGCTGCTGGGCCTCCAGCACCGCGGCGGGGGTCGCCCCGAACGACCCGTGGTTCAGGTGCAGCACACCCTCCTCGAGCACCCAGGCACTCACCGCGGTCACGATCCTTGCTGGCGGCGTTTCTGGATGTTGGCCCACTCGTCGCGGAGGCCGACGGTGCGGTGGAACAGGTCGGCCGCCTCGGTGTCGCGGGCGAAGTAGCCCAGGCGCTCGAACTGCACCACCTGGCCGGGTTCGACCTCACTCAGCGCCGGCTCGACCTTGGCGCCTTCGATCAGCTCGCGGGAGGCGGGGTTGTAGGACTCCAGCGGGTCGCGGCCGTCGGCGCCGGGCACGGGATCGGCGAACAGCCGGTCGTACAGCGCAACCCGCGCCTCCACCGCGTGGTCGGCCGACACCCAGTGGATGGTGGCCCGCACCTTGCGGCCGTCGGGGGCCTGTCCGCCGCCGGTGTCGGGGTCGTAGGTGCAGCGCAGCCGCAGCACCTCGGAGTCCGGGCCGGTCTCGACGTCGTCGCAGCGCAGGAAGTAGCCGGCCCGCAGGCGGACCTCCCGACCGGGGGCCAGGCGGTAGAACTTGCGGGGCGGGTCGAGCATGAAGTCGTCCCGTTCGATCCACAGCCGCCCCGAGAACGGCACGTCCCGCTCGCCTGCGTCGGGATCCTCGGGGTTGTTCACCGCTCGGCGATGCTCGACCCGGCCCGCGGGCCAGTTGTCGATCACCACCTCCAGGGGGCGCAGCACGGCCATGCGGCGCAGCGCGTGGCGGTTGTGGTGGGTCCGCACGAACGACTCCAGCAGCTCGATCTCGTGGACGCCGTTCACCCGGGCCACGCCGATGTGGGCACAGAACTCCCGGATGGCCTCGGGCGGGTAGCCCCGCCGGCGCAGGCCCCGCAGGGTTGGCAGGCGGGGGTCGTCCCAGCCGTCCACCAGTCCATCCGTGATCAGGGCGCTCAGCCTGCGCTTGGAGGTGACGGTGTGGGTGAGGTTCAGGCGGGCGAACTCGTACTGGCGGGGCCGGTCGCCGGGCAGCGGCAGATGCTCCAGGTACCAGTCGTAGAGCTGCCGGTGGGCGTCGAACTCCAGCGAGCACAGCGAGTGGGTCACGCCCTCGATGGCGTCGCTCTGGCCGTGGGCCCAGTCGTAGGTGGGGTAGATGCACCAGGCGTCGCCGGTGCGGAAGTGGGGGATGTGGCGGATCCGGTACATGACCGGGTCCCGCATCAGCATGTTGGGGTGGGCCATGTCGATCCTGGCCCGCAGCACCTTCTCGCCGTCGCTGAAGCGACCGGCCCGCATGGCGCGCAGCAGGCTCAGGTTCTCCTCCACCGAGCGGTCCCGGCATCCGCTCTCGACCCCGGGCGTGCTGAAGTCTCCCCGGGTGGCCGAGATGGTCTCGGCGTCCTGGTCGTCGACGTAGGCCAGACCCTCACCCACCAGGTGCTCGGCCCACGCATAGAGCTTCTCGAAGTAGTCCGAGGCGTGGACGATCGGGCCGTCGGGCTCGTAGCCGAGCCAGGCGATGTCGTCGGCGATGGCCTCGGCGTAGGCCGCGTCCTCACCCTCGGGATTGGTGTCGTCGAAGCGCAGCCGGCACGTCCCGCCGTGCTCGGCGGCCACCTCGAAGTTGAGGCACACCGCCTTGGCGTGACCGATGTGGGGGAACCCGTTGGGCTCGGGCGGGAAACGGGTCTGCACCCGCCCGGCGTAGGTCCCGGCCGCGTTGTCGGCCCGCACCTGCTCCCGGATGAAGTCCAGCGGCCGGGAGGCACCTCCCGCGTCGTCGTGCGTCTCGGCCACGAGCAGTTACTAGCAGCCGATCACTTGTCATCCACGAACCCGGTGACGGCATCGTTGACTCGTGCCATGACAGAGTGCGCTAGGTGTCGGCCTGGCCCAGGTAGGAGGCGCGCAGGTCGGGGTGGGCCAGCAGGTTCTCGGCGGTGTCGTCGAGCACCACCCGGCCGGTCTGAAGCACCCAGCCGCGGTCGGCGATGGACAGGGCCATGTTGGCGTTCTGCTCCACCATGAACACCGTCAGGCCGGCCTCGTGGATCTGCTGGATGAACTCGAAGTTCTGCTGCACCAGCGCCGGGGCCAGGCCCATCGACGGCTCGTCCATAAGCAGCACCCGGGGCTTGGCCATCAACGCCCGGCCCATGGCCACCATCTGCTGTTCGCCTCCCGACAGCGTGCCCGCCTTCTGGTTGAGCCGCTCCTTGACTCTGGGGAACAGTTCGAAGATCCGCTCCAGGTCGGCGGCTATGCCGTCGGTGTCGGACCGCAGGTAGGCGCCCAGGTCGAGGTTCTCGCGCACGCTCAGGCGCTTGAACAGGCGGCGGTTCTCCGGGACCATGGTCACGCCGCGGGCCACCCGGTAGCTGGTGGGCTTGTCGTTGACGATCTCGCCGTCGAGGACGACCTCTCCCGAGGTGGGTTTTAGCATGCCGAGCAGCGTCTTGAGGGTGGTGGACTTGCCGCTGGCGTTGCCCCCCAGCAAACAGACCAGCTCGCCCTCATAGATCGAGAGGTCCACATCCCTCAGGACGTGGACTGCTCCGTAGTGGGCGTTGACTGTGCGCATCTCCAGCAAGGGCGTCGCGGCCACCCCGTCCTGGTCGGTGCTCATGACGTCTCGGTTCCCTGGCCCAGATAGGCCTCGATGACGCGGGGGTCGGTGGAGACGTCGGCGTAGTCGCCCTCGGCGATCTTGGTGCCGTGGTCGAGCACCACCACCCGGTCCGACACCTCCCGCACCACGTCCATCTGGTGCTCGATGACCACGATGGCGAAGCCCCACTCGTCGCGCAGGCGTCCGATCATGCCGGTGAGCTCGGCCGACTCGACCGGGTTCATGCCCGCCACCGGCTCGTCGAGCAGTATCAGCTTGGGTTGGGTGGCCATGGCTCGGGCGATCTCCAGCCGGCGCCGGTTGGCATAGGACAGGGTGAAGGCGGGCTGATCGAAGCGGTAGCCGACCAGCCGGGACCCGAAGAAGCCGAGCACCTTCTCGGCCCGCCGGCGGATCTCGGCCTCCTCGCGCCTGAAGGAGGGGGTGTAGAACAGGGCGCCGAAGGCGTGCTGGCGGGTGCGGCAGTGCTGCGAGACCATCACGTTCTCCAGCACGGTCATGTTGGCGAACAGCCGCACGTTCTGGAAGGTGCGGGCGATGCCCCGAGCCGTGACCCGGTTGGGGTCCAGGCCCAGCAGCGAGGTGCCTTCGAAGAGGATGTCGCCTGCGGACCGCTCGACGGTGGCGGTTATGGCGTTGAACAAGGTGGTCTTGCCGGCGCCGTTCGGTCCGATCACCGAGACGATCTCACCCTCGTGGACTTCGAAGTCGAGTCCGTCGAGGGCGTGCAGTCCGCCGAAGTCGACGCTGAGGCCGCGGGTCTCGAGCAGCGGCCGGTGCCCGTTCCCGTTGGTGGCGTCCGCGCCGGGGGCGCGCCCGTTCCCGTTGGTGGCGGTCATGGCGTCGGTGCGGCTTGCGCGCCGCTGCCGTCGTCATCCTCGACCTGGCCCCTGAGCCAGGCGTCCTGGGCCATCTCCTCCTGGTGGAGCTCGCGCGACCGGCGCACACTGGGTATCAGGCCCTCCGGGCGGGCCAGCATCATCCAGATCAGCAGTGCCCCGTAGATCAGCAGCTTGAACTCCGAGAACTCGGCCAGCAGGCCGGGCTGCTTGGGGCCGCCCAGTACGCCGATCAGCACCGCGGAGCCGGCGATGACGCCCACGATGCTGCCCATTCCCCCGAAGATCACCACCACCAGGATCACGATCGACACCAGGATCAGGAAGCTGTTGGGGAACACCGAGCCGACCTTGGCCGAGAAGATCGCGCCGCTGAAGGATCCCAGGATCGCGCCCACCACGAAGGCAAGGAGCTTGACGTTGACGGTGTTGATGCCCATCGCCTCGGCCACCGTCTCGTCCTCGCGCACCGCCGTCCAGGCCCGCCCGAGCCGCGACCGCTCCAGCCGCCAGGAGACGTAGACGGAGACGGCGCAGAAGGCCAGCACCAGGTAGAAGACGCGGCGAGGGTCGGTGCCGGCCACGCTGGTCAGCCCGAAGATCCCGGCGCCGGGGATCTTGGTGATGCCCTGGGAGCCCCCGAACCAGCCCGACAGCCAGTCCGACAGGAAGAGCAGCCGGATGATCTCGCCGAAGCCCAGCGTGACGATGGCCAGGTAGTCGCCGCGCATCCGGATGACCGGCGCGCCGATGAACAGGCCGACCAGGCCCGTGATGATCACCACCGCGATGAGCGCCACCAGCCACGGCAGCTCCGGGTTGATCCTGGGTGATGTCGCGGCCGTGAGAACGGCGGCCGAGTAGCTCCCCACCGCGAAGAAGGCCACATAGCCCAGATCCAGGATGCCGGCCAGCCCTACCACCACGTTGAGGCCCAACGCGAGCAGCACGAACACCCCGACGTTGGCCAGCAACTCGTTGGTGAGCTTGCCGGCGAACAACGGCAGGATGACCAGCGCCGCGCCGGTCAGCACGATCAGCCCGAAGTTGGCCCGGTTGCGCTTCGCCCCCTCGAGCGAGGCGATACGGCTCCGGGCCTGGCGGATCCGTCCCTGACCGAGCACCGCGAGGACCCCTGACGCGGCCGCGAGGCCCAGCGCGCTCGTCCAGTCGACCCCTCCCCGGCGGGCATAGAGCCGGTCGGTCAGCGCCTCGAGCCTCATGCCCTCGGCCAAGTCCACCACCAGCGGCTCCATCACCGCGGCGCCCGCAACCGCGAAGGCCATGGTCACCACTGCCCGGCGTGTTCGCGGACCGAGCGTCCGGAGGGTCCCGCCCGCCGCCC
>VYBO01000106.1 GCA_009844405.1 Acidimicrobiaceae bacterium
CACCGGATCGCCTCCCACACAGCATCAACCACCTCCGGGTCCAACGCGCGCATAAGAGCGAGCGCGGATTGATCGGCAGGCAATCGCGGCGCGGGGTGGTCATTCCCGCTCTTGTTCGCTGCGCTCACGGGCCGCTCGGGCCACGGCCCCGCCCCGAATGGGCCGGGTCGCCCGTCAATCCGCGGGGCCTCTAATGACAGACACCTCCACCTGGTCGTCGTTGGTCCGGGTCACCCGAAGCTCACTCGGGAAACCTCGACGACCGGTGGATGGTCACCTATCCGCGCGGCCTCAAAGAATGGGAGACGTTGCCCACCGCTCAGACCCGTAGAGGATCAACCTCCACCCGCAGGCGCTCGGCGGGCCGAGGGGTGCGGGCCAGCAGATCCAGTAGCGGCTCGTGGCTCGGGGCCCGCAGCAGGAAGTGCCCACCGACTGGGCCCCGGATGCCGACGGCCGTGTCAGCTGCGGCTCGCAATGCTGCGATGAAGGTCTCTGCACCGGCGCCTGAGACCTTGGCCTGCGCGCCGTAGGGCGGCAGGGCCAGCGCCCGGCGCTGCTCCCGTTCGGCTGTAGCCACGATCGACGGGTCGGCGAGCACCGCGGCCTGCACCACCGGGTGGTCTGGCTGGCGGGTCTGAACCACGAGACGGCCGCCGTCCCGGCGCCCGCCAGCCAGACGGGCGCCGCGGGCCAGCAGGGCCAGCGCTTGCTCCGAAGCCCGCTGGCGGGGGGCCAGCAGTTCCTGGTCGAAGTCGAGGAACACCACCGCGGCCACCGACGGCAGCCTCCACAGCACGGCCTCGGTGCCGATCACGATCCGCTCATCACCGAACCGATCCGAGTCCGCGGTCACCTCGCCCACCGGCTCGCCCGCCAGCGCGGCCAGCTCCTCCCGTGCCCGTGTCACCCCCATGCGCAGGTTGCGCAGCACTGTCGAACCGCACGCGGCGCAAACCACCGGCCGGCGCTCGCTGCCGTCGGCCGCCACCAACTCCTCGTCGGCGAGCCGCATCGGCACGCGGCCGTCGGAAGTACGGGCCAGCTCACCGCATGCCTTGCAAGCCAGCAGCCGGGCCCGGCCCTTGCGGTTGAGCACGACCGCCACCCTTCCCTGGGCCGAGGCCAGGCGATCGCGCAGCCCCTCGGCGAACAGCCCGGACCGGACCGGATCGTCGAGCCTGCGGTCGAGCACGTCTACCGCAGGCCAGCCTTCACGCTCAGTTGCCCGGCCGAGCGTCGTCAGCTCTCCTGCCTCCAGCGCCTCCAGCGTCGGGACGGGCGACACCAGCACGGCCGGCGCCCCGACCCTTCGGGCCCGCTCCAGGACCACCTCGCGAGCGTGCCATGTGGGTGACTGCTCGCTCTGGAGGGCCTCGGAGTGCTCGTCGAGCACGACCACCGCAGCCAGGCGCGGCATCGGCAGCCACACTGCAGTGCGGGTGCCGACCACGGTTGCGCCCGCAGCGGCAGTGGCCCAGCCGTCGAAACCCAGAGCGACCCGCACCCCCTGACTCCTCAGATCGGCTGCGATGCGGCGGGCGTGGGCCGGCGTGGGCACCACTATCAGCGAGTCACCCCGGCGTGCCGCGGCCCGGGCCACCTCCGTGCCGTCGTCTGCGGGCGGGCACCGCAGCGTGGTCACGGAACCGGGGCGGTCGAACAAACCGTCGCCCGCGACCTGCCGACGCTCCTGCCCCCCGCCCTGCCCATACGGTTGAGGCGAACTGTCGTGCTCGCCTGCGACTGTCCGAGCCCCGGCCGGGCGGGTCACCACGCGGGGCGGCGACGCGGCGCGCAGCAGATGCACCGTGCGCCCGGCCCAGCGCCACGCGGCCCAGCCGGCCAGGCTGACCACATCGGCCGGCGGACCCATTCCGGTGAGCTTGGCCAGCGGCTGGAGCTCCACGTCCGGACGCGGATCGACGCCCACTTCGGTGACCCAGCCACGCAGCCGGCGGCCGCCCAATGTGATGCGCACTATCGAGCCCACCGCCAGCCGCTCGGCCCGGCCGTCGGCCTGCCAGGAATCGGGGACCGCGTAGTCGAACGTCTTGTCGAGTCGCACCACGTCGGGCAGCACCCGAACGACCAGCACCTGGGCGGCATCCTCAGCCCTGCCGGAGTCAGCCTCGCCGAGCGCCGAAGACCCCTCCTCGGGTCCCGCCGGGTCCTCGCCCCTAGCGGTTGGCTCCTCCGCTGACGGCCCCTCGACCCAGAGGTGGCCTTGGACGCCGTGGCTCGGAAGCTGAGCGGACCGGTCGCGGTTCACACTGAGATTATGCGACGCGCCGAGCGCGGGCCGCATGCCCAAGCAGCCCCTGAGCGCAAACAACAAGAGCCGGAAGCGAGCCCAAGCAGCCCCTGAGCGCAGCGCAATAGGCCATAGCAGCCGTTCTGTGAGCAGATATGCCGGCTGAGGCGGCTTTGTTGCTCAGAGAACGGCGACTGGTGGTGTGACGCTGACTTGATGACGACGGGGTGCGGGCCGCATGCCTCACGCCCTAACGACTCAGGACACTAGAGGCCGAGCGCCGACTTGAAGTCGTCCAGGCGGTCGGTGCTCTCCCAGGTGAACCGCCCGCCTTCGGGTGTGCGACCGAAGTGGCCGTAGGCCGCGGTCGGCGTAAAGATCGGCTCGAGCAGGCCCAAGTCCCGAACGATGGCGGCGGGACGCAGGTCGAACACCTCCTGCACGGCCGTCACGATGCGGGCCCGGTCGACGGTCTCGGTGCCGAAGGTGTCGACCATCAGCGACAGCGGGTCGGCCATGCCGATGGCGTAGGACACCTGCAGCTCGCAGCGGGAGGCCGCGCCCGCGGCCACGATGTGCTTGGCCGCCCAGCGCGCCGCATACGCGGCTGAGCGGTCGACCTTGGACGGATCCTTGCCCGAGAAGGCGCCTCCCCCGTGGCGGGCCATCCCGCCGTAGGTGTCGACGATGATCTTGCGCCCGGTGAGGCCGGTGTCGCCCCTCGGCCCGCCGGTCTCGAACTTGCCGGTCGGATTGACCAGCACCTTGTAGCCGTCGTCGGCGAACTGCGGACACTGCTCGGCGATGACCGGCTCGATTATCTGCTCGGTTACGTCGGGGAGGATCATCCGGTCGCGGTCGATGCCGGTGGAGTGCTGCGTGGACACGAGCACGGTGTGCAGCCGCACCGGCCGGCTGCCCTCGTACTCCAGGGTGACCTGAGTCTTGGCGTCGGGCCCCAGGTAAGGGATCGTGCCGGCCCGGCGCACCTCGGCGTGGCGCTCGGCCAGCCGGTGGGCGAGATGGATCGGCAGGGGCATGCCGACGTCGGTCTCGTCGCAGGCGTAGCCGAACATCATCCCCTGGTCGCCCGCTCCCTGCCCGTAGGGATCCTCGCCGGCTCGATCCACGCCCATGGCGATGTCGGGCGACTGGTCGCCGACGGCCACCACCACGCCGCAGGCGTCGCCGTCGAAGCCGAAGGTGGCGTTGTCGTACCCCGCGGCGCAGATCGTCCGGCGCACGATTGTGGGGATCTCCACGTAGGCCTCGGTGCGGATCTCGCCGGACACCACGGCCAGACCGGTGGTGAGCAGCGTCTCGCAGGCGACACGGCTGCGGGGGTCGGCGCCGAGCAGAGCGTCGAGGACGGCGTCGGAGATCTGGTCGGCCATCTTGTCGGGGTGGCCTTCGGTCACCGACTCGGAAGTGAACATCCAAGTGCTCACGGGGCCTCCTCCATGAGCGCGACCACCTTGTCGAGCACGGACCGAGCCGCCTCGCGCTTGGTGGTCAAAGGGACATGGTGGCGGGCGCCGTCAGCGGTGAACATCACGATCTCGTTGGTGTCGTGGCCGAAACCGACCTGCTCCTTGGAGACGTCGTTGGCCACGATCACATCGAGGTTCTTGCTGCGCAGCTTGTCGAGCGCGTTGGCCTCCAGATCCTCGGTCTCCGCCGCGAAGCCGACCAGCACCTGGCCGGACGGCTTGGCGGCGCCCAGCGACGCCAGGATGTCGCGGGTGGGCTCCAGTTCCAGCGGGGGCACGCCCCGCCCCTTCTTGATCTTGGTGCCCGCAGGGTTCGCCGGGCGGAAGTCGGCGACCGCGGCCGCCATCACCACCGCGTCGGCCCCGGGGGCCTCCAACTCGACGGCGGCAGCCATCTCCGCGGCCGTCTCCACCGCCACCACCCGGGCCGCCGCCGGCGCCCGATCGGGTTCTGTGGTGACGAGCACGACTTCGGCGCCGCGGGCCGCGGCCTCGGATGCGACCGCCGCGCCCTGCTTGCCCGACGAGCGATTGCCCACGTACCGCACTGCGTCTATCGGCTCGCGGGTACCGCCCGACGTGACCAGCACTCGCCGGCCGGCCAGATCCTGGGGGGTCAGCACCGCCTCGACGGCGGCCACAATCTCGGCCGGCTCCGCCATCCGGCCCGATCCGACGTCGCCGCCCGCGAGGGGACCCTCCACCGGCCCCACGACGGTCACATCCCGCTCGGCGAGCACCGCCATGTTCTCCTGCACCGACGGCTGCTCCCACATCTCGGTGTGCATGGCAGGAGCCACGATCACCGGCGCCCGGGTGGCCAGCAGCGTGGCGGTGAGAATGTCGCCGGAGCGGCCCGTACGCAGATCCGAGATCAGCCGGGCCGTAGCAGGGCACACGACGACGGCGTCGGCTCGCTTGCCGAGACCGGTGTGGGGGACGGCCGAGGAGGGATCCTTCCACAGCGACGTGACCGCCGGCTCCGACGCCAGGGCCGAGAAGGTCGTCTCCCCCACCATCCGCAGCGCTCCCGCGGTGAGCACGGGAACGACATGGGCGCCGGCGCCGACCAGCCGCCGGCACACCTCGGCCGCCTTGTAGGCCGCGATTCCGCCGGTAACGCCGAGCACGATGCGCCGGCCTCGCAGAGGGCTCATGGCGCGCCCGTCAGGCGCCGGCGTCGTCGCCGGACCCGGTGGCCCGGCGCCGGCCGGGGTCGCTCACATCCTGCAGGTGTGAGCCCCCGGCGGCGGCCTCCTCGGCCATCAGCGTTGCGTCGGCGGCCGCGGCGGCCTCGGCCTCGGGGTCGAACTCCATCGCCTCGATCTTGCCGGCGGCGACCTCCTCGAGGGCGATCGACAGCGGCTTGGAGGCCGTGGAGACCACCTGAGGAGGTATCGACGCCCCGATTCCGCCGCCCAGTTGGCCCAGATAATTGGTGATCTCGCGGCTTCTCATGGCGGCCAGAGTCACGAGCACGAACTTGGACTCTGTGCGGTCGAGAAGGTCCTCGATGGCCGGGGTCATCATCGTGTCGTAGCCGTGGGCCATGGCGCGCTCCGCTGGATTGTGGCGACTGGGGGCGCTTCACGCTACCAGCCGAGGCCGCGGTTGCGGGCGCACCGGACCGACCGCGCGAGCCTGTGGTTCAGGGTTGCGCGCCGCGCCGCGCTCGGTCGGTCGCGATCAGGCTCTCGATGGCTCGAACAGCCCGGCTCACCTCGTCGTTCACAACTATCCCGTAGCCCATCTCCTCGGCTTCGGCCCGCTCTGAAGCCGCCTTCCTCATCCGTCGGGATACCGTCGCCGCGTCGTCGCCCCGGCTCTCGAGGCGCTTCCGCTGGTGCTCGCCGCTGGGCGCGTCGACGAACACGAGCACGGCGTCGGGCACCAGCTCCCTCACCTGCCGCCCTCCGCGGACGTCGATCTCCAGCACCACGTCCGCTCCCTCGGGAGGGTCGGGAACCGGAGTGCCCTGGAGGTAGTCGAGGAACTCGACCCACTCCAGGAAGCCGCCCCGATCGACGGCAGCCTCGAACGTGGCGCGATCCACGAAGTGGTAGGCCCCGGCCGGCTCGTCCGGCCGGCGAGGTCGGGTCGTCCAGGACCGCGACAACCACAGGCATGGGTCACGGGCCAGCAACTGCTCGACGATCGTGCCCTTGCCTACGCCTCCCGGTCCGGAGACGATGACGACAGTGCGGCCCTCGAGGGAGGTCACCCCCGCGAGGCTACCGACCGGCTACTGGTCAGCCGAAGGCGTCGAGCAGCTGGCTCCGCTGCCGGCTGCCGAGCCCGCGCAGCCGGCGGTTCTCGGAAATCCCGATCCCCTCCATCGCCCGGCGGGCCTTCACCTTGCCCACGCCGGGCAGGGACTCGATCACAGCCAGAACCTTCATCTTGCCGACGGTGTCGTCGTCGAGCCGGCCCAGCAGTTCGGCGAGCGACAAGTCGCCGGCCTTCAGCTGCTCGCGGAGCTCGGCCCGGTCGCGGCGGACCTTGGCCGCCTTGACCAGGGCCTCTCGCCTGACTTCATCGGGAATGGGAAACGGTTGAGCCATGGGCGGTGAGATTAGCCAATGTGGCGCGGATCTGCCACCGCCTCATCGAGTTGGGGCAGATCGGTGCATCCGAAACTGCGGGTCTGAGAGTCTCACTGCCGGAGGCTGCGGTGCAGGCGCTCGGCGGCCTCGAGGGGATCGGCGGCCCTGGTCACCGGCCTGCCGACGACCAGCAAGTCGGCGCCGGCGGCCAGCGCCTGGACCGGTGAGGCCACCCGTCGCTGGTCGTCCACCGAATCGCCGGCCAGCCGGATGCCGGGAACGGCCCGGAGGAGCTCGGTCCGCACATGGCGGGTTGCGGTCAGGTCAGGGGCGGCGCAGACCACGCCCGCGCAGCCGGCCTCGAATGCCATCTCCATGCGCTGGGCGACCAGGTCGCGGGTGGCGGCGACCTGGGCCTCGCTGGTCAGCACAGTCACGGCCAGCACACCCGCGGGGCGGGTCGCGCCGGCGGCCAAGCCCTCGGCGCCGGCCTGCAGCATCTCGACGCCACCGGCGGCATGCACCGTCAGGTACGAGACCCCCAACTCTCCCACCACCCGGGCCGCCCGGTTCACGGTGTTGGGGATGTCGTGGAGCTTGAGGTCGCAGAACACGTCGTATCCGAGGTCGATCATGGCCCCTATCGCCTCGGGGCCCGCCGCGGTGTAGAGCTCCAGCCCGATCTTGGCGACCCGGAAGTGTCCGGCGAGTGAGCGGGCGAGGCGGGAGGCCGCCACCAGATCGTCGAAGTCGAGCGCCAGAGCGAGACGGTCGCGGACCGGCCCTTGGCGGGAGGCGCCTCCACCGCTGGTGGAAGCAGGCATCGCTTCATCCATGGGCTGCTCCGATCAGCTCGTCCATTCGTTGTGCCCCCGCCTGCCGGCACCACTCCCGAAGTTCGGCAAGAACCCGCCAAGGGGCTCGGGGGTCGGCGAAGATCGCCGTGCCCACCTGCACCGCCGAGGCGCCGGCCTGCAGCATCTCGACGGCGTCGGTGCCGCGGGCTACCCCGCCGACACCGACGATGGGCACTTCCGGCAAAGCTTCGCACACGTCGTATACGGCTCGCACCGCCACCGGGTGCAGCGCCGCTCCGCTGACGCCGCCGCCCCGCCCTCCGAGGGCAGGACGCCGCTTGTCGACGTCGATGACCATCCCGGCCAGCGTGTTGGTGAGGACGACCGCCTCGGCCCCGCCGTCCACCGCAGCCTCGGCCACCGCGACCAACGCGTGCGTGTTGGGGCTCAGCTTGGCCCAGCGCGGCCGCCCGCAGCCCGCCGTCGCGGCCATCGCCGCCGCGGTCGCTTCGACGGAGTGCGCGAACATGCGCATACCGTCTTCGGTGTTGGGGCACGACACGTTCACCTCGACCGCCACCACCTGGCGCGGAGCCCCGGCCAGCGAATCGGCGGCCCGGCGGTACCCGTCGACGGTGTCGCCCCAGATGCTGGCCACCACATCGGCGCCCTCGTCGATGAGGGCGGGCAGGTCCTCGGCGAGCCAAGACTCGGTGCCCGGCCCCTGTAGCCCCACGCTGTTGATCATCCCCGCGGCGGCGTCGCTCAGCGGATGCAGCCGTGGCGCCGGATTGCCCGGCCAGGGCCCGTCGCTCAGAGACTTGACCACTACGGCCCCCAGGTCGCTGAGCCGGCCGTAGGGAGCCAACTCGGCGCCGTGTCCCGACGCACCGGACGCTGTCATCACCGGGGCCCGCAGCACCACGCTGCCGACGCTCGTCGTCAGGTCGGTCATGGCGCGGGCTCAGAGGCCGAGCGAATAGGCGAGCGAACCAGTCGCATACGGGCGAGGCCGTGGCCCGAGCGGCCCGTGAGCGCAGCGAACAAGAGCGGGAATGACACCGCTTCCACGGGACGGGCTCCCACCGATGCGCGCTCGCTCTCGGTCATCTACGCCGCGCCTCGCAGGCTGCGGTGATACTCCTGGAGGCTCCGCACCGCGGGCCGTTGACCGCGCAAGTCTCGCAGGCCGTACGCCGCGGCCAGCGCGGCGGCGCCGGTGGTCACCAGCGGCAGGCCGGCGGCCCCCGCAGCCGACCGGATGTGCGCTCCGTCGGCTCTGGGGCCGCGGCCGCGGGGCGAGTTGATCACCAGCTGGATCCGGCCCGCCTTGATGAGCTCGACGGCGTCGCGGCCCTCCCGGTCGCCCAGCTTGGCCACTTCGACTGACACCGGGACGCCGCCGCGTCGCAGGAACTCCGCCGTTCCGACGGTGGCGGCCAGCTCGTAGCCCAGCGCGTGCAGGATCCGGGCTGCCCGCAGGCCCGCCTCCTTGTCGCGGTCGGCCATGGACATGAACACGGTGCCGTCGGGGGGCAGCCGGGTGCCCGCGGCCAGCTGGGCCTTCACGAACGCGAGGCCGGGCGTGGCGTCCAGCGCCATCACCTCTCCGGTGGAGCGCATCTCGGGACCGAGCACGGCGTCGGCCTCCGGGAACCGGTTGAACGGCAGCACCACCTCCTTGACCGCCACGTAGTCGGAGGCTGCCACACAGCCGGAGGCCTGGGGCGATCCGTCCGCAGCCTCCGGCAGCATGCCCTCCGCCCTGAGCTCGGCCAGCGTCGCTCCCACCATCAGCCGGGCCGCCACCATCGCCAGCGGCACTCCGGTGGCCTTGGCCACGAACGGCACGGTGCGCGACGCCCTCGGATTGGCCTCGATCACGAACACGTCGCTGGCTCCCGGCCCGCTCCACCGGGTGGGCGTCCGCAGCGGGCTGTCCCCGTTCCGCTTGACCGCGAACTGCACGTTCAGCAGCCCCTTCACATCCAGCTCCTGCGCGATCCGGCGGGTGTAGTCGCAGATGACGGCGACCACGTCGTCGCCCAGGGTGGTGGGCGGGATCGTGCAAGCGGAGTCCCCCGAGTGGACCCCGGCCTCCTCGACGTGCTCCATCACCGCGCCGATCTGCACCTCGCCGGTGCAGTCCCGCACCGCGTCGACGTCCACCTCGGTGGCGTCCTCGAGGAACCGGTCCACCAGCACCGGCCGCTCCGACGCCGGCCCCCCTTCCCGGCCCAGAGAGCCGAAGTCGGCGAGCTCGTCGATCGCCGCGGCCAGCTGCTGATCGTCGTAGACGATGGCCATGGCCCGGCCGCCCAGCACGTAGGAGGGTCGCACCAGCGCCGGGTAGCCGATCCGGGCCGCCACCTGCTGCGCCTCGCCGAGGCTGGTGGCCGTGCCACCCGGCGGTTGCGGGATGCCGAGACGGGAGCACAGAGCGTTCCAGCGCTCGCGGTCCTCGGCCAGGTCGATCGAGGCGGGCGAGGTTCCCAGCACCAGGTCGGCGGGCAGGTCGCCGGACAGAGCCAGCGGCGTCTGGCCCCCTAGCGACACGATCACCCCGACGGGCTCCTCGGCCGCGATCACGTTGGCCACGTCCTCGGTGGTCAGGGGCTCGAAGTAGAGCCGGTCGTTGGCGTCGTAGTCGGTGGAGACGGTCTCGGGGTTGCAGTTGACCATCACCGTCTCGTACCCGGCCTCCCGCAGGGCCAGCCCGGCGTGCACGCAGCAGTAGTCGAACTCGATGCCCTGCCCGATGCGGTTCGGTCCCGACCCGCAGATCACGACACGCGGCCTGGAAGCCGGCCGGATCTCGTCGGTGTCCTCGTAGGTGGAGTAGTGGTACGGCGTGGTCGCCTCGAACTCGGCCGCGCAGGTGTCGACCGTCTTGAAGGTCGGCAGCACCCCCGCCGCCTCCCGCAGGGCCCGAACGTCGGCGGGAGCCATGCCCCACAGGTGGGCGAGCTGGCCGTCGGAGAACCCGAGCCGCTTGGCCCGGCGCCACCGGGCGCGAGTCATCGCCTCCGGGCGGGTCGCCTCGAGCATCAGGCGCTCCTCGCCGACGCGCGCCATCTGGTCGAGGAACCAGGGGTCCACACCGGTGGCCGCCGACACGGCGTCGACCGGCACGCCCCGGCGCAGCAGAGCCTCGAGCTGGAAGATCCGCTCCGGCGTGGGCACGGCCGCGGCCGCCATCAGGTCGGCGTCGCCGAGGCGCTCGGCAGCGGCCTCGGCGGGGTCGGCGTTGAGGCCGAGGCGGCCCTGCTCCAGGGAGCGGAGCCCCTTCTGCAGCGATTCGCAGAAGGTGCGGCCGATGGCCATCACCTCGCCCACCGACTGCATGGACGTGCCGAGGGTGCCCTCGGCGGTCTGGAACTTCTCGAAGGCCCAGCGGGGGATCTTGGTGACCACGTAGTCCAGGGTCGGCTCGAACGAGGCCGGGGTGACGCCGGTGATGTCGTTCCCGATCTCGTCGAGTGTGTAGCCCACCGCCAGCCGGGCCGCGATCTTGGCGATGGGGAAGCCGGTGGCCTTCGACGCCAGAGCCGACGACCGGCTCACCCTGGGGTTCATCTCGATGACGACCTGGCGTCCGGTGGCCGGGTCGACCGCGAACTGCACGTTGGACCCGCCGGTCTCGACCCCCACCCGGCGCAGCACCGCGAAGGCGGCGTTGCGCATCTGCTGGTACTCCGGGTCGCTGAGCGTCTGGGCGGGGGCGACGGTGATGGAGTCGCCGGTGTGCACTCCCATGGGGTCCAGGTTCTCGATGGAGCACACCACCACGCAGTTGTCGGCGCGGTCCCGCATCGCCTCGAGCTCGAACTCCTTCCAGCCCACGATCGACTCCTCGATCAGGATCTCGGAGATGGGGCTGGCCTCCAGGCCGAAGGCGGCGACGCTCTCGAACTCCTCTGCGGTGGCCGCGATGCCGGCGCCGCGGCCCCCGAGGATGTAGGCGGGCCGGACGATCACCGGCAGACCCACCCTTCGCATCGCCTCGCGCGCGGTGTCCATGTCGCGGGCGATCCCGGAGCGGGGCACGTCCAGACCGATCTCGATCATGGCCTGCTTGAAGAGCTGGCGGTCCTCGGCGGTGGCGATGGCGGTCGCGTCGGCGCCGATCAGTTCGACGCCGTTGGCCTCCAGCACACCGTCGGCGACCAGTTCCATGGCCAGGTTCAAACCGGTCTGTCCGCCGAGGGTGGGAAGCACGGCGTCGGGCCGTTCGCGCTCGATGATGCGGGCCAGCACCGCGGCGTCGAGCGGCTCCACGTAGGTGGCGTCGGCCACCTCGGGGTCGGTCATGATCGTGGCCGGATTGGAGTTGGCCAGGATCACCCGGTAGCCCTCGGCCCGCAGCACCCGGCAGGCCTGCGTCCCCGAGTAGTCGAACTCGCAGGCCTGGCCTATGACGATGGGGCCCGAGCCGATGATGAGGATGGATTCGATGTCGTCACGCCGGGGCACAGGACCCGCCCGTCATCCGGTCGCCGCCCGACGCGGAGTCGCCCGCCGCACCGTCACGCCGGGGCACGGCGGCGATCCATCATCTCGGCGAAGGCGGCGAAGTGGTGGCGGGCGTCGTGGGGGCCGGGGCCGGCCTCGGGGTGGTACTGCACGCCGAAGGCGTCGGCGCCGTCGACGGAGAGCCCCTCCAGGGCGCTGTCGTTGAGGCAGACGTGGGTCTCGGTCACGCCCGGCACCGATCCCGCCTCGACCGCGAAGTTGTGGTTCTGGCTGGTGATCTCGATGCGCCCGCTGGCGGTGCAGCGAACGGGCACGTTGCCGCCGTGGTGGCCGAAGCGCATCTTGAAGGTGCGCCCGCCGAGGGCCAGGGCGAGCAGCTGGTGTCCCAGGCAGATCCCGAAGACGGGAACCGTGCCCACAAGACCGCGCAGCGCCTCGATGGCCGGCCCGGCCAGCTCGGGGTCGCCCGGCCCGTTGCTGAGGAACACGCCGTCGGGTCGGCGGGCGAGCACCTCGTCGGCCGGAGTGTGCGCGGGCACCACGGTCACGGTGGCCAGCTCGCCCAGGCAGCTCAGGATGGTGGACTTGATGCCCAGGTCGTAGGCCACAACCCGGCGCGGGCCCGACCCCGATAGGTACGGCTCGGCCGTGGTGACCTCGCCGACGAGATCCACGCCGCTGGTTCCGGGCTCGGCTCGGGCCGCGGCGAGCAGGGTCGCCTCGTCGGCCGTGCCGAAGGCGCCGGGCATGGCGCCCGCATCGCGGATGTGGCGGGTGAGGCGGCGGGTGTCGATGCCGGTGATGCCACCGATGCCGTGGCGGCGCAGGAAGTCGTCCAGGCTGCCGGTCGCCCGCCAGTTGCTGTGGCGGCGGGCCAGATCGCGCACGATCACGCCCCGGCAGTGGGGCCGGGCCGCTTCCGAGTCGGCGTCGTTGGTGCCGTAGTTGCCGATGTGGGGATACGTGAAGGTGGTGATCTGGCCTGCGTAGGACGGATCCGAGATCACCTCCTGGTAGCCGCTCATCACCGTGTTGAAGACCACCTCGCCGGAGGCGACTTCGACGCCCGGGGCTCCCATCGCCTCGCCCTCGAAGACCTCCCCGTCGCACAGCACCAGCAGGGCCGGCGTGGGCTCCGGCGCGGTCATCGCTGCGGCTCGCCGTCGATCACCACCGGCTCGGAGGCCAGCAGGGTGTGGCGGACCCGGCCCCGCAACTCCCGCCCCTCGTAGGGGGTGTTGCGGCTCGGGCTGGCCATGGCCGCGCCCGACACCGTCCACGTCACGCCGGGGTCGATGACGCACAGGTTGGCGGGCTCGTCGGGCGCGATCGGCCGACCGTGACGGTCGTCGATGCCGGCGACGGCCGCCGGCTGCCACGCCATGAGGGCCAGCACCCGCTCGATGGGAAGCTCCAGCTCGGTCAGGGCCAGGGCCAGCGCCGTCTCGAGCCCGAGCATGCCGGGGGGCGCCGCGTCGAAGGGCCTCTCCTTGTCGGCGCTGGTGTGGGGCGCATGGTCGGTGGCGATGGCGTCGATGGTTCCGTCGACCAGACCGGCCCGGATCGCGTCCACGTCGGCGCCGGTCCGCAGCGGCGGGTGGACCTTGAAGACGGTGTCGTAGTCGGCGCAGCAGGCGTCGGTGAGGGTGAAGTGGTGGGGCGCAGCCTCGGCCGTCACCGGCAGTCCCGCCTCCTTGGCCGCCCGCACCATGGCCACCGACCCGGCCGTCGACAGATGCTGGAAATGCACTCTCGACCCGGTGAGCCGCGACAGGGCGATGTCGCGCATGACCATCAGCTCCTCGGCCTCGGAGGGCTGGCCGCCCAGGCCCAGCCGGCTGGACCACTCGCCTTCGTGCATATGGCCGCCGGCGCTGAGTTCGTCCACCTCGCAGTGCTGGGCCAGCACCACCCGGCGGCCTCCGCTGAGGTGGTCGAGCCCGGCCGCGTACTCGAGCGCCCGCCTCATCACCTGCGAGTCCTGCACGCCGGCACCGTCGTCGGTGAAGATCCGCACTCCCAGGCGCGCCAGCTCGGCCATGGGCACCAGGTCCACGCCCCGGCGACCGACGGTGATGGCCGCCGAGGGGTACACGTCACAGCACGCCCCGGCGCTGAGGTCCTGCACCTCTCGGACCACCGCCGCGCAGTCGATGGCCGGGTCGGTGTTGGGCATGGCGACCACCGCGGTGAATCCGCCCAACGCCGCGCCCCGGGCGCCCGTCTCGACCGTCTCGGCGTCCTCCCGGCCGGGCTGGCGCAGGTGGACGTGCAGATCGACTAGTCCGGGAGCCACCAGGCAGCCGGAGGCGTCCAGAGTGCGGTCGCCCTCCACGCCGGCGGGATCGACCGCGATGACCCGTCCGTCGCCCACCAGCACGTCGGCTTGGCGGCTGCCTCCGGCGTCCACCACGGTCCCGCCCCTTATGGCGACGGTGCCGTGGGGGCGCACCGCGGCCAGCCCGGCGCTCACGCGGCCGTCTCCTTGCGGCTGGGGCGGACCGACTCCGGGCACCGTGAGACCGGCACAGCCCTCACGCGGCCATCACCCTGGAGCCCTCGGCCAGGTCCATGCCCGAACCGAGCAGCAGGAACAGGACCGCCATGCGGACCGCCACGCCGTTGGCCACCTGCTCGGTGATCACCGCGTTGGGCCGGTCGGCCACGTCGCCGTCGATCTCCACGCCGCGGTTCATGGGACCGGGGTGCATGATCAAGGCGCCCGCTCCGAGCCGGTCGGCGCGGGCCGAGTCGAGGCCGTACTCGGCCCGGAACTCGCGCAGCGAAGGCACCGACGCACCGGCCTCGCGCTCGAGCTGCATCCGCAGCAGGTAGCAGATGTCGATGTCGCCCAGGACCGAGTCGAAGTCGTGGGTGACGGCCACGGGCCAGCCTTCCAGGCTCGACGGCAGGAGAGGCCCGGGCGCGACCAGCGTGACCTCCGCACCCATGGCCGTGAAGGCGAGCACGTCGGAGCGGGCGACGCGTGAGTGGCGGATGTCGCCCACGATGGCCATCCGGGCGCCGTCGAGGCTGCCCAGGCGCGTGCGGGCCGTGTAGAGGTCCAGCAGCGCCTGGGTGGGGTGCTCGTGGCGGCCGTCGCCGGCATTGATGACCGATGCGTCGATCCATTCGGCCACCCGGTGGGGTACCCCGGCGCACGAGTGCCGCACCACGATCGCGTCTATGCCCATCGCCCCGATCGTCTGCACGGTGTCCCGCACCGACTCGCCCTTGTTGACCGATGACGACCCCACGGAGAAGTTCACCGTGTCGGCCGACAGCTGCTTGGCCGCGGCCTCGAACGACAGCCGGGTGCGGGTGCTGTCCTCGTAGAACAGCCACACCACCGTCTTGCCCCGCAGGGCCGGCACTCTGGGGATGCGGCGCCGGCTCACCTCGGCGAACGAGTCGGTGAGGTCGAGCACGCGTTCCAGGTCCGGACGGTCCAGGTCCTCGATCGACAGCAGGTGGCGGCGCGGCGCATCCGTCGGCATCACGCCGGCTCCACTCTGTGCATCACAGCTGTGTCCATCACTCCAGCTCTCCTATGTGAACTCCGTCGGACTGGACGTCCACCATCTCGTCTCGGCTGGTCGGGAGGTTCTTGCCCACGTAGTCGGGGCGGATGGGCAGCTCCCGGTGGCCGCGGTCCACCATCACCGCCAGCTGCACCGCGCTGGGCCGCCCCCAGGTGTGCAGGGTGTCGAGCGCGGCCCGCACGGTGCGGCCGGTGAACAGGACGTCGTCGACGAGCACGACCACCTGCTGGTCGAGGTTGACGGGAATGCGGGTCTCAGCCTGGGGCAGCACGGGTCGCAGGCCGATGTCGTCGCGGTGCAGGGCCACATCGAGAGTGCCGACCGGCACCGCGGCGCCCTCGATCTCGCTCAGGGTGGCCGCGATGCTGCGGGCGATGGGGACACCGCCGGTCTGAAGGCCGATGATGACCAGGCCATCGGCGCCGTGGTTGCGCTCGATCACCTCGTGGGTCATCCGGCGGATGGCGCGGTCCACGTCGTCGGCGTTCATCACCTGGCTGCGTGACCGGAACGTGCCGCTGGCGTGGGGCACCGTGAAGCGGCGTTCTCTGTCAGCCATGCTGTCCTCCCCGTTCGGGCCTCGCCGGACCCGTTTCACGGTCGGACGGCGACGGTATCACCGGCTTGGGTGAGTCGCGCGCATGGCTCGGACATGGGCTGTGACGTGCAGGTTCGTCGCGAACCGAGGATGCCCGCGCCACTGCAGGCCCGGCAAGACCCGGCTCGCGCCGCTGTCGTAGACTGCCGACCGCAGGTCCGAGAACCATCTCCGCAAGTGTCTGGAGACGGTGCTCGAGAGTGGGGCGTCGAGGCGAGCGTGTTGACATTCATTCTTGCGTGTGGTCAATCTGTTTCGATGAGTATGGGTTGTGTGGTGTCGGGGTGCGGTGTAGCTTCGCGGCCGCGAGTCGGAGGTGCGCGTATGAGCTCGACAGTGGCTGGTCCTCCCGAGGTGGCAATCGACTACCCGGAGGGGCCCCGAGTGCCGGAAGGAGACCTGCAGACGCGGCGCCGCGTGGAATTGCTGGTGGCTCTGCGGCAATGGTACGACTCTCGCGGCGTCGAGGGTGCCTGGGTGTGCAGCGACCTCAACATCTACTATCGCGAGGGCGACCCCAAAGTGGTGGTGGCGCCCGACATCGCGGTGGCGTTCGGGGTAGACCTCGTCGCGGTTGAGAACCAGCCCTCCTACAGGGTGTGGGCGGCCGGCGCGACGCCGTGCTTCGCGCTGGAGATCGTGTCGGCCAAGACGGTGCGCACGGATCTGCATGTGAAGCCGGCCAAGTACGCCGATCTGGGCGTGGACGAGTACTGGCGCCTCGACCCCACCGGCGGCGACCTGCTGGACCCGCCGCTTCAGGGCGAGCGGCGGCACTCGGGCCGCTGGACGCCGATCGAGGTCGCCCCCGACGGCGGCGGACTGCGCGGCCGCAGCGATGTTCTCGGCCTGGACCTGTGCTGGCGGCCGCCCAAGCTGCGGCTCTGGGACATCGCCGTCGGTGCCTGGCTCCTCGACCACGACGACCAGATAGCACGGGCCGACGCCGAGGCCTCCGCCCGGCGGGCCGCGGAAGCAGAACTGGCCGAGCTACGGGCCCGCCTGGGCGACTCCCGCTGACCAGCGGTCGCTGCGCCGGGCGTCTCGGCGCCGAGCCTGAGACGACCCTCGCGATCGCGGCCTGGACCCCCGAGGACGGACCGGGCACAACGGCTCGCCCCTGACCCGACCGTCGCCGACGCGGCTGGCAGCCCTCGTCCGGCAACGTCTGGGTCGCGCCGCTGCTGTAGACTGCGGCTTGCAGTCCCGGCACCCGACGCAGGAATCCGCAGTGAAGCACGAAGACATGTCGAGACTGCTGCAGCAGGGCGACTTCGAAGGGCTGTTCCGCGGGATCGGCTGGGACAATCCCGAGCAGCGCGAGCCGGTGGATGTGGCGGAGAGCGCTCTGCGTGGAGTGCCGGTGGCCGACAAGCGGGGCGTCACCGCCTGGCGGGTGGACTGCCCCGACGGACTGCCGAAGCGCGCCGAGCAGCATCGGGTGGTGCGTGCGCTGAAGCGGCTCAGCCGCGACCAGCTCGTGGTGTTCGCGGCGCCGGACAGGCACCTGTGGCAGTGGCCCGAGCAGCGCCCCAGCGGAGTCGGGTACCGGCTCGTGGACCACACCTACCCGGTGCAGGCCCCGACCGAGGCTCTGCTGCAGCGGCTCGGGCAGGCGTCGTTCAGCATCGCGGAGGAGCCGACGCTCACCTCCAGTGCGGTGCTGAGCCGGGTGCGGCGCTCGTTCAACGCCGACAAGGTGACCAAGTCGTTCTACCGCGAGTTCCAGCAGCATCACAAGAGCTTCGCGGCGAGGGTGGAGGGCATCGGTGCCGGAAGGGATCGCCGGTGGCACGCGTCGGTGCTTCTCAACCGGCTCATGTTCGTCTACTTCATCCAGCAGAAGGGTTTCCTCGACGGCGACCAGAGCTATCTGCGCAGCCGTCTGCAGATGGTGCGCGAGCACTGCGGCGCCGACCAGTTCTATGCGTTCTACAAGCAGTTCCTTCTGCCGCTGTTCCACGAGGGGCTGGGAAACCCAGCAGATTCACGCAACTATGCAGACGCCGGCATCGAGGCGATCATCGGCAAGATCCCGTACGTGAACGGCGGCATCTTCGAGCCCCACGAGTTGGAGACCGCCCACGACATCCGGATCGCCGACGATGCGTTCGAGGCGCTGTTCGACTTCTTCGATGCTTGGCGCTGGCATCTCGACGAGAGCCCGACGGGCGACCCCAAGGAGATCAACCCGGACATCCTCGGGTTCATCTTCGAGCAGTACATCAACTTCACCGAGGCGGGCCAGAAGGAGAAGGGCGCCTACTACACCAAGCCCGACGTGACCGGCTACATGGCCGAGTCCGCGATCCTGCCCGCAGTCGCCGACCGGCTCGTGGCTCAAGGGCTCGACGACCCGGCGCTGCTGCTGGCCGGATCCGGGGGCACGTATCTCCATGACTCAGCAGCCCACGGAATAAACTTGCCCACTTCGACCGACCGACCGACCGACCGACCGACCGACCGACCGACCGACCGACCGACCGAGGCCCAGGACCGGACCTGCCGCCGGTCGGGGATCTGTGGCCTTGGCAGTGGCGCAGCGGCGATCCGGACGAGTACGTGGAGCTGCCGCCGCCCAGCGAGGATCTCGCTCTGGCGGGCGAGCGCTGGTGCGATGTGGTGCATCGACGGGAGCGCTACCGGAAACAGCTTGAGCGCCTGTCGGACGCTCAGCGTGACTGGAGCATCGACGACGCCATAACCGAGAATCTGGCGCTGCCGGAGCTGCTGCGCGACTACATGAGCCAGCTCGCCGACGCGGCCGAGTGCGAGACCGCCTTCGAGGTTCTGCGCTCGCTCACGGTGTGCGATCCGACGGTCGGCTCGGGGGCGTTCCTGTTCGCGGCGCTCGACGTTCTCGAGCCGCTGTACGCCGAGGTCCTGGCCCGAGCCGAGGAGTTCGAGGCCGACGGCAAGCCTGTGCCCGGCTTCCTGGCCGAGTCCCGCACCCATCCCAGCAGCCGTTACTGGCTGATCAAGACGATCTGCCTGCGCAACCTGTTCGGCGTGGACCTGATGCAGGAGGCCCCCGAGATCGCCAAGCTGCGCCTGTTCCTGAAACTGGCCGCCCAGATCGACCGAGTGGAGGACTTGGAGCCGCTGCCCGACCTCGACTTCAACATCAAGTGCGGCAACCTGCTGGTAGGCATCGCCGACGACAGGGACGCCGCCGAGCGCCTCTTCAGCCAGCGACTCGACCATGTCGCCCAGCTTCAGCAGGTGGAGGAGACAGCCAAGCAGATCGCGGACGCCTTCGACGACTACATCGCGGCGGAGGCCGCCGACACCGGCCGCCTCGACCACACCGGCGCCAAGCAGAAACTCAACGCGAATCTCCAGGAGGCTCGCAACCTGGCCGACACGCTCCTTCACGAGATGCGGGACGAGACCGATGACTTCGAGGCGTGGCGCCGCAGCCACCAGCCGTTCCACTGGTTCGTGGAGTTCCCGAGCGTGTGGCGCAACGGCGGCTTCGACGTGGTGATCGGCAACCCGCCCTACATCAAGAAGAGCCTCGTCACCGACTACACATGGGTCGGCTACAAGACGGAGAAGTGCCCCGACCTCTACGCAATCTGCATGGAGCGCGCATCAACCCTGCTAAACGATCAAGGCCGCTTCGCCATGATCGTAATGCACAGCCTCTGCTTCAGCCGTGAGTTCCTGACTCTGCGCGAGTTCCTTCGCCACGCGGCTGGCAAGACATGGGTTTCGTCATACGCCAAGCGCCCTGACCTGCTGTTTGCAGGCTCAGCAGATGTGCGTAATTCGATCATCTCCGGGTGCCGCAGGCGGCGCGACAAGCCGGAAGTTCTGACGACAAGATGCAATCGATGGTTGTCCGGCACAAGAGATCGGTTGTTCCACAACCTCGAATTCGGCACGGCAGACGCATTGCTGATGCAGTGCGTCCCAGTCCCTCAGTGGCCGTTCTCCGATCCGGCTGTTGAGAAAGCCATCGGGTATATCGCGGCCGAGAATGCCGCATTATCGTCCAGTCTGGTCAACGGGCAAACGGAACACCATCTCGGTTTCAAGACCGTCGCCCGATATTTCTTGAGCATCTTCAAAGACGAGCCACCGACACTGGATCCCCATACGGGCCGTCCAGCCACCACCAAGAGCAAGCGGGCAGGGTGGCTCCATTTCAATTGTGCGGAGCATCGAGATCTGGCACTGGTGATGCTTGCGGGCCGATGGGGCTACCTGTGGTGGATGACCTATGGCGACGAGTTCGATGTCACCCGCAGCACGCTTGCAGCGTTCCCGGGTGACATCGAAAGGCTGGCCAAGCGCACACCGGGTGACATGGAACTCGTGATTCTACTGGAGCTGTCAAGGACGCTCCAGGAGCAAATGCCCAAGCACTTGGCATGGCAAACAAACGCTGGCGTGAAGGTGGGCCGGTACAACATGTTGAAGCTGCGCCACATCACCGATCGGGCCGACTGGATTCTGGCGAAGGCATGGGGAATTGAGGATGCGTTTGAAGCATCTGGGAATCTGCGGGACCGGATGGTCTTCGGGAACAAGGAATGACGATGTCGAAGCGCACCCCGCCGGGCCTAATTGGCGAACTCGGCAACGCCTCTCACCTGACTGACGCTCAACTCGTACCAGTCGGCGACCTCCCGTTCGGTCGCGTCGGCCAGGTTGGCAAGAATCGTCTTGACCGGGATGCGGGTCCCGCGCACTGTCGGCGCTCCGAAACACACGACGGGGTCGATACCGACCCACGGGGAAATGTCCCAGGCCGCGGCCGCACCGTTCACGAAGCGGATCTCGTCGGCGAAGGTCCGCACCGCGTCCCGCAACGCCAGCTGTCGGCGGTTGCGGCCCACGAGCTCCTCGGTGCGACCCACCACGTCGGCCCACACGCTCACGCCGTCGGTGAAGAACGATCGGTGGGCCAAGGGCCGTGCGACCTCCGGCTCGGCGTTGTGCAGAGCGTCGAGCACCTTGCGGACCTTCTGCAACGAGGTTCCCTGGTCTCGGAAGCGGCGCACCGTCTCGAGGCTCACAAGGTCGGGGAAGCTGACGGTCTCGATCGAGTGCGGGCCGCCCGTCGGGGCGATGATGACAGCCAGCCATCGCCGCAGCTGCTCGCGTGTCGCCAGGCTGCGCCGTCCCACGATGGCGGCCGCCTGCGGGAACGAGTAGATCCCCTCGGACAGGCGCGCCGCGGTGCCGGCGGCGTGCACGGTGTCGGCGGTCGGGGGTTGCGTCACAGGTTCAACGGTAACGCGGGACCGCGCGACGGGCGAGGGCCGACCCGGCTCCGGTGCCGACGCGACCAGAACCCAGCCGCCGGCATCCTGTTCGAGCGCCCTTGGATGCGGCAAACGCGGCGGGATGGAACTCAGGACCAGAGGGTGCAGATCGGGATCGCCTCGATGCGGTCGCTGAGCGTGAAGCGGTAGGGGCCGGTGTGCAGCACTGCGCCGGCCTTGAACTGCTCACCGAGCATGTCGCGCAGCCAGATGAGATGCTTGGCGTGAGCAGGCCTGGGCGCGCCGAGCGCCTTGATCTCCACGCCCACCACGCCCCTGGCGCCAAGATCGGCCATCAAGTCCACCTCGCGGCGACCGTCGCGGTCGCGCAAGTGGTACAGACGGGGACGCAGAGGATCGAATACTGCCTCGGCACGCACCTGGCTGGTCACGAACGTGTCGATCAGCCGGCCCAGCAGATCGCCGTTGCCTATGACCGCGGCGGTGTCCGCGCCGACCGCCGAGCCCCACAATCCGGTGTCGGCCAAGTGACGCTTGGGCATTCGCACGAGGCGCTTGAGGCGGCTGCTGCCCCACGCCGGGAGTTCGTGGACCACGCCGAGATCCTGCAGCAAGCCCGTGTAGGAGCGCGCCGTTCGACGGTCGATGCCCGCGGCCCGTGCCAGGGTCGTCTCGTGCACCGGGCTGGCCGAACACGCCGCGTAGGCATTGAAGAATGCGGCCAAGCGGGCGGTGTCGGCCCCGTTGTTGCTCTGAGCGCGCTCATGGACGAGGAGCTGCGCGAGGTAGCTGTCGAGCCATTCGCGCCCCGCCGCTCCTTCGAGCTCGAGCGCCGGCTCCGGGAAACCGCCTCGCAGCGCGATCTCCACGTAGTCACGCAAGTCGGGGGCGTCGGCGACGAAGCCGGGGCGCTCGCCTTCCAACAGGCCGCTGAAGAACGGCCGCGCCGGCCGCCCCAGCAACTCGCGCACCGTCATCGGGTGCATCGCGAGCCGGATCAGGCGCCCGGTGCCGGGCCACGACGAGGGGTCGGCGTCGAAGCGGGCCGAACCGGTGAGGATGAACCGGCCCGGCCGCCGCTGAGCGTCCACCGCTCGTTTGACCGCGCCCACCACCGGCGGACAGGCCTGCCATTCGTCGAGCAGCACCGGCTCCGGGCGGCCGCTCAGCGCGGCGTCCGGTCCTGCCTCGAATGCTGCGGCCTCGAGAGGGTCGTCGAGTCGCGCCACGCTCGCGGCATGGCGCAACGCTGTGGTCGTCTTCCCGGAAGCCCGGGGGCCGGTGACCATCACCGCCGGCGCCTGTGCGAGCATCTCGCTCAACCAGGCGTCGGCCATCCGTTCGAGGTAGGCGCCCACATTCGCCACGATACCCGCCAGCCGAAGGCAATGTATCTTTTGCGCAAGAGGAGATGCATGTCTTGCGCAACGGGCAATGCCCTCTTCGCGCACCCTGTGATGCAGGTTTTGCACAGTCTGCGATGCAGGTTTCGCACAACCTGCGATGCGTCGATGGCGCGCCCGTCGGTGCGTCGGACGCGCCGCGCCGGCCAGGCCTCGCCATGCCGCTGATCCTCGACAACATCGAACTCGGCGCCGAGGCCGAACTGCTCAAGACGTTGGCGGCGTCGTACCGGCTGGATGCGGCCATCGGGTACTTCAACCTGCGGGGCTGGGGGCTGCTGGCTGAGGCTGTGGACGCGTTGCCGAAGCGGCCCGGGGCGCCGAAGGCCCGGGTCCTGGTCGGCGTCTGCGAGGCGCCGGCCGAGGAGATGCGGCGGCTGGCTCGGATGCGCCGGCCGGACCCGACCGACAACCGTACTGCGGCCCGGCTGAAGGGCGAGACGGTCTCGGAGTACCGGGACCAGCTGCAGGTGGGTCTGCCCACCGAGGGCGACGAGGCGGCGCTCCGGGCGCTGCTCCGCCAGATCGAGGCGGGCGACGTGCAGGTGCGTGTGCACACCGCTCACCGGCTGCACGCCAAGCTCTACCTCTGCCACCGCGACGACACCGCCGCCCCCCGGGTCGGCTATGTGGGGTCGTCCAATCTGACGGCGGCAGGACTCCGCGAGCAGGGCGAGCTGAACGTCGATGTGGTGGACGGCGACACCACCGCCAAGCTGGCCCGCTGGTTCGAGGACCGTTGGAACGACCCGTTCACGGTCGATGCGATGCCCGAGTTGGCCGACGCGCTGCACGAGTCGTGGGCGTCGACCGACCGGCTCGACCCGTTCCTGGTGTACCTGAAGATGGCCTGGCACCTCTCCAGGGAGGCCCGCGAGGGTCTCATCGAGTACGGCCTGCCCGCCTCGATGCAGGAGGAGCTGCTGGACTTCCAGGCCGCCGCGGTGAAGATCGCGGCGCGCATCGTGATGGGCAAGGGCGGCGCCATGGTCGGCGACGTGGTCGGGCTGGGCAAGACCCTCGTCGGAACGGCGGTGGCTCGGCTGCTTCAGGAGGAGCAGGGCTTCGAGACTCTGGTGGTGTGCCCGAAGAACCTCACCGAGATGTGGGAGTCGTACCTGCACACCTACGAGGTGCGCGGCCGGGTCGAGTCGCTGTCGATGGTCCACAGGACCCTGCCCGAGGCCCGCCGCCACCGGCTGGTGATCATCGACGAGGCCCACAACCTCAGGAGCGACAAGCGCCGCGACCACGGCGCTCTCCGCAGCTACATCGCCGACAACGACTCCAGGGTGCTGCTGCTGACCGCCACCCCCTACAACAAGCAGCTCGGCGACCTCGCCTCCCAGCTGTCGCTGTTCATCCGGCCCGACGCCGACCTGGGCCTGCGGCCCGAGCGGGCCATCGCCGAGGCCGGCGAGGCGAACTTCGAGCTGGCCTGCAACGGCCTGACGTCGACGCTGGGCGCGTTCAAGCGGTCCGGGCATCTCGGGGACTGGCAGGCGCTGATGTCGCAGTACCTCGTGCGCCGCACCCGCCGCTTCGTCGAGGACAACTACGCCACGAAGGACGAGCAGGGGCGCCGCTATCTGGAGTTCGGCGCCGGCAGGCGGTTCTACTTCCCCAAGCGGATCGCCATGCCCGCCGAGCGGGCCCTGACGGCCGACGACCCCGCCCACGCGATGGCGTCTGACGACACCCTGGACTCGATCCGCGACCTGCGGCTGCCCCGCTACCGGCTCGGCCACTACATCGACGGCGGGTTCGAGCCGTCCGACCCCGCAGAGCGTCGGCTGGCGGACGATCTGGTGAACTCGGCCCGGGGCAACCTCGCCGGGTTCACCAGAGTGACCATGTTCAAGCGCCTGTCGTCGTCTGGGCCCGCCTTCATCGCCACGCTGCGCCGCCATCGGCTGCGGAATCTGGTGGCCGCCCACGCGCTCGACAACAGCCTGCCCGTGCCCGTCGGTTCGGTCGACAACGCTCTGTGGGCCGCAGAGGCGGACAAAGACCCCGAGGACAGCGGCGAGGACGGCGACGCCGCGGCGCTGTTCGACTCCGACGACGACACCGCCGCGGCCGCGTACGACAAGCTCCGGGCCAAGGACCCCAGAGCGATCCGCTGGGCGCCTCGCCGGATGTTCACCGACGACCTCGCCGACGACCTCCGCCACGACGCCGAAGTGATCACCGACATGCTCGACCGCTTCGGGGCCTGGGACGCGCCGCGCGACGGCAAGGTCGCGGCGCTCAAGAGCCTGCTCGCCGACCGCTACCCCGACGCCAAGGTGCTCATCTTCACCGAGGCCGCCGACACCGCCCGCTACGTCTGGGAGGAGCTCCTGCGGCGCGGCGTGGAGGCTGTCGGTGTGGTCACCGGCGACTCCGAGAACCCGACCGCGCTCGCCCAGCGGTTCTCGCCCGAGTCCAACCGGGTCGTCGCCGACGGCACGCCCGCCACCGACGAACTGCGGGTGCTGGTGTCCACCGACGTGCTGTCGGAGGGCCAGAACCTCCAGGACGCCCACATCATCGTCAACTACGACCTGCCGTGGGCCATCGTCAAGCTGGTCCAACGGGCTGGGCGGGTGGACCGCATCGGCCAGAACGCCCCCGAGGTGCTGGTCTACTCGCTGATGCCGGCCCAGTCGGTCGAGGACGAGATCAACCTGCGGGGACGCATCCGGGAGCGCCTGGGCGAGAACGCCCGGCTCCTCGGCTCAGACGAGGAGTTCTTCGGCGACTCCACCGAGCGCCGGATCATCTCCGGCGTCTACGACGAAACGTCCCCTCACGGGCCGGCAGGCACAGGCGTCGACGACGTCGACCCGGTGTCGATGGCCTACGAGATCTGGCGGCACGCCAGCGACAGCCACCCCGACCTCGCCCAACGGGTCGCCTCGCTGCCCAACATCGTCTACTCGACCAAGCACACCACCGACGACGCCGCCGGCACCGGCGTGCTGGTACACACCCAAGCCGCCACAGGCGCCGACGCGTTCGCGTTCGTGGAACCCGGCGGCCAAGCCCGCCGCGTCACCCCGCAGGAGGCGCTCAAGCTCGCTGAGTGCGAACCGGACACGCCCTCGGCGCCCCGCCTCGACGACCACCACGACCTGACCGCAGCCGCTCTGGGCGGGCCGCTGCGGACCCCCGCCGGACGCGCCACCGGCGCCCTCCAGGGCGTGAGAGGCAAGGTCTGGCGAAGGCTTCATGACCAGATGGACAGCTTCGGCGACAACCTGCTGTTCACCAAGGCAGACCTGCAAGCGGCCCACGACGCCATGAACGACCGCCCGCTCTACGAAGCAGCCACCCAGCGGCTGGCCAAAGCAGTCCGCGACCGGAGCGCCGACGACTTGGCCGCCCTCGTCGTAGACCTCCACAACGACAACCGGCTATGCGTGCCCTCCACACCAGACGGAACCGACAACGAACCCACCATCGTCTGCACAATGGGGCTGACAGACGACCAATGAACGCCTCCGGCGACCTCTCTTGGTCTGAACCTGTCGCGTCGGCTCGTGGCGATGCGCGCTACCGATTTTCAGCGGGGTACCACTGTGATCGGGCAGGTTGGCCCCGGCGCGCCAGCCAGTCGAGCGTCGGCCGTGAGAAGCGGGCAGTCGAGAGCCTCGGCCAACGCCACGTAGCTGGCGTCGTAGGCGGAGAGGTTGTGGCGCAGAGACCAGATCCGACTGGTCAGGCCAGCGACCGAGAGACGCGTCAGCCCGAGCCGGCTCCACTGTCGCACTGCCCGATTCGCATCTGTGTCGCTCACCGAACCGCTAGCCACCAGCCTGCGGAGGGTCTGCATGACCTCGGCGTCGACCAAGTGCGGGGCGACCAGACTCTCGGCGCTCAGGTAGCGGCGGGCCTCGCCGTCGTGGAGCAGCGCCCGCACAGCCGCCGCGCATCGACGACGATCACTTCTCGGCGCGGGCCTCGTCCAGCGCGGCCGGCACTTCTGACGCGGAAACGTCAAGGTCCGGCAGCGCACACAGCAGCGCCGCGTTGTCGGCTCGGCGGGTCGACTCAGCTAGTTCTCGAACGGCCATCGCAGAGACCGAGAGACCCTCTTGAACAGCCAGGCGCTTGAGGCGAGCCAGGACGTCGTCGGGGACGTTCCGCAGATAAAGCGTGCTCATGTTTGCACTATGAGCGAGCGCGGATTGATCGGCGGCCAATCGCGTCGCAGGGTGGTCATTTCCGCTCTTGTTCGCTTCGCTCACGGGCCGCTCGGGCCACGGCCCCGCCCCGTATGGGCCGGGTCGCCCGCCTATCCGCGGGGCCTCTATGCTAGCAATCAAGTTGCAAGACCTCGCGTCCTGGAAGGCAGCGGACATTATATCATACTCTTGTCTTAAAATTACTGTAAAAGCTTGACAGTTGTCACACCCCTGTGGGATACTCTGTGCATGTTGATCGATAGCGCCCGACGGGCCGAGGCTGCCGCTAAGGAGATGCTGGGGTACGTCAATGACGGCTCGGTGTCGTGTGCGGAGGCGCGCGAGGCGCTTGCGGTCTGCAAGGCGTTCATGGCCGCCGGTTCGGCGTTCCAAGCCGGCGCGGCCCGCATCATCGCCCAAGCCGAACGCCATGGCGACGGCGGCACTCAGGTCCTCGCCGACGCCGCCGGGCTGTCTCAGCGGGACGCGCGCAGCCAGGTCAAGACGGCCCAGGTGATCGAAGCGGTGCCCGCCGTGCGCGACGCGGTCGAGTCGGGGCGAGTGTCGCAGGCCAACGCCCGGCGGCTCGCGGAGGCGGTGGAGAAGACCAGCGCCGCCGACGTGGCATCCGACGATGAGCTGCTGGCAAAGGCCCAGTCGATGCGGCCCGAGCAGTTTGTGCGTGAGGCCCGCCGCTGGACGGCGGACCACCAAGACGATGGCGGCGTCTCCGAGTACCGAAGGATGCGGGCGAGACGTTGCGTGCGGATATGGGACGGCGACGACGGCATGGTGCACCTGCGCGGCGAGTTCGACCCGGTCACCGGCAAGCGAATCGCCAGCCGGCTGCGGGCCGAAGCCCGCCGCCTTCACGACATCGACAAGAAGCACACGGCCGACAGCAACCGCGGCAAGCGGCTCACCTTCGACCAGTGCATGGCCGACGCCCTGGACAACCTCACCAACATCACCTGCGCGCGTCAAGGCAGCGGCAGGCCCCTCGCTGACATCTGCGTGGTCGCTCAGGTCGACGACGCCACGGGCGAACTGGTAGCCGAGCTTCCCGACGGGGCGCGGCTCCCCAAGACGGTTCTCGAGCAACTGGCCTGCAACGCCAAGCTCACCGGCGTCGTCTATGACCGCAAGGGCAAGCCGATCTGGCGCACCGAGTCCCGGCGCACCGTCACCGAGTCCCAGTGGCAGCTACTCATCGCGAAATGGGGCGGCTGCTTCCACTGCGGAGCGAATCCAGGTATCTGCCAAGGCCACCACATCGAGCCGGCCTCACGAGGCGGACCGACGAATCTCGACAACCTCGTCCCGGCCTGCTGGACCTGCCACCACCGGATCCACCACGACGGCTGGCAGATCCACAAGAGCCCCGACGGCAACCACACCCTCCACCCGCCCGACACGGTGAGCTTCGGGCCCGCACGGGCTCCAGACCACGCGCCGGCGCTGTTCAAGCCCGGCACCCAACACGACCCTGATCCGCCCCCTCCCCCACCACGGCCTTCCCTGTCAGGCGGAGAATCAGGTGTTTCGGCTAGCCCGCAACACGAGCCTCTCTTTGCCTTGACCTGAGATCCACGTCAGAAGCCGTGTGACCCGCAGCAGGGTGCCCCGTCGCAACCATCGGCGGCGATGTCAGATGACTGCACCAGAGAGCGCCAACAACACCGCTCCCGCGACGATCAGGACCGCCGGCGGGCTCGGCTAGTGTCCTGAGTCGCAAGTTCAGGCCGCTTGTTCGGGCCGCCTTGAAATCTCGGGTTGGT
>VYBO01000005.1 GCA_009844405.1 Acidimicrobiaceae bacterium
CGGCTGCGCTCCAACTTCGCCATCCGCACCGTCTACCAGACCACCCGCCACCTGCTATAGGGGGTCGCGTCAGTTCGTCTGGGTGCCGACCTTCAGGTCGCTGAAGGGAACACCTCGGTCGACGCTGATGTCTCGGGGCAGTCCGAGCACGCGGTCGCCGATGATGTTGCGCTGGATCTCCGAGGTTCCGCCGGCAATCCCGGCCTGCAGCGATGTGAGGGCTTGGCGCTGCCAGAAGGCATCGGCCTCGTCCTCCCAGGCCACGCCCGAGGCCCCGGCGATGGCCATCGACACCTCCGTGTGCAGGTCGGCGACCTGCATAGTGGCCAGCTTGCCGACCGAGCCGCCGGGGCCGGGGGTGCGCCCGGCCTTGAGTTCGGCCCGGGTGCGCATCGCCACCAGCGAGAGGCAGATCTCCAGGATGCGCAGCCGCATCAGCTTCTGGCGCAGGGCCGGGTCGCGCTCTAGGCCCCGCTTGCGGGCCGCGTCGATCAGCCGGTCGGTGCGGTCGGTGGTTATCCCGCCGGTGGTGCCCGAGCCGATGGCCACCCGCTCGTACATGAGCATGGCGGTGGCCATGCGCCACCCGTTGTTGAGGTCGCCGAGCAGGCTGTCGGCGCCGATGCGCACGTCGGTGAAGAACACCTCGTTGAAGTGGGTGCCGCCGTCGATCTGGTGTATTGGCCGGACCTCCACGCCCGCGGCGTCCATGGGGACTATGAACATCGAGATGCCGGCGTGCTTGGGGACTCCGGGGTCGGTGCGGGCGATGATGATCCCGTAGGAGCACAGATGCGCCAGGGTGGTCCAGACCTTCTGGCCGTTGACGATCCAATCGTCGCCGTCGCGCTCGGCCCGGGTCTGCAGGCTGGCCACGTCGGATCCGGCTCCGGGCTCGGAGAACATCTGGCACCACACGTCCTCCGCAGAGATGATGCGGGCCAGGTGGGCCGACTTCTGGGTATGGCTGCCGTACTCGGCCATCATGGGCAGGCACATCCCGTGGGATATGAGCAGGTCGTAGGTCATGTTGGGGTAGCGGCTGTACTCGTCGCGCCAGACCTTCTCGTGGGCCTTGGTGAGCCCGGCGCCGCCGTACTCGGCGGGGTAGGTCAGCCCGGCCAGCCCGGCGGCGGCCAGGGCCTTCTGGAACTGCCGGGCCGCCCGCAGGCGCAGCTCGCCCCGAGGGTCGGGCCGGCCGCCCAGGTCGATGCCGGTGGCGTGCTCGTCGAGGAAGGCCCGGCAGCGGGCCCGGAACGCGTCCTCCTCTGCGGGGGCTAGGACGTCCTCGGCCACGGCGCTCAGCGTAGTGGCGAGGCTGGGTCAGAACGCGGTGACCACCGCCACGCCGCTGCCTCCGAAGCCCTCCATGGTCCGGAGGGCCTCGGGCAGGTCCTCCAGCGCCATCGTGCGGCTCACCAGCAGCCCGAGGTCCACGCCGGTGTCCGCGATCAGGCCCATCAGCGCGGGGTACTGGCGGGCCGACATTCCCTTGGTGCCGAGCACCTCCAGTTCCTTCGCCACCACGGTGGCCATCGGCAGTGCGGTGGCCCGCGCCGACAGCAGCCCGGCCTGGACGTGGCGGCCCTGCTTGCGCAGACCGCGCACCGAGTTGGCGGCCACGTCGGCGTTTCCGAGCGCGTCGACCGACACGTGGGCTCCCCCTCCGGTCGCGTCGCGCACCGCGCCCACCGTGGCCCGTCCGTCGTCGGGATCGGCGGTCACGGTGGCGGTCGCTCCCATGGCGGACGCCAGCGCTAGGGCCCGATCGTCGATGTCAACGGCCACGATCCGGGCACCGACGGCCGCGCCGATCATCACCATGCACAGGCCGAGCCCGCCGCAGCCGTGCACCACCAGCCACTCCCCCGCCGCGAGCCGGGCCCGCTCCAACAGTGCCCGGTAGGCCGTTATCATCCGGCAGCCCAGGATCGAGCCGTGTTCGAAGGAGAGGTCGTCGGGCAGCGCAGCCAGATTGGTGTCGGCGTGGGCGATCGCGCAGTAGCGCGCGAACGAGCCCCAGTGGGTGAAGCCGGGCTGGAAGTAGTTGTCGCAGATCTGCTCGTTGCCCGCGCTGCACTGCTCGCACCGGCCGCATCCGCAGCAGAACGGTGCGGTCACCCGGTCGCCCACCGACCAGCGGGCGGTGTCCGGCCCGGTCTCGGCCACCACGCCCGCCAGTTCGTGTCCGGGAACGTGCGGTAGCGCGAGACCGGGGTCGTGGCCGTGCCAGGCGAAGAGGTCGCTGCGGCACAGCCCGGACGCCCTGACCTCGATCACAACGCCGTCGCGGGGCACGGCCGGATCGGGAAGGTCCTCTACGGTGATCGGTCCGTTGAAGGCTCGGAACAGGGCGCCTCGCACTCCCGCCAACCGTACCGTTCCAGCGAGGCGGATGCCCCTGCTTGAATGCGGGCCATCCCTATCGGGAGCCTTTCGCCGCGGCATCCAGACACACCATGTGATCGAACGAAAGATCGGGCGCTCGGGCGCTAACGACAGCAGTAGGATCCACCTAGAGCGTGCGCGGGTAGAGGGCACAACACCGCAGGGATTCGTTGAGGGCGCCGGCGATGTCGGCGCTGCCGCCAACCTGTCCGCGCGGCCCCTTGGTCCGTAGCATCTAGAGCAGACGGCCGAGGATTGAAGAGACATGAACGCCAGCTCGCGCTCAGCGCATCACTTGATTGTTCCCGACGGGGCCACCTCTGCTCAGGCGGCGAACGCGGTTCGGGCTCTCAAGCACTACCGGGAGCAGCATCCCGAGGCTTCAAGCGTGTCGCTCACGCTGTCCGGCACCGAGGACGCAACCGCAGAGGTGCCCGTCGAGGTCCTCGATCTCTTGATCCGGGTGTTGACGCAGGCTGCCAGCGGCAACGCGGTCGCGGTGTCACCGGTCAAGAGGGAACTCACGACTCAGCAGGCTGCGGATCTGCTCAACGTCTCGCGGCCCTATCTCGTCAAGCTCCTGGACCAGCGGCGGATCCCGTTTCGGCGTGTCGGCAACCGTCGCAGGCTCCTGCTGTCCGATGTGATGGCGTTCAAGCACGTCGACGAGTCGGAACGGCGCGCCATCGCGGCTGAACTCACCGCCGACGGTCAGCACTACGATCCCGAGGACGACGCAACCGAACAAGCCTGAGCCTGAGCCGCGGTGATCGTGGTGGCAACATCCGAAGGCGAGCTGGCCGGAATGTGCGACCGGCTCCGAGCCCTCGGCGTGCGCTCGGTAGAGGTCGTGGCGCCCAGCGACACCCGTCGGGTAGTGTTGGCCTCGGTGGAGGACGGGGCGGGGGCGGCCGGTCTCGTCGTGTCGCTCAGGGCCCAGGGCGCGATGGCGGTGACGAGACCGGACGGTGGCGCTGCGCTCGAGGCGTGGCACCGGGACACCCGCCCCCTAACCTTCGGCAGACGGCTCAGCGTGTGCCTGGCGTGGTCGGAGCACGATCGCAGGAACCTCCCGGGGTTGATCGAGCTCGGACCCGGCGGATTCGGCAGCGGCCACCATCCGACCACGAGCCAGATCATCGAGGAGCTTGCCGACCGGGTCGTCGGCGGGGAGCGGGTGCTCGACGTCGGCTGCGGAAGCGGCATTCTCGGACTGTGCGCGCTCCGACTCGGCGCGGCGCGAGTCGTGGCTGCCGACATCGAGCTCGACGCAGTCGAGGCGGCCCGGCGCAACGCACACCTCAACGGCATGGGCGCCCGCTTGGAGGCGACGCTCGATCCTCTGGGCCGGATCGACGGCCCATTCGACATCGTCCTGGCCAACATCGCCCGAGCGGGAGTCGTCGAGCTAGCCCCGGAACTGGTCTCGCATGTGGCGCCGCGCGGATGGCTGGTCGTGGGCGGGATCTCTCCTTCGCAGTGCTCGCAGGTCGTCGACTTCCTTCACCCGCTGACCGAGGGCACTCGCCGGACATCCGGAGTGTGGTCCGCCGTCGTTCTCGGCCGCGCCTGATCCAGCGGAGCGATACCGGATAGTCGGTCGGGACTGCCGTCCAGCTCCTAGCCGAAGGCGGGCATCACCTCGTCGTGGATCAGCTGGAGCTGGCCAGGAGCACTTCGGCGACACCAGCGACACCGACCGGGCTGCGGCCGTCGACGACTATCTCGCCATCCTCGCCCGGCTCCACGCCCCGCCGGCCGATCCGTTCGCCGCGGCGGGCATCCGGCGGGCCGCCGACCCCGCGGAGGCCGGGCTGGTCGGGCTGCGCCGCTACGGGGAGCACTACCGCTCGCTGAAGGCCCATCCCGACCCCTTCCGCGAGTTCTCCCTCGGCTGGCTGCGCCGCAACCCGATCGACACCGCCGGCCGTTCGGGGTCCCTCAACTGGACCAGCCAGGCGTCGGCGCTGGCCACCATGACGGCCAGGGCCCGGTCGTCGAACAGATCGGTCCAGCTGCCGGCGCCGAAGGCCATCTCCTCCGCAAGATGGGCGGTGCCTTCTGTCAGGTCCATCGCAGAAGGATATGCAGTCGGGGCTCCTCTAGCGGCGGAGGAGCTGCTTGAGCCGGCGGACGGCGGGCGTCCACAGCCACTCGGGCTCGGTGAAGCGGCGGAAGTTCTCGCCGGGCAGGCCGGTGGGGTCGTAGAAGCTCTTGTCGGCCTGCTTGCGCATCTCGCTGGTGCGCTTCAGTATCTGCAGGGTGGCATAGGCCGTCCCCTTGTGGGTCCAGCCCTGCCGCTGGTAGTTCCAGTTG
>VYBO01000123.1 GCA_009844405.1 Acidimicrobiaceae bacterium
TTCCCAGCAGAAGCCCGCCTACGAGCTCGCCCCCTGTCTCGCGGGCTCGGAGATGCCTATAAGAGACCCGTGGTTGATTGCGCCGGGGGGATGGAGGGTGCGTTTGCCGGGTGGGCCGTGGATCTGCCAGCCGAAGTGGTGGATCTTGTTGTGGCACCCCCAGCACGCGGGTACGAGATTGTCGATGTCGGTCGGACCGCCTCGAGAGACTGGTTCGACGTGGTGGGCCTGGGTCATGTCGAAGTCGGCCCCGCAGGCGAAGCAGCCTCCGTAGATGGCCTTGAGCGCCTTGAGCTGTGTGGCGGTGGCCGTGCGCTTGCTGTGTCCCTGCCACATCAGAACGCCGCGCCGGTCATAGATGGTGGGCGTGATCAGCGAGTTGCAGGCGAGCTCTTCGAGCACTGAGCGAGGTAGCCGGTCCCCGCCCGGCATCTCGGCGATGAGTTCGCCGGTCTCGTCGTCGACGTGCGCGACCACGCAGATGTCGGCATAGGGCTTGCCGCCACCGGCGCTGTCGTTGGCGTTGGATGTGAGTTGGTCGAGGGCGTCGGCCATGCACTGGTCGAAGCTGCGCCTCTCGTCGCTGTGGCTGGCTTTCTTCTCGTCAGCGTCATGCATGCGGGCGGCCTCGGCCCGCAGCCGGTTGCTGATGCGGCGTCCGGTCACCGCGTCGAACTCACCGCGAAGATGCACCATCCCGTCATCGCCGTCCCACAGCCGCACCCGCCGCCGGGCCCTCTGGCGGGCGTGCTCGGACTCGCCGTTGTCCCCTTGACGCTCGACGGCCCAGCGGCGGGCCTCACGGCCGAAGTCCTCAGGCCGCATGGTCTCGGCCTTTGCCAGCAGCTCGCCGTCTGATGCGACATCCTCGGCGCTGGTCCTCTCGACAGCCTCAGCCAGCCGCATGGCGTTGGCCGTCGACACCCGGCCCCCGGCGACGGCGTCGCGCAGCCGTGGCGTCTTGCTCAAGGTCTCGGCCGTCTTGACCTGGCTGCGGGCCTCATGCCGAGACAGGCCCGCGCCGACGGCCAGCGCTTCAGCGCCGCCGTCGCCGTGACGCTCCCGGCCCGCGACCGAGGCCGCGGCCGAAACCTGGAACGCCGCGTTCACGCCGGCGATGACCTTGGAGATCTCCAAGCCCTCGCGCAGTTCCGAGCAGGACGCCGCCCCTTCGTCGGCGCAGGCCAGCATCTCCTTCACCGCGGCCTCAGCCCGCCGGGCGGCTTCGATCAGCATGAACACATCATGCCATAGGGATGTGACATCTGTCAAGCCTTTCCATGTTATTACAAGATGAATCTGGTGATCCGATCCGCTCGGTGGGAGTGGCGGACGGTCGCGCCGGGCCTGTAGGGGGGCGGGTATGGTGGATCTGTTAGCCCGAACACTGGCCGTGCCCTGCCGGGCGGTGGCGACGGACCCATGGCGGACATCGAAGAGATTCGCAAGCTCAAGGCGCGCTACTTTCGCCTGCTCGACCACCAGGACTGGCAGGGTTTGAGCGACGTGTTCGCCCCGGATGCGCAGATCGATGTGTCGAGCAGCACCGTCAGCGGCTCGGGCCGGGGCGTCTACAGCAGCCGCGACAGCTTCGTAGACATGGTGTCGAAGCTCCGATGGTGCCCGCCGGGTACCGGGACCGGCCAGACAAGCCGCGACAGCTTCGTAGACATGGTGTCGAAGCTCCTGCGGGGTGCGGTCACCGTCCATCACGGCCACACCGAGGAGATCGAGTTGACCGGTGCCGACAGCGCTTCGGGCGTGTGGGCCATGGAGGACCGCATCTGGTTTCCGGAGGGGAGCCCGGTCCGAACCCTCTGGGGCGCAGGCTGGTACGAGAAGGAGTACGAGCGTGTCGATGGACGCTGGCGGATCAAGCGCATGGTGCTGCGCCGCCAGCGGCTGGAGCTCGACGGAAACCCGATCGACTAGACGCGTCCCCGCAGCCGAGCCGCGCTTCAGGCTGATCAGGACAGGTTGGCCCGACGGCGAGCCGCCTGGTGCTCGTGAGGGGAACCCCGCTACGGCCCAATCCTCGATCCAGTCGGCGAGCCGCCTGGTGCTCGGGTTGGGACCGACGCTGCGGCCCGATCCGCGATCCAGTCGGCGAGCCGATCCAGGCTCCCGGCAACATCCGCGGTTGAGCCGGACAGATCCAGCGCGTAGGTGTACAGCACCTTGCCGGTGTGCCTCACCCGGACGGACCGAACGGCCGGCCCGCCGTCGTCGGTCTGAAGGTTCCCAGCTCCAGGTTCACCGGTTGCGAGATTGCTGGCATCGGACTCACCGGTCAGGGAGTCGCGATTGGCGTCGAGGCAGTAGATGAGCACGCCTTCGGGCAGGTCGAGAGCGGTGGTGTAGGCGAGCAGTTGGTAGTAGTCGGCATGGCGCCCGGCCGCGGCGTCGTCGGTGAGCTTGTACTTGATGTCGGCGACGAAGCTGGGCGAACCGGCCGACCGGAACACCATGTCGGGCCTGATGGCCAGCTTGCGCTCTCTGCCATGGCGATCGCGTTCCATGCCGAGGTGGTCATCGTGCTGGGCCTTGACATCGAGGCGCCCTCGAAGGGCTCGCTGAAGCCGCTCGGTCACGAACCGCTCGAACAGCGCGTTCATGTCCAGCATGAACGACGAGGCCTGGATCTCGCCGACGGCGTCTTGCAGCGCCAGGTTGGCCAGCACGAGCTGGCTCAGCCGCAGCGCCGGCCGGTAGTGCTCGTTGAGCCGGCTGAACGTGACGCGGTCGTAGTCGGTGTGGTGGTGCCGCACGTCGCTCACGTCCTCGAGGGTGACGAGGTGCTGCATGAGCCGGCGCCGGTCGATGGCCTGCACTCCTGTCACCCTCAGTGATCGGGACACGGCCGCCTTCAGGTAGGAGTTCTCGATCAAGTCGGCGGTGAACTCGGTGAACCTGCAGGCAGTGGGAATGACGACGCCGGGCTGGCTGAGCTGGCGGGCGATGTCAACGCGCCCCCGAAGGGCGACGAGCCGGTCGTGCTGCTCCCGGTAGGAGTGGTACAGCCCGCGGGCCAGCGTCGTCTCCGTAGTGCGGGCAAAGAACGACACGAGGGCGGGCAGCAGGTCGCCGGTGGTCTCGAAGCGCACAGCCTCGTCATACCAGTCCCGCTCCCGCAGCCCCACTTCGAGCAGCAGGAACAGGTTGCGCAACGGGATCTTCGGCCGCACCAGCACCTGCAACCCCGCCACGTTGATCGAGCCGACGTAGTTGTGTGCAGACACTCGCCATTGACCCGAGTGCTCTCCCGGCTCGACCGACAGGTACCGCCCACCGCCGACCCGGTTCAGCGCATTCGCCTGCTCGCCGGTCAGCGCCAGCACCTCGCGGCCGTACTCGCGCAGCACGACCCGCGCTGGCGGCTGCACGGGCACGGTGGCTTGTGTCTTGAAGCCGTGTGGGCCAGCTGTGACTCGATCTGCCGCCACGCCGGTGTCATCGAGCGCTGGCAGGCTCATGGGCACCTACGCATCGAGCGGACCCGCCAAGTCACCGCTCCCCATCGGCTCCGTCCTCCCCGCCAGGGAGTGGCTGGCGGCGCAGGTGGGCTACGTGGCCTTCGATCACGGCACGGTCGATGCTCTTCAAGCCGCTGCCCGGGGCGCTGCAGTGCCAGGCACCAGCCACCTCGATGTCCTGGCCGGTGGTGAGGATGTCGCCGACCTTGATGTCATCGACGTCGATGCCGATGAGCAGGCTCCCGGCCCCGGAACTCAGGCTCGGCATCGGCACGGGCGCCGGCCAGCATCGCCCTGCCGCTCCCGCAGGCGCAACTGGCCCACGGCCGACGACACCCGGGGCACGACCCGGACAGCCTCCCCGTCATCGCTCACCCCCGGCCGGGTCATGATGATGATCGAACCATCTCTTGAGGTGGCCCTCGTAGCTGTATCTGCTTGAGTCCTTGATGGACAGAGATGACAAGAACTCGTCGATCAGAGCCTCGTCTCGTGTGCTCGGATCTCTGCCGCGCGCCAAGCAGAAGTCGACGTATCGGCCGATCACCGACTTCTGCTCGGTGCGATAACTCTCGCTTATGTCCTGGTTCGCCGGGGGCCAGTCATCCGCACGTCGACGCCACCGGGATTCGTCGGCGTTGCTGAGAGTCTCAGCGGCTTCCGTTGCAGCGGTTGCAGCCTCTGGATTGGCGGTGGCATCGGACAGTGGTCGCGGGCCGTGGCGGGCGATCACCGCGTCGAACCGGAAGCGGGCGATCCGGTCAGGGTCGCCGAAGAACTGGTCATCGATGAAGGGCTCGATGTTGTACTCCCAGATGCGCCGCAGCCGCTCTCGCTGCTCGTCCATCGACGAGCCGTACGTCTTCATGAAGTGGCTCGGCCCGAGCAGCAGGTGGGAGCCCTCAAGGATCGCCTTGAGCTCGTCGTTGACAGCATCCACAAGACGACCAATCCAGTCAGGCTCACCCTTGTGATCGAGCCAGCGGCCGAGGAGGCCGGCCATCGGTCCGCTGTCGGGAAAGAACGGCACGAAGTGGAACCGCCGCCGCAGCGCCGCGTCCACCAGCGCGATCGACCGGTCGGCGGTGTTCATGGTGCCGATGAACCACAGGTTCTCGGGGAGCGAGAACTCCTCGTCGGGTCGGTACAGCGTCTGCACGCTCTCGTCCCGGTACTCGAGCAGGAACAGCAGCTCTCCGAGCACGCGGGGCAGGTTTGTGCGATTGATCTCGTCGATGATCATCACATGCTGCTTGTCCGGCGCTTCGGAGGCCTGTTCCGCCATACGGGCCAGAGGCCCCGGCGTCAGCTCGTAGCGGACGTTCCCGTCGTCGCCGGTGCCGGCTGGGCGGTATCCCTCGAAGAAGTCCTCATAGGAGGTCGACGGATGGAACTGCACCAGAGCCCGGCACGAGTCATCCGGGGCCAACTCCTTTGCAAGCTCACGCGCCAGATACGTCTTCCCCGTTCCGGGCGGCCCGTACAAGATGACCTGCCCCTTGTCCTCCAGCAGCGAGACGATGTCCTCCAAGAACGTGGCCTCGACAAGCAACTTGCCGGCGAGCCCAGCGAGATCGACGTCGAGGTCGTGAGCGGCTGTGCCTCCTGAGAGGTCTTCGCCTTCTGCGTGCCTGAGGAGCCATTGCAGGAAGGCGCTCATGCCCAAGGTGTCATCGTGGAAGAACGGTGACAGGTGCTCCCTGAGCCGATCGTTGGCGTCGAAGACTAACTGGCCGTCAGTCGAGCCTTCTGGATCCGGCAACCCCAGAATCTGCAAGCAGCGCCGTCGTCCTGTGGGGCCCCGGTTGGCGTCGACCGGCAACAATTGGGTCGGATTGACGATGGACAGGATCTTGAAGATCTGGACGTAGCCGAGATTCTTGGTGCGGCGAGTTCCGCTTCGGTGGGCTACCTCATCGAGTCGTTGCCACTGGGGGGCATCGCTCCAACAGAGATAGCGGATGTTCTGTAGCAGTCGCTCGTACTCAGCCGTGCTCAGCTCCGATATCCATTGCGCCACCCGTCCGGTGGTGGTCACATACTGTGCCATCCTCGCGGGTCCGTGCCGGCTGTTGACTATGGTTGCGAATTCCTCCCGCCCCAGTGAATCGATTCGCTCCGGCGCAAGCTTCTCGGCCATGTCTGCTCGCAGTCGCATCTGCTTTTCATGGTCTTCAGTGGGGTAGCCCGTCTCGGCGAGGAACTGCTCGATCAGTCCTGGCAGGTCGAACGGTTCCGGCGAGTCGGTGGCGGCACCGTCCCGCTGTCCGGGGTCGCGGCTGGTGTCGAGCACCTGCTGAAGTCGCCATGCCGCGTCGTTGCGCGATATCCCGCAGATCGTCATATTGGCAGCCAGTGAGTTCCGCAAGTCCTGTCCGAGGGCGCTGCGTGACACACCAGTGCGCTTCCAATCCACCGAGACGAGGTGGCGGTAGCCGCCCCATGCGTCCTCGCGGTACCAGTAGCCGCGGGTGACGACGCCGAGAGCCATCTGTTGCTGGCCCGATTTGGGGGGCATTACGACCAGATCGCCCGCCTGTACCTCGTTCCGCAGTCTCCAGAGCTGGCCGAGCGCGCTGGGCTTAAGGGCCGTGTCGGCTTTCAGGTCCTCGCGGCTGGCGAAGGTGTTCAGATCCTGGGTGAAGCCGAAGTGGATCCCCGCAAGGCCTTGATCGATGTTGTGGTCGTAGTGCTCGGGGGATCCGGCTCTGATGAGCCATGCAGACGGCTCGCCGGCATGGTCGTCGACAGGTGTCTCCGAAGTCGGTCGGTCGGCGAAGTCGTCGTCGTGTTCGCGGGTCAGAGACATGGTGCTCTCTTTCGGACTCGGAGGGGACAGCCCGGGCCTTGACTATGCCTCCAGATCGTTGTCGCGGTCGTCGGGGCGTTCCAAACCGGCGGGTTGGTCGGCGGGGTGGTTCCAGACTCTGGGGGGTGCGGTGGCCCGGATGGTCACGCCGTAGGTCCACATCACGCCGCCGACGCCTTCCAGGCCGCCCTGCAGATAGAGGAGGTAGCTGCACGTCATGCCGGTTTCGGGGTCGGCCGGGTCGTAGCGGCGGCCCTTCTCGCACTCGGCCAGATCCTCCCAGGTCGGACCGCCCGGTCGTACGTTCAGACGCAGGTGCTCCCGGCGCTCCGGGTCGTGGGCGTGGTGGCCGAGCGCGTCCGTCGCGTAACTGAGGATGGCCTCCCGGGCCTCGGCGACGGTCTCGACGACCACGGTGGCGGCGTTCTCGATGAGAACACAGCCCCTCATGTCACCCAGCCTGACCTCGAAGCCCGTCCCATAGTCCGTTGCCATGACGGCCAACCGTACGGACGGGGTGTGACAGCCGAGCCGGGCACTGGCTGAAGAAGGTTCATGGTGTTGACATGACATTGGTTGTCGTATAATCTCCAGTTCGAGCCTTGTTGCCGGGCTTCATCGGCAGCCGATCCTTCCGCCCACCCTGTCGCACGCACCCGCCGCAGGCCTGAGACGAGGCTCCGATGACGACATCCGCTCCTATCCCCGCCGCCGAAGCGGCATCCCCCATGGTCAACCCGTCTGACACCGCACCTGAGGCAGCGACCGGCCGGGCGCAAGCGCGGGCAGGCGCGACGGCCGTGGTCCGGCCCAGCCTGCGGGCTCAGGTTGCGGAGAATCCGCTGCTGAGCTTCTTCGGCCTCGTCATCATCGCCCTGCTGACCGCAGCGATAGTCAGCCCCCACATACGCATCGACGACATCAACATCCGCATCGACGACACCAATGAGCGCATCGACCGCCTTGAGGCCAAGGTCGACCGACTTGAGGCCAAGGTGGATGCCAGGTTCGACCTGGTGGATGCTCGATTCGACAAGCTCGAAGCGGCGGTAGCGGAGATCGACCGGAAGCTGACCGCGCTGATCGCCCACCTCAACGCCACCGCCGCGGTGGACGACGCCCTGGCGGGCCGACTCACCGGCCCGAGTGTCCCCGACGCGACAGGCACGAGCGACGACGAGCTCGGCTGACGATCGGCACGGGCAGGGAGTCAAGAGCGAGAGCCCAAGAGGCCCCGCGGATAGACGGGCGACCCGGCCCATACGGCGCGGGGCCGTGGCCCGAGCGGCCCGTGAGCGAAGCGAACAAGAGCGGGAACGACCACCCCGCGACGCGATCGGCCGCCGATCAGTCCGCGCTCGCTCCCAGAGGCCCCGCGGATAGGCGGGCGACCCGGCCCATTCGGGGCGGGGCCGTGGCCCGAGCGGCCCGTGAGCGAAGCGAACAGGAGCGGGAATGACCACTCTGCGCCGCGATCGGCCGCCGATCAGTCCGCGCTCGCTCCAAGAACGGTAGTGCTGCCGCCGAGGGCAGACCGGCTATCCGAACGTATTCTTCGAGGGATGCAGCCAGGCTCCGGATCCAGGCTCACGGCCGTCGCAGGGCTGCTGTTGACCCATGGCGCGGGCGGGGGAGCCGACCAGCACACGCTCGTCGCCCTGGAGGAGGGCCTCGACATGCCGGTGCGCCGGATCGAGTTCCCCTACCGGCGCGAGGGCAGGCGCTTCCCGGACCGGGCACCCAAGCTGATCGAGACAGTCCGCTCAGAGGCCGAAGCGTTCGCCGCCGACCTCGGCACTGCCACCGACGGGCTCGTGCTGGGAGGACGCTCGATGGGGGGTCGAATGTGCTCGATGGCGGTGGCCGAGGGGCTGCCCGCGGCCGGGCTGGTGCTGCTCGGCTACCCGCTGCACCCTCCGGGCAGGCCCGAGAAGCTGAGGGTCGGGCACTTCAGCGGCATGGACGTGCCCACGCTGCTCGTGAACGGCGACCGGGACCCCTTCGGCACTCCCGAGGAGTTCGCGGCCTGCATCGGAGCGATCTCCGGCGAGGTGACCGTCCACTGGCTCGAGGGACAGGGCCACGACCCCAAACCGCGCGTCGATCCCGAGATCGTGGCCGCCGTCGCCAACTTCCTGACAGCACTATGAGCCGCCGCGCCGAGAACCCGACGCCGGCACAGGACGGTACCCGCCGCCGCGAGCAGATCGCCGCCGACTATGAGCCGCCGCGCCGAGAACCCGACGCCGGCACAACGGCGCCCGTCGGGTGGCGGATCGGCGCCGCCGACCGGACTCGGCGATCCGGCACGGGGAACCGGATGCCGCTCCAGAACGTCGAACATGGTATGAGAAGGACAGCGCTGCTGGTGGCAGCCGCCCTGCTGTTCGCCGGATGCGGGGCCGGACCAGACCCGCACGAGGCCGTCGTACAGGGCGAGCCTCCAGCGGAACCGGCAGTTCCGGCGGCTCTCGACAGAGACGCCGCTCCGCCTCCGTCCGCCGCCGAAGGGGCGTCCACGACCGAGGCGGCGCCGCCCCCCGGCGGCGTTCAGCACTGTTCCGATGTGCCGAGGCTCGGCTCGCGCCTCGAGGGCAAGCTGTCCTCATACCAGAACCCGGACCCGATCGTCCAGGACGTGATGTTCACCTACGGGTCGGAGCATCCCGACACGTTCGCCGGGATGTGGATCGACCGCGACAGCGGCGGGGTGCTGATGCTGGGCTTCACCGACGATCCCGAGCCCCATCGCGAGGCGCTGCTGGCCAGGGCGCCCTCGCCCGACGACACCGCCGGTCTGGACCCGCGGCCTCCGGTCACCGACCAGCGGCCCCTGGGAGAGCGCGACGACGTGGTGATCGACGTGGTCCGGACCCGCTTCAGCGAGGCCGGTATGCGTGCCGTGCGGGCCGGGATCGACCGGGCCATGGATGGCGCCGACTACGGCCTCGACGGCTCCGGGTACGACATCCGACGCCAGCGGGTCACCCTGCACCTGGTGAACCCGCCGGACGGTGCAGTCGCCCGGCTCGCGCAAGTGCTGCCCGACCCTTCGGAGGTCTGCATCGAACTGACCCTCGCCGGCGGGCCGCCCCCCGGACCGCTGCAGGCGCTGCCCGGCGACGATCTCGACGATCCGGTGGTGAAGTGCCCGACCTACGAGGCGCTCCCGTCGTCGCAGTTCGCCCATCTTCCCTCCATCGACGAGGTCGCGCATCCGGCCGTGGACGCGCTGCGTGCCCAGATCGAAGCGCCGGCCGGCGAGCCTCTGCCCGAGGGCCGGTGGGTGGTGGTCGACATACGCTCCCACACCGCCGACTTCGCAGTCCTCTCGCTCGAGGGCTCGACGGGCGCGACCCTCGAGCGACCGTATCAGGGCAGTGACGACGGCTGGAGGCCCTCCGGCAAACCGTGGACGGAATCCTGTGCGCGGCATGTGCCGCTGCCTCCCGGACTGGCCCGAGTCGAGGTCTATCTCGATCCCGAATCGCCGCCGGACCCCGACGCGGCCTCCGTCGATGTGCTGGTCGTCGAGCAGGGATGCGCCTCGGGCCGCGAGATGGGCGACGCCCTCAAGGGCCCGCAGGTCCGCGAGACCGGCGAAGCGGTGTTCGTGGCCTTCGCCGTCGTCTTCAGTCCCGGCTCGGCGGCCTGCCCGGGCAACCCTCCGGCCTCAGTCACCGTCGAGCTGTCCGAGCAGCTCGGCGACCGGACGCTCTACGACGGCCTGCACCGGCCGCCCAGCCGGCTGAGGCTCCCCGACCCGGACGACGTCGCTTGGTAGCATGACGGGCACTCCAGCCCTCCGAGCCGGCGGGGCTGGAGTGCCCGAGGAGCGATGGCGGTCGGGCGGCGCACGAGCGGGCCCGTACCGAGCAGGCCGCCTCCGAGCCGGCGGGGCTGCCCGAGGCGCACCGGTGGGGCCGGTAGTCTCGAAACATGCTGGAGCGGATAGCCGGCCTCGAGAACGAGCTGCGAGATGTGGAGATGCGCCTGGGTGACCCCGCGGTGCAGTCCGACCCGCGCCGGCTGGCCGAGCTGGGCCGCCGCCACAAGCAGCTCAGCGAGATCGTGGCCACAGGACGGCGGCTCCGCTCGGTCCGGGACGACCTGGACGAGGCTCGCCGCATGCACGGCGCGGCCGACGCAGCCGAGCGGGCCGAGCTGCGCGAGATGATCGACGAGCTCGAGACCGCTGCCGAGGCGGCCGCCGAGGAGCTGCGGGTCCTGCTGCTCCCGCCCGACCCCAACGAGGGCCGCAACGTGATCGTCGAGATACGCGGCGCGGCCGGCGGCGAGGAGGCCAACCTGTTCGCCCGCGACCTGTTCGTCATGTACCAGGCGTTCGCTCGCAGGCAGCGCTGGAGGCTGGAACCGCTGGCGGCCTCGCCGTCGGACCTCGGCGGCTATACAGAGGTCAGCGGCCTGATCTCCGGCGATCAGGCCTGGACCCGCATGAAGCACGAGGCGGGCACCCACCGGGTGCAGCGGGTGCCGGTGACCGAGTCGCAGGGCCGGGTCCACACGTCGTCGGCCACGGTGTCGGTGCTGCCGGAGGCCGAGGAAGTCGACGTGAGGATCGACGATGCCGAGCTGCAGGTCGACGTCTTCCGCTCGTCGGGACCAGGTGGACAGTCGGTGAACACCACCGACTCGGCGGTGCGGATAACCCACCTGCCCAGCGGCCTGGTGGTGGCCATGCAGGACGAGAAGAGCCAGCTCCAGAACAAGCAGAAGGCGCTGAGGGTGCTGCGGTCGAGGCTGTTGCAGGCCGAGCAGGACCGGGCCTCGGCCGAGCAGTCGGCCATGCGCCGGGGCCAGGTCGGCGGCGGCGACCGGTCCGAGAAGATCCGCACCTACAACATGAAGGAGAACCGGGTCACCGACCATCGCATCGGGGTGACCCTCTACAAGCTCGACCGGGTGCTGGCCGGCGAGCTCGACGAGTTGAGCGACGCGCTCGTGCAGGACGAGCAGCGGGCACTGCTGGCTGTCGGCGACGCCTGAGGACCACGCCAGTGCCCGAGGCGAGCCGCCCGGTCGGGGCGCACGGTCAGGTCCGGCCGACCCGTCCGCAGGAGGCGGACGGCCGTGTCGAGACGGTGCAGTGGGGGGAGTTGCTGGCCGAAGCGCGGCAGCGCTTGGCGGCAAGCCCCGCAGTGGAGGCGCCCGGGGTCGACGCCCGCCGCATCGTCGAGGCGGCCTCGGGAGTGTCGCCCGCCGAGTTCGAGAGCGTGCTGGGCGAGCCGGCTACCACGCTGACCGCGGCCCGGTTCCGCTCGATGCTGGATCGCCGCGACGGGGGAGAGCCGCTCCAGTACGTGACGGGCTCGTGGGGATTCCGGACTCTTGACTTGATGGTCGATCGACGCGTGCTGATACCGAGGCCTGAGACGGAGGTGGTGGCGGGATGGGCCGTGGACGAGGCGGCAAGGCGCTCGGCCGAGGAGGGCCGTGATCGCGAGGTGGTCGTCGTGGACCTCGGCACCGGCTCGGGGGCTATAGCGCTGTCGGTGGCGGTCGAGTGCCCGCAGGCCAGGGTGTTCGCCACCGACGTGTCGGTCGACGCGCTGTCGGTGGCGAGGGCCAACCTGGCCGGCCTGGGCAGGGCCGCGGCCCGGGTGAGCCTGCACGAGGGCGACTGGTTCGACGCCGTGCCCGGCGCCCTGCGAGGATCGGTGGATGTGGTGGTGTCCAACCCGCCCTACATCGGCGCCGGTGAAGAGCTGCCGCCCGTGGTGGCCGACTGGGAGCCGCCGGTGGCCTTGTGGTCCGGGCCGGAGGGCCATGAGGCGGTCGAGCGGGTGATCGGCGGCGCTTCGCAGTGGCTGGGGCCGGGCGGGGCGCTCGTCCTGGAGGTGGCGTCGCACCGGGCGCACGAGACGGCGCACATGGTCGCGGAGACCGGCTTCGCCGACGTGCGGGTGGAGCAGGACCTGGCCGGCCTTGAGCGGGTGGTGATCGGACGCTTGCCGTGACCGGCGGTCGTGTCCTCAGCACCCGGACGCTTGAGCAGCGCGAGAACGCCGTGGACGCAGCGCTCTCCGCACTGCGACGAGGCGAGCCCGTGGGCGTGCCCACCGACACCGTCTACGGGTTGGCCGCCGACGCGGCCGACGCCGACGCGATCCAGCAACTCTTCGAGCTCAAGGAGCGCCCCGCCGAGCGCAGCATCGCGGTTCTGGTCGCCGACCTGGCTGCAGCCGAGACGCTGGTGGAGCTCACGCCGAGCGCACGGCGTCTGGCCGAGCGCTTCTGGCCGGGTCCGCTCACCATCGTCGCCGCCCGCCGCTCCGACGCGCCTGCACACCTGGGCGCCGGCGCCACAATCGGCGTGCGCCTGCCCGGCGACGACATCATGCAGGCCATCGCCGGACTGGGACCGCTGGCCGTCACCAGCGCCAACCTCCACGGCGGCCGCACGCCGTCCACCGCCCAAGGCGTGGCCGATCTGTTCCCGACCCTGAGCCTGATCGTCGACGGCGGCCCCCGCCCCGGCGCGCCGTCCACCGTGGTGGACGTGACCGGATCGACCCCAGCGGTGCTGCGCGAGGGTTCCGTGACGCCGCAAAAGATATTAGATGCATTTCATGATATTTGAAGTTGCATGGTTGCTGATGGTTGGCTAGCGTCCTTGCCGTGGAGACAGTCACGCTGCTGGACTTGGGTCCGATCATCGCCGCGATCTTGGGGCCGATGCTGGCATTTGTCGCCGTGTCGATGCGCTATCAGCACAACGACAGCACCAAGACCCGTGAGCTGACCAGCGAGCTGATCTCCGAGTCCAGCAGGGAGAACCGCCGGCTGATCTCCGAGTCCAGCAGGGAGAACCGCCGGCTGATCGAGCGAGCCAGCAGGGAGAACCGCGAGCTGATCGAGCGAGCCACCGACAAGTTGAGCGCAGAGTTGGCCGATCACCGCCAGCTCTCCGAGCAGAGGCACCAGGAGGTGGTCCGGAGCCTCGGAGAGGCGCGGGAGCGGCTGGCCCGCATCGAGGGCCACCTGAGGATCGGCACGCCTCCTCCGCATGAGAACGAGACAGGCGAGGAGAGCGGCAGGGCCGCCTAGGATGGCCGCCGTGCGGATCGCGGTGGGCGCCGACCATGCCGGCTACGGGCTCAAGCAGGCGTTGGCCGAGCATCTGCGGGCCTCCGGCCACGATGTGACCGACTGCGGCACCCACTCCGGCGACAGGGTGGACTACCCCGACTTCGGCGCGGCGGTGGGCCGGGCGGTGGCAGCAGGCGACGCCGACCTCGGCGTGTGCGTGTGCGGCAGCGGCAACGGCATCGCCATGGCGGCCAACAAGATCGCGGGCGTGCGGGCCGCGGTGGCCTACGACGTGACCTCGGCCCGCCTGGCCCGGGCCCACAACGACGCCAATGTGCTGTGCATTGGCGAGAGGCTCACCGGCGCCGAGGTGGCCCGGGAGGCGCTCGACGCCTGGCTGGCCGCCGGTTTCGACGGCGGCCGCCACCAGGCACGCGTAGCCAAGCTTGACGCCCTCGCCAACTCCGGCTGATCTTCACCACAGGAGCGGGCCGGAGGCTGGCACGTCGCCCTAATCGATTTCGGTCTCGGCAACTCCGGCTGATCTGCACCACAGGAGCGGCGCCGCTTGCACTTCGCGTCTCGCTACGGTGCGGCGCGGCAATCGGCTCTGAATCAGAGCCCACCCGAGAATCGAGGAAGCAAATGCCCTGGCCCACCGCTGACGAGGCCGTCTTCGACCTGATCCGCCAAGAGGTTCACCGCCAGAACACCACCATCCAGCTCATCGCCTCGGAGAACTTCGCCAGCCCGGCGGTGATGGCCGCCACCGGCTCGGTGTTCACCAACAAGTACAGCGAGGGCTATCCGGGCCGGCGCTACTACGGCGGAAACATGGTGGCCGACGAGGTCGAGGACCTGGCCCGCCGCCGGGCCTGCGAGCTGTTCGGCGCCGACCACGCCAACGTGCAGCCCCACGCCGGGGCGATCGCCAACATGGGCGCCTACCAGGCGCTGCTCGAGGCGGGCGACACCGTGCTGGGCATGAGCCTCGACCATGGCGGGCACCTCACCCACGGGTCGCCGGTCAACTTCTCGGGCCTGCAGTACCGGTTCGTGTCCTACGGGGTCACCGCCAGCGACGAGCGCATCGACATGGACCAGCTGCGCGACCTCGCCCTGGCCGAGCGGCCCAAGCTGATCGTGGCCGGCGCCACCGCCTACCCCCGCCTGATCCACCCCGAGCCGCTTCGGGAGATAGCCGACGAGTCGGGCGCGCTTCTCATGTTCGACGCCGCCCACATCGCGGGGCTGATCGCGGGCGGCGTGCACCCCAACCCGACCGAGTACGCGGATGTGGTGACCTTCACCACCCACAAGACCCTGCGAGGGCCCCGGGGCGGTGCCATCATCTGCCGCTCGGATCACGGGCCGGCGGTCGACAAGGCCATGTTTCCCGGCATCCAGGGCGGCCCGCTCGACCACGCGGTGGCGGCCAAGGCGGTGGCCTTCGCCGAGGCGGCCACCGACGAGTTCGCCGACTACGCGGCCCGCATCGTGGAGAACTCCAGGGCGCTGGCTGCCGCGCTGGCCGGGCACGGCTTCCGGCTCGTCTCCGGAGGCACCGACAACCATCTGATGCTGGTCGACCTGCGCACCTTCGATGCCGACCTGACCGGCAAGGAGGCCCAGGCCACCCTCGACGCCGCCGGGATCAGCCTCAACAAGAACACCGTGCCCGACGACCCCCGCTCGCCCTTCGTCACCTCCGGCGTCCGTATCGGGACGCCCGCGGTCACCACCCAGGGCATGGACGCCGACGACATGGCCACCATCGCCGATCTGATCTCCAGGGCGCTGCGCAACCGGTCCGACGACGCCGCGATTGCCGCCGTTCGAGCCGACGCCGAGGAACTCTGCGCGGCCAAGCCCCCCTACCCGGGACTCGACGCCGAGGACCAGCCGGCCTCGGGCGGGTCGTCCCGGCCTGCGAACGCCGGTCGGGGGAATCCTTGAGCCATCGCTCGGCTACAAGATCTGCGGTGGCCGCTTGATGCGTCGGTATTGCACCAGTGCCGACCGTCCCACGACGTCGACTATCTGGACGCCATACTCGGCGCCGAGGGAGTCGGCCAGCCGGAGCGTCTCGCCGAAGGCGAAGTGGACCGGCTGCTTGGCGCCGTTGTTGACGGCCATGCGGTCGGCGTAGAGATAGGTTCGGTCGAGGCTGTCGCGTATTGGGTTCAGCCGACCCAGCAGACCGGGGATCTCCCCTGTGGCCTCCTCCAGGATGACCGATCCGTCTCCCACATCGAGGGCATCCAGATCCATCGACAGCGCTCCCTCGGCTGGCACCCATCTCTCGGCGCGGCCGGCTGCCAGGCCGGGGGCGGCAGCGAACACAGTCATCGGCAGATGTGTCGAGTGCAGTTGAAGCCGCGTCTCGCCATGCTCGTCCGTAGCGCCCCTCACCCATGTCGTGTTCGGAAACAACGCCATCACGCTTACGTCGGCCAAAGGACTTCCCTCCGAGCGGACCGTGATCGCGACGGTCGCCGCAGTCGGCTCAAGCTCTGCTGAAGGGATGGTCAGTCGCAGCGTTTCACCGTCGAGCTCGAACTGCGGGTCTCGGCCGGTTGCTCTGCGGGTCTCCTCGATGATGATCGTCACGCCGTCGCCCCGCGTCTCCATGAAGGATCGCCGCTCCTGCGCGCCAGGCAATTCTCCGACCGGCATGTAGCGCAGCACCGAAGCAACCGCCTCGTTGCGGGTCGACTGATGTAGCGCCATGTTGTCGACGGTCAGACCATTGGCCAGCGCTCCCGGCGACTCAATCTCTACACGGTCGGCAAACATGGCGACGCGGACGGCACGCTCCTTGATGGAGTAGTCGCGGTGCGCCACCGCGTTGACCATCGCCTCGAACACTGCCCGGGCGCTGAACTGCGGGACATCCACTCGGGCCGGGTCCTTGCGGGCAGCCACGCGGGCGTTGCGCAACACGAAGCGAACCGCCTCGGCAATCTGCGCGCTGATAGGGCCGCCGATGTCGCGCGCGTCGACCTGGCCTGCGGCCCGTGTGTCGCCCGCGTAGCAGGTCGCGGTGACGCGGGCATTGGGCAACCACCGCTGCGGGTTCGATGAGCAAAGCAGCACCCCGGCGACCGTGGCGCACCGCCTCCCGGTGCGATCATCAGCCAGGATGCCCATGCGGAACAGCGCTGCCTCTGGATCGTGGGCGCTGCTGGCACTGAGCAACGGCTTCCAAAGATCCTCTTCAAGCGATGCAAAGCCGGTGTCCGCTATCGGCTGCCGGTCGAACCATGTCAAGCGCGCTTGCGAGCGCCGTTCAGCCAGACGCAGGCTCTCATCGGAGCTCATGGCGCGCCTGGAGCTCCCGACTCGCAAGAGAAGCCCGCCGGGGCTGCGGTGCATTGCGGTTCCGGCCTCGACCGCAACTTCGATCAGGCTCTTGCCGTCCAGCTTGCGGCGCGCGATCCGTGGCGCGATCGGCGGCGCAATCGAACTGCGGCAGGCCTCGACGATCCGCATTTCGAGGGCCTCCATCTGTTCGCGCGCAAGGTCCTGAAGTTGGCCGTCGTCGGTCACGCCGCACAGCAACGTGCCGCCGTCGGCGTTGGCGAACGCGGCCATTTCGTCAGCGAGTTGATGCTGAGAGGGACTCTTCGGCTTGCTACCGGAGAACTTGATCTGCTTGAACTCCCAATGCGCGTCCTCGCCCAGGTCGGCGAGCCTGGTCCGCATCTCATCGTCGCTTGTAGGCACGGCAGCCCCCGTGTGGAAGTTCTCTCCGAAGCTATCGCAACCGCCTGCTCCGCCGACTGTTGACGAGCGCTGGATGGCCGCCGGTGGCGCGCTACCGATCCTCGGGGTTGATCTCCTCGAGTTCCTGGCCCACGGTCTCGGGATACTTCAGGAGGACCAGGGCGGCCACGATCAGGGGGCCGACGGCCAGCAGGGCGAGCGCCGGCCCGAGCCGACCGTCGAGGGCGTCGGACAGCCCTCCCGCGACGATCAGACCGAGGGCGCTCCCGACTACGCCCACCATCACGATCACGCCGTTGGAGCGTCCCCGCCGGTGGGTGCCGAACAGTTCGGGCCCGTAGACGGCCAGCGCGGGCACCGCGATCGCACCGACCACGCCGCCGGCCAGGGTCAGCAGCCAGAGGGCGGCGCCGTCGGTGAAGAAGGCCCACGCGATGAGCAACGCACCCAGCGCCAGCCCGGCTGCACCGATGGGCCGGCGGCCCCGCCGGTCGGCCAGGTACCCGCCCACGAAGACCCCGATGCCGATGGGGGTGTTGGTGAAGTAGGTGAACAGCGTTATGGCCGTAGCCGAGAACTCGCGCTCGTCCTTGAGGAAGTCGTTGCGCAGCCCGGAGGCCGGCGCCGCGAACATGGCAATCAGGAACGCGGAGGCGGCCAGGAGGATCAGCCTTCTGCGCCGGCGGGCCGCCACTTCCGGGTCGGCCTGGCGGTCGACCACACCGTCGTGGGAGACCCGTCCGGTTGCGGCCGTCTCGAAGCGCCGGCTCTCCGGCAGCCGGCGTCCCACCCAGACGACGACGGCCACCCCGGCCAGCGGCACCACGTACACCAGGCGCCAGCCCGAGATGTGCAGGTCGGCCATCGGCAGCACCGCGAAGGCCATGCCCGACCCCAGCGCCGCGCACAGCACCAGCACCGACATGGCCCAGGCCCGGGATCGGGCCGGCATCTCCTCCGCGGCCAGGATCACGATCAGGATGCCGAGGGCGGTCGATAGGCCCCGGGCGACGAGCTGGGTGCCGCCCAGGAACCACAGTCCCGGCGCCGCCGCGCCCACCGCGGTGATCAGGCAGCTTCCCAGGCCGGTCGCCAGCAGGAGGCGCTTCCGCCCGTGCCGGTCGGCGAGGGCGGCGGTAACCAGCGCGATCAGCACCCCGGCCCGGACCACGCCCATCAGGACCCCCTGGGCGGTGTTGCCGCGACCGAACTCGTCGGCTGCGAAGGTGAGGGTGGCGGTGAGGACGGTTCCCAGGTAGCCGTCCACGACCTGGATCGTGCACAGCAGGCCGAGCACGGTGGCGGCCCGGGCGCTCAGGCGGTCCGGGGGCGCCCACCAGTAGCCGTAGGCGTCCCGGCGCCTCCGCAGCGCGCTCCGCACCGGGAAGTGGAACAGCCAGGCCCACACCGGAACAGCGAGACGGTATGAGGTGGTCTCGGTCAGCTGCCATGCTTCGCCGGTGCCGTCGCCGCCGGGGCCAGTCCTCTCCATCGACAGCGTGCGCTCGTAGTCGCGGAAGGGCCCGTCGCGTGCCTCGAACTGATCCTCGCCGACGGTGCGTTCGGCCACGATGTCGCCGCGGGGCTCCCGCCGGGCGGCGCGCTCGCGCTCCATCTCGGCCGCGCTGCCCCGCCGCACCACCCGCAATACGGTCATCGCCGGTCCACCTTCAATAGGCTTGTGTAGTGGCTATCGAGCGGATAATCGTGCGCTCCGGCCGGCCGCTGGAAGGAACCGTGACCGTGGTCGGCGCCAAGAACTCGGTGCTCAAGCTCATGGCGGCCACGCTGCTGTCCGAAGGCCTCTACCGCCTCACCAACGTGCCCCGCATCGTCGATGTGGACCTCATGGCCGAGCTCCTGCGGGCCGTGGGCTGCACCGTCGAGTGGGATCCGACCGAGGAGGCGGCGATCCGCATCGACGTGCCCGCGGAGATCACCCCGGTGGCTCCCTACGACATCGTGGAGCGGTTCCGGGCTTCGGTCGTGGTGCTCGGACCCATGCTGGCCCGCTGCGGCGAGGCCCGAGTGGCCCTGCCCGGGGGCGACGACTTCGGTCCCCGGCCCATCGACATGCACGTGAGCGGCCTCGTCGAGCTGGGCGCGCAGGTCGACGTGGTGCACGGCTACATCGAGGCCTCCGCAGCCGAGCTGCTCGGAGGCCGGGTGGTGCTCGAGTTCCCCAGCGTGGGAGCGACCGAGAACCTGCTGATGGCCGCAGTGGCGGCCAAGGGCGCCACCGTGATCGACAACGCGGCCCGCGAGCCGGAGATATCCGACCTCTGCCAGTTCCTGGTCCGCATGGGCGCCCGCATTTCGGGCGCCGGCTCGTCCACGCTCGTGGTCGAGGGGGCCGGCACGGTTCAGTACCTTCGGGCCGCGGATCATTCGGTCGTTCCCGACCGGATAGTGGCGGCCACCTACCTGGCCGCGCTGGGCGTGGCGTCGGGCGAGGTGTTCGTGGCCGGCGCCCGCCACGACCACATGGAGCTGCTCTGCCAGAAGCTGGCCGAGATGGGGATGGTGATCACCCCCGACGACGGCGGCATCCGGGCCATAGCGCCCCGCCGACTCGACTCGGTCGACTGCTCCACGCTGCCCTACCCGGGCATCGCCACCGACTACCTGCCGTTCCTGGTGGCGATGCTGGCCACCGCCTCCGGCGTCGGGATCGTCACCGAGAACCTGTTCCCGGGCCGGTTCCGCTACGTGGACGAGCTGCGCCGCATGGGCGCCGACATCCGCACCGACTCCCACCATGCCGTGGTGCGGGGCGTGGAGCGGCTCTCGGGGGCTCCGGTCAGGGCCCACGACATACGGGCCGGCGCCGCGCTCGCCGTCGCCGGGCTGGGGACAGAGGGCACCACGGTGGTGAGCGAGGCGCATCACGTGGCTCGCGGCTACGAGGACCTGGCCGGCGACCTGGCATCGCTCGGCGCCGACGTGAGGGCCGAGTAGACCAGGGCGGCGAGCAAGTCAGTCCTCGTCGGCCGGGGCGGTCTGCGATTGCTTGACCGCCCGCCGCTTGGCATGCCAGACGATGCCGGCGAACAGCAGCACCGGGCAGGCCACGAGCAGCGCCTCGTCCCATCCCCCCTGATGCGCCAGCACCGCCGCGGCGCTCATGGGCGGCGCCCCCGGCTGCCTGCCGCCGGGCCGCTGCCGTCGCCGGAGTCGTCGTAGACGCTTCCTCCGTCGTTGTAGTAGCTGGTGTGGATGTGGTCGAAGATGGCGTCGACCTTGCGGTCGAACAGTTCGGGGCCGTAGACCTCCGGCAGTTCAGCGTCGAGCACGTCCTTGACGGCGACCTTCACGGCAGAGCGGGTCTGCTGGCGGCGCTTCCAATCGAGGACGAGCTTGTCCTCGACGCGCTCCAGCAGCTTCTTGGCTGCACCTCTCACCGTGACCGCTTCGGCTTTGGTGAGTTCCGGCTCGGGTTTGGTGAGGAGGTCGAAGATGGCCAGTTCGGCCTCGGTGGCGTCCTCGCGGACGGCTCGCTGCTCCTCATCGGTCAACTCGTCGTTGATGGCTTTGAGCCGGCGCAGCAGTTCCTCGAGGTTGTGGGTGCCTGCGTTGTAATCGTCGATCAGCTGCCGGAACCGTTCGGCCAACTCCAAGAGGGTCGGGTTTTTGCGAACCGCGCCGTCGAGCCGATTCTCGAGATTCTCCCTCATGGCCTTGGCGGCGGCGCGGGGGGTGCCGGCGAAGCGCAGCGCGAGCTGCTCGAAGTCGAGCTGGTTGAGATCGATGAGCGGGTCGGCGCCGTCGGCGGAGCGGATGATGTACTCCTTGGCGCCGACCGATCGGTCAAGCAGGTCCGACACGGAGTCCATCACCCTGCTGATGTCGGGTGCCTCCGACGAGGACTCGATCTTCGACGCGATCGAGCGAATCACCGCTACCCGGTGTGTGACCGTCATCGCTTCTGGGTCGGGCAGCAGCGCCTTGAAGGTCTTGCGGACCTGCCGAGCCAGCGACACGTACCGACGGCGGGTCTGCTCGTCGATGAGGAGCGCTTCGACGGCGGCTTTCTGGAGAGCGACGAACTCGAACCCCTGCGCGGCTTCCATGTCGGTGAGGTCGATGTCGTTGGCTTCGCAGAACCCGGTCACCTCGGCCAGCGCTATGTCCAGTTCGGCGATCAGGTCGTCTTTGGGCCGGATGGGCGAGTCGACGCCGGCGGCGGCGCGGTCGGCGGCGTAGATGGCGAGGGCTCTCTCCAGGTTCCGGAACACGCCCACGTAGTCGACGATGAGACCGTTGTCCTTGTCACCGAACACCCGGTTGGCCCGGGCGATGGTCTGCATCAGCAGGTGGTTGCGCATCGGCTTGTCGAGATACACCGACGACGTCGACGGCGAGTCGAACCCGGTGAGCCACATGGCGCATACGAACACCAGCCGGAACGGGTCGTCTGGATCCTTGAACTTGGAGTCGAGGTCCTCTCCGATCATCCGCTTGCGGTGCTTGGCGATGTCGAGTCCGGCCTTGGCCGCCTCCGCGATCTCGTTCTGGGCCTGCGACACAACCACGGCCATGTCTGTGCTGTGCATGAACTCGATCAGCGACTCCAGGTGCGGACGCTCCAACTCGGGCGTGGTCGCCAACTGGTCTTCGAGTTCGGCCAGGTAGCGGGCCCATTCGGCCTCTACCAGGTCGTGCATGCGCACTGCGGTGGCCTTGTCGATGGCCACGTACATGGCCTTGCCCCTGAATCCCCGGTTGACGAAGTGGTGCACCAGATCGGCAGCGATCTCAGCGAGTCGCTGGGGGCGGGTGATCAACTCGTACTGCTTGGAGAAGCGGCGAGCCACCGCCTTCTCCTGGGCGTCGTCGAGGGCAGCCTCCTCCAGGAGGTCCTCCAGTTCGTCGTCGAAGTCCTCGTTGGTGAGCTGCAGCTCCGGGATGCGGTTCTCGTAGTAGAGCGGGACGGTGGCGCCGTCGGCGATGGAGTCCCGGAAGTTGTAGATCGACACGTAGTCGCCGAACACCTGCCGGGTCTGCTCCTCGCCGGCGATGAGCGGCGTGCCGGTGAACCCCAGGAACGACGCGTCAGGAAGCGCCAGGCGCATGTTGGCGGCCAGCGTGTCGTACTGGGAGCGGTGGGCCTCGTCGGTGATGACCACGATGTCGTCTCGCTCGGACAGCACCGGCATCGGCTGGCCCTTCTCGGGCGGGATGAACTTGTGGATCAGCGTGAACACGTAGCGGTGGTCCTGGCCGAGCAACTCGCGCAGATGGGCCGATGTCTCGGCGTGGACCTCCTGGCCGGAAGTGATCACTCCGGAGTCGACAAAGTCTCCGTAGAGCTGCTCGTCGAGTTCCTTGCGGTCAGTCACCAGCACGAAGGTCCAGTTACCGGGCTGCTTGCGCAGCACCTTCTGGGTGAACCACAGCATCGACAGCGACTTGCCTGACCCCTGGGTATGCCAGAACACGCCGAGCCGGCCCTGGCGCTGCTGCAGCTCCAGCAGCGCCTCCAGCGAATTGTTGACCCCTAGGAACTGATGGTTCTTGGCGAGCGCCTTCACCAAGCCACCGGGTCGTTCGGTGTAGGCGACGAAGTTCTCGACGAGGTCGAGCAGTCGGTGCCGCTCGCAGGTGCCCCGCAGTGCCGTCTCCAGCGACACCACTCCCTGCTCCCCCTCGGAGTTGATCTTCTTCCACTCCGCGAAGTGACCCCAGGGAGCGAACGTCGAACCAACGAGCGTGTCGGCGCCGTTGGACAGGATGGCGAACGCGTTGAACCAGAACAGGTGCGGCACGGTGTCGCGGTAGTCCCGCATGTTTGCGTCGTATGCGTTGCGGACGTTCTTGTGTGAGACCTTCAACTCGATGAACACCAACGGGATGCCGTTGACGAACAGCACCACATCAGCCCGCCGCTTGTACATGTCGCCCGCGATCCAGAACTGCGACACAGCCAGCCAGTCGTTCGCGTCAGCCTCGTTCCAGTCGATGAATCGAACCGTGACTGTCCGACGCGCACCATCGCTCCCAGTCGCCTCGACCCTCGCCCCGGCCCGGAGCAGACCGTAGACCTCGCGATTGGCTCGAACCCGATCCATCGCCGACCGATCCTCAACCAGCCGAGTGGCGGCCTCCTCCAGCACCGCCTCAGGAATCCCCGGGTTCAGAGTGCGCAGTGCATCACGAAGACGGTGCCCGAGCACCGGCTCAGACTGCGAATCACGACCGAGCGTGCTTGCCTTCCCAAACACTTCGTCGAAGGCCGATGCGATCTCCCAGCCCAACTGCGACAACAGCCGCAGCGCAGGCTGCTCGACCAGCTCATCCTCAGTCAGACCTGTTGGACTCACACCGGCACCAAGCCCGAGTCAAGCTCCGAAACGTCGAGCGTTCCGGCGACGAGCCGAGGCAGGATCAGGTCACGGGCTTCTTGGAGAGCATTGTTCTGTTGAGAGAGGTTTGCGACCAAGTCGGCCATGGGTGCAACCACAGCTTCAAACTGTGCGACGACCGAGCCGGTTGGCCTTAATAGCACGATCGACTCCATGTCTTTCTTGGTGACAGCGTTGAATATCGTTCCACCGCCGATCGAATCCTCAACGGCAAACTTGTCTTTCAGCTGCATGAGCAGAAAGTTCTGGTGCTCATCTAGAGCTCGGATGGCGCTGAGGCCGCGCCCGACCACGAGTCGGTCAGGCGCAACGTTGATCCGGCCAACAGGTGCCCGGACGCTAAACAGGATGTCTCCCGGCTCGGCTATCCGATTGTCGACGGTCGTCCACTTGGTGTGGGTCGGGAACCGAGACCCGAAGTCGCTCACGCCCTGGTGAAACGGGAGCCCTTCACCGATGTCGTTGTAGTACTCGGACTTGGGTGATTGTCCCATAACTAGCGAGCACGCTTCGGCTAGATGAGTCTCGCTCCAACCCTGGGGGATCGGTCCGAGGTTGGCATCGATCAACTCGATGTCCTCATGACCCGGGAACCGGAAGTGCACGAACCACTCCCGGTACAACCGCCGAGCCATCTCCTCTAGGATCTCGATCCGCCGCTCATTGTCATCGATCAGATCATCCATCGGACGGAGAAGACCCACTATCGAGTCTTGAATTCCACTATGTGGGAGCCGAAATGAGAAGTCACGTATCTGCGTAGGGCTGATATGCGGAACATTCACGCCGGTAACAATCGGCCGCAGGTACGCCTCAAACTGTGGACTTCCGATCAGGTATCTGAGGTAGTTCTGACTCAGGGATCCGGACGCTCGCAGTCGCGCGACTCGCTGAACCAACAACATAGGCAGGTCCCGCTCGCGGACAGCCGACCACTTGAGTCCCGCTTGGACCCAGGGGCGGTCCATCGCTAGCACGATGTCGTCTACAGCAAGCTCAAACTTGCTATGCTCTGCTAACTTCGCACGAGGCCACCTTCGCTCCTGTTCCCACTTCAGGGTCCCCTGACCTATATTCGCCCCTCTCAAGAGTCTTATGTCCTCGGGCTTCTCGCTAAAGTCTCGGCTCTTGAACGCAAAGCCAGCGAGAAGATCGACGTGATCGCCGAGCTTGGCTAGTGGCCAAGAAGCCTTCATGAGTCACCGAGAACCGCTGCAAGGCTGCGACTGACCTGCCTTGTCAGTTCACGCGACTGCTCGGCAAGAGCTTGAAACTCTCCGGTTAGCTCTTCCAGCCGCTTCCAAGAACTGGCGTCGACAGAATGGGAAGCGTCGAAGCCCACATAGCGTCCCGCATTCAAACTCCAACCCTGCTCCTCGATCTGGTCGACGGTCGCCGTGAAGCACAGGCCAGCCACGTCGTCGTACGTACCGTCGGGAAGCACTGCGCTGAGCATCTCCTCGCTTCCTGCATCGAACTCGGGCTTCTCATCGCGCCAGAGTCGAACGACGTTGGCGAGGAACTCGATTTGTCGGGGCGTCCAGTCTCGGTGGGCTCGGTCGATCTGGTTGTAGATCTCGCGGGCGTCGATGAAGAGCACTTGGTCGGCTCGATCTGTATGTCGCTTGCTACGGTCGAGAAACCAGAGCGTCACGGGCAGGGTGACGGTGTAGAACATGTTCGTTCCGACGGCGATGATCACGTCGACGCTGCGGTCCTCGATCAACTTGCGGCGGATCTCAAGTTCGCTGCCCCGCGCATCCGATGCGGAGTTGGCCATGACGAAGCCGGCCCGCCCGTCGGCGTTCAGCGCGGAATAGAAGGTCTGGATCCAGATGTAGTTGCCGTTGTCGGGCCTTGGAAGGCCGAACGGGAACCGAGGGTCGTCCTCGAGCTTGGTCTTGTCGATCTTGTCGACGTTGAACGGGGGGTTCGCCATGACGAAGTCGAACTTGCCGACGGCGTCGTGGAGGTCTTCGTAGTAGGTGTTGCCCTCCCGGATGTCGCCTCCGAGGCCGTGCACGGCGAGGTTCATCTTGGCGAGCTTCACGGTGTCGCCGGTCTTCTCCTGGCCGTAGACCGACAGCTCCTCGCCGGGATCGTGACGGTGGCGCTCCACGAAGTGGGCCGACTGCACGAACATGCCGCCTGAGCCGCATGCGGGGTCGTAGATCTTGCCGTGGAACGGCTCGAGGATCTCCACGATCAGCCGCACGATCGAGGTGGGCGTGAAGAATTCGCCGCCCTTCTGGCCCTCCGAGAAGGCGAAGTTGCCCAGGAAGTACTCGTAGATCAGGCCGAACCCGTCACCCTCAATGGCTTCGGGCAGCGTCCGCAGCAGCCGCAGGAGCTCCGCCAGGATGTGGTCGGGGATGCGGGAGTAGTCCCGCGGCAACACGCCCCGAAGGTCGGGGTTGCTGCCCTCGATGCCGTCCATGGCCCGGTTCAGGGCCCGGCCGAGGTCGGCGCCCTCGGGCAGGTCGAGCAGCGTCTCGAACCGGGACTGCTCCGGCAGGTACAGCGCGCCCGCCGCTTGGTAGTCCTCCGGACCGGTCGGACGGCGAGCAGACCCCGGGCACACCGTCTCGGCGGCCTCGGCGAACCGCTCGTCGGCGTACCTCAGGAAGATCAGGCCCAGCACGGGCGAGGCGTACTCCGACGCCTTCAGCCCGGAGTTGGCCCTCAGTTGGTCCGCCGCCTCCCAGAGCTTGCTCTGCAGTCTGCCGAGATCCGTCGCCACGCCCGCTCCCTCGCCGTAGTCACACCATTGTGTCTCGGCATCGGGCAAGCGCCAAAGGTCAGCGACGACCACGGTCGGCCGCAGCCAGTGAAGTTAGGCCGCGTCAGCTCTATGGGAATGTCCCGGCCCTCAGGCGCGCGGGCAAATCAGACTGGGATCCCATGCCGACCTGTATGTCTATGTGCCTTGATAATGCTTGAAAAAGATTGATAAGGCTTGACAGATGTCACATCGGTGTGAGATACTGTAGCCATGTTGATCGAGGCCGCTCGACGGGCTGAGGCCGCTGCCAAAGAGATGCTGGCGCTGGTGAACGCCGGTGAGGCGTCGTGCGCGGAGATGCGCGAGATGCTGGCGGTGTCCAAGCCGACGATGGCGGTCATTGCGGCAGCGCAGACCGCGGCCGCGGCCAGCATCTCCGGGCGCGAGCGCCACGGCGACGGCGGCGCCGAGGTGCTCGCCGGCGCGGCCGGGCTGTCGCGTCAGGAGGCCCGCAGCCACATCAAGACCGCCGAGGCTCTGCGGCAGGCGCCGAGGCTGCGTGACGCGGTGGAGTCGGGGCGAGTGTCGGCCGTCAACGCCAAGCGGCTCGCGGAGGCTGCGGGCAAGACCAGCGCGGCCGACGTCGAGTCCGACTCCGAGTTGTTGGCCAAGGCGGAGTCGCTGCGGCCCGAGGAGTTCACCAAGGAAGCCCGCCGCTGGACCGTCGAGCGCCAAGGTGACGGCGGGGCGTCTGAGCATGCCCGCCAGCGGGCCCGCCGCTGTGTGAGAGTGTGGGACGGCGACGACGGGATGGTGCACCTGAGAGGCGAGTTCGACAAGGTGACCGGCCGTCGCATCGCCACCCGGCTGCGCGCCGACGCCGGCCGCCTGTTCGACGCCGACAAGCGCAACGCCGACAACCACGCCACCCATGGGCACGGCGGCACCGGCCACGGCAACGGCAGTTCTGGGCGGCGCAGCTTCGACCAGTGCATGGCCGACGCGCTCGACAACCTCACCCGCGAAGCCGTCACCGGCGCCCGCGGCGGCGGGGAGCCCTATGCGGACATCTGCGTGGTCGCCCACGTCGACGAGGCCACCGGCGAACTCATAGCGCAGCTCCCCGACGGCGAACGCCTGCCCCCGGCCGTGCTGGAGGAACTCGCCTGCGACGCCCGCCTCACCGGGGTCATCTATGACCGCAAAGGCAGACCCATATGGCGCACCCACCCAAAACGGCGGCCCACCGACGCCCAACGCCAGATGCTCATCGCCAGAGACGGCGGCTGCTTCGCCTGCGGAACCGACCCCGACCTCTGCGACATCCACCACGTCGAACCCGTCGCACAAGGCGGGCCCACCAGCGTCGACAACCTCGTGCTGGCCTGCTGGCAACACCACAACGCCATACACCACTTCGGCTGGCAGATCCACGGCCCGCCGGGCAACCGCACCCTGCACCCCCCAAACACCATCAACCACGGC
>VYBO01000099.1:0-7024 GCA_009844405.1 Acidimicrobiaceae bacterium
GGTATGACCACCCTGCGACGCGATTGGCCGCCGATCAATCCGCGCTCGCTCCTAGAGTCGAACCGGACCGCGGCGGTCACCCGGGAGGCCGACAGGTGCCAGCCAGCTTCACCCACCACGAGAAGGCCACCGCACGTCTGCACCGCTTCCTGGGACCACTGCTCCTCATCGAGATCGTGGGCTTCGGGATGGCGATGTGGGCAGGGTGGACCTTCGGTGATTCTGGCATCGTGTTGGCTGAGTTCGCCGTGCTTGGACCGGTGGTCATTGCGGTCGCAGCCCCGACGGCCATTGTGTGGCTGCTGCGGGTGCGGATCCGTGTCGACGACCGGCTCTACCGCATCCAGCTCTGGCCCTTCCCGTTGCGGTCGGAGGTCCCCATCCGATCGATCAAGGACGCCTACGTGCGGGAGGTCCGCCCCTTGCGACATTACGGGGGCTGGGGTGTCAGATGGAGACGGCGCGGCGACGTCCTCTACTCCTTGGGCGGCAAGCAGGCTGTCACCGTGGAGTACCGCCGCAAGGGTCAGACCCGCAAGCTGACCGTCACCACCGAGCGGGCCGACGAACTCCTCGCGGCCCTGTCGTCGTAAGGCCAGCGGTGCCTGAGATCATCGAGGTGGAGGCCTACCGCAGGGCCATCTCGGCCACTGAGGGGCGCACGATCGCCAGCGTCCACGCTCCGGATGAGTGGTTCGCCAAGGGCGGCACCACCACCGACGCCCTGCGCTCCGAGCTGACCGGAGCCCGCATCGAGGAGGCCCGCCGCATCGGCAAGCTCGTCATCGTCGACACCGACGGCCCCCGGCTGGGGCTGCGGTTCGGCATGACTGGCAAGATCGTGGTGGACGGGGCCATGCCCATCGACCATCTGCTGTACGACAGCCCCCGCCACGAGCCGGCCTGGGACCGGTTCGGGCTGGAGTTTGAGGGCGCGGGCGCCATGGTGCTGCGCGATCCGAGACGGCTGGGTGGCGTTCAGCTCGACCCGGACGAGTCCCGGCTGGGCCCGGACGCCCTGTCGCTCACACTCGGCCAACTGCGCACCGCACTCGGACGCTCGACGGCGGCACTGAAGGCCAGGCTGCTGGACCAGCAGCGCCTGGCCGGACTGGGCAACCTGCTGGCCGACGAGGCGCTGTGGCGTGCCCGCGTGTCCCCCGTGCGGGAGGCGCGATCGCTCGACGCCTCGGAGACGGCCCGGCTCCACCGCGCCATCCGCACCACGTTGAGAGTGCTGGATCAGCGGGGCGGTTCCCACACCGGCGACCTTCAGCCGGCCCGGGTGAGGGGCGGATGCTGTCCCCGTGACGGAGCGGCGCTGCGCCGAGAGCAGGTAGGCGGCCGTACCACCTACTGGTGCCCTGGGCACCAGATCTGACGCCGCGGCTGCAACCACCGCTACATCCACACTCGTAGCCTGATCGCATGGCCGGACCGCTACAGCTGCGCTTCGTGTCGTCGTTCCCCCGTGCGCATCAGATGCCGGCCACGGTGGCCGAGATCGCTCTGGTGGGGCGGTCCAACGTGGGCAAGTCGTCGCTGCTCAACGCGCTGGCCCAGCGCAAGCAGCTGGCCCGCACGTCCAAGACCCCCGGCGCCACCCGGCTGATCAACGCCTTCGAACTGGGGGCGGAGGGCTCTGGACTGTGGCTGGTGGACTTGCCCGGCTACGGGTACGCCAAGGCGTCCAAGTCCGAGCAGGGCCGCTGGGCCGCCATGGCTGAGGGGTACCTGGCCCACCGCGAGCCGCTGCGGGGGGTTCTGCACCTCATCGACGGCGAGATCGGTCCCACCCGCGTCGACCTGCAGACCGTCGAATGGCTCGACACGCTGGCTCTGCCGGTGACCTACGTGGCCACCAAAGAGGACAAGGTGCGTCCGTCCCGCCGCGGCGCCCGCCGGGCCGAGCTCGCAGCCAAGCTGGGCGCCGACAGGGGCACCGTCCAGTGGACCAGCGCCGCCAAGGGCACCGGCATCACCGAGCTCCGGGCTCTGGTGGCCACGCTGCTTCAGGCCTAGCGGGCGGCTCCAGCCCATTCAGGAATTGGCAGCAGAATGTGCCGGAAACGGTACATCTCGCTGCCAATTCGCGGATGCAGGGAGCTTGGCTGCCGGCTCACCCGCCGCGGGGGTCGGCTATGGCCTGGCGGTGGCGGCCAGGGACGCAACCGCGGCGGATAGGCCGTGGCCGTGGGGCAGTCCGAGCACTGCCATCGCCGTCTCCAGTCCGCCGAGTGCGCCGAGCAGCATCGGCTCATTGAGGTCGCCGAGGTGCCCGACGCGGAAGGCCCGGCCCTCCATCTCCGCCATCATCCCCGATCCGACGCTCACCCTGAAGCGGTCCCGGGCCGTAGAGATCAGCGATCCTGCCGCGATGTCGCCGGTACGCACGCAGGTGATGGCCGCGGTGCGGTGCTTGGGCTCGGTGATGTTTATCTCCCACGGACCCCCGGACGCCCACCCGTCAACGGCGGCATGGACGGCCGCGGCCCAGCGACGGTGGCGGGCTATGGAGGCGTCGATCCCGCCGGTCTCGGCGATCATGTCGAGGGCCGTCCTCAGTGCGAACATGTGCTGGATCGGCGGGGTGCCGCCGAAGCGGTTGTAGATCGGGCCCTCCTCGAAGCGGGGTTCCCAAGCCAGATGGAACCGGGGCGTGGCCACCGACCGGTTGCGCTCCACCGCCCGTTCGCTCAGCGCGCAGAACGACAGCCCCGGCGGCATCATCAGGCCCTTCTGGGAGGCCGCCACCACCACGTCGATTCCCCAGTCGCGCATCCGCAGCGGCTCGATCCCCAGCGAGCACACCCCGTCCACGATGAACAGCGCCGGATGGTCGGCAGAGTCCATGGCGGCCCGCATCGCGGCGAGGTCGGTGACCGCTCCGGTGGACGTCTCGGTGTGGACGATGCACACGCACTTGATCCGGTGAGCGGTGTCGGCCGCCAGGATGTCGGCAATCTCGGCCGGGTCGGTAGGGCGACGTATGTGGCCCTCGGTCATCACCACCTCGTAGCCGAGGTCGCGGGCCATCCTCGCCCAGCGCCGTCCGAACAGTCCACAGTCGGGGATCAGCACGGTCTCACCGGGCTCGACCGTGTTGGTCAAGGTCGACTCCCACGCGCCATGCCCCACCGTGGTAAGCACCACGATCTTGTCGGCTCCGCCGAAGAGCTCGGGCAACTCGGCCCAGACGCCCTCGGCCAGCGCGATGAAGTCGGGATCGGCGAAGTCGACCGCGGGCCGGCGGAAGGCCTCCAGCACCCGGTCGGGGATGTTGGTCGGCCCCGGGTTCTGGACGAAGTACCGGCCCCCCACGCCCCGTGGTCCTGCACTCACTGCCTCACCCCCGAACGTCGACGCGAGCTGCTGCGCTCAGGCCTCCAGCTGTCCGGCCAGGGACTCCACCGAGTCGATGAACTCCTCGACGATCTCATACACCACCTGGGCACTGGTCTTGGACTGGTTCATCGTTCCCACGATCTGGCCGACGAAGTAGTTGGCCAGCTTCTCGGCGCCCGAACCGGCGGTGTGGGCAGCCCGCTCGATACGCCGCTGGGCGGTGCGGATCAGCACCGGCTGCAGCGGCATGCCCAGAGGGTCCGGCGTATTGTCGCGGTCCCATTCCTCGGTCCAGGCCGACTTGAGCATCCGGGCCGGCTTGCCGGTTAGGGAGCGCGATCGCATCGTGTCCGACGACGTGGCCGTCAGCATCTTGTCCTTCACCACCGGATGGGTCTCGGCCTCGAGGGTGGTGAGCCACACCGACCCGCACCACACGCCCTCGGCACCCAGGGCCATGGCGGCGGCCATCTGGCGGCCCCGGCCGATGCCTCCCGCCCCGAGCACGGGCACGTCGACGGCGTCGACGATCTCGGGGATCAACACCAGGGAGCCGATCTCGCCGGTGTGGCCGCCGGCCTCGTATCCCTGGGCGATGATGACGTCCACTCCGGCAGCCTGATGGCGCTCGGCGTGCACCGCCCGGCCCGCCAGCGCGCCGACCAGCTTGCCGGCATCCTTGGCCGCATCGATCATGTACTGCGGCGGCGGGCCCAGCGCGTTGGCCACGAAGGCGCCCCGGTGGGCCAGGGCGATCTCCAGTTGCGCGCCGGCTGCGTCGGCCGAGAACGGCGTGGTGTCGCCCAGGCTGCCAAACGAGGTGAGCGACTCCGAGCTGTCGTCGGAGGGCAGCGGCGGCACGCCGTAGCGAGCCAGGATCTCGTCCACGAAGTCGACGTGGGTCGCCGGGATGAGCCGGCGGACGTCGTCGAGCGTGAATCCCCCGTCGGGACCGCCGGCGAGGCTGGCCGGGATGATCACGTCCACGCCGTAGGGCTTGTCGCCGACCTCGGCCTCGATCCATTCCAGGTCGATGTCGAGGCTCTCGGGCGAGTGGGCCACCGCGCCGAGCACTCCCATCCCACCGGCCCTGGACACCGCGGCCACCACGTCTCGGCAGTGGCTGAAGGCGATGATGGGGAACTCGATTCCCAGCATTTCGGTGATCCGGGTCCTCACATCCGCCTCCTGAGCGTTTCGCCATAGCCGACGCCAGCCTTCACGTTAGGCGCGCCTTCGCTGCGTTTCGCTCCAGGTGAGGCCGGCTTCCACGTTGGGCTCGCGGGGCAGGCCCAGAACCTGCTCGGCCACGATGTTGCGCTGCACCGCGAACGTTCCGCCGCCCAGAGTGAGAGCCGGCGAGAACAGCAGGCCATAGTGCCAGATCGGATCGACGTCGGGGGACTGGCCGCCGCCGCGGGGGAAGTTGACCTCGGTGGCGCCGGTCTGCATCCCCTTGGGGATCTCACCGGCTGGCCCCGCCCCGGTGAGCATCCCGGCCGGGCCGACCGTGGCCGCGGCCAACTCCATCACTCTCTGACCGTGGTTGTCGGACATGATCTTCTGGATCGACGCCTCGGGTCCGGGGGTGCGCCCGGCCAGCCGAGCGCTGAGGGTGCGCAACTGGTTGAGGCGGAGCACCTCGGCCTCGCAGTACACCGACGCCAAGCGATCGCGCAGCACCGGGTCGGACACGCCGCCGTTGCCCTTCACGAGCTCGATCAGCTTCTGGGCGGTGGGGCCCATGCTCCAGATCACCCCGCCCGACGACAGGCCGACCCGCTCGTTGGCCAGGGTCACCTTGGCCAGGCGCCAGCCATCTCCCTCCGCGCCCACCCGCAGACTGGCCGGCAGCCGGACATCGTCGAAGAACACCTGGTTGAACGAGTGGGCGGTGGTCATGTCCACGATGGACTGCATGGTCACGCCGGGGGCGTCCATGGGGCAGATGAAATAGGAGATGCCCTTGTGCTTGGGCACGTCGGGGTTGGTCCGGGCGATGAGAATCCCGAACTTGCTGTGATGGGCGCCGCTCGACCAGATTTTGGAGCCGTTCACCACGTAGGTGTCGCCGTCGCGAACGGCCCGAGTGGACAGCGAGGCCAGATCCGATCCGGAGTCGGGCTCGCTGAAGAGCTGGCACCAGTACTCCTCGCCGCTGAAGATGGGCCACAGGTAGCGGTCCTTCTGCTCATCGGTGCCCGCGGCCAGGATCGTGGGCGCGGCCCAACCGATCCCGATCAGGTTGTCGGGCCGCTTGACCCCGGCGGCGGCGAGCTCCTCGTCGATGACGATCTGGTGCAGCCCGTCGGCCTCCAGCCCCCACGGCCGGGGCCAGTGGGGAACCACGTATCCGGCCTCGGCCAGTTGCTTCCCGGTGGGATTCGGGTGCTCCGCAATCCAGCGCCTTACCGCGGCCCGGCGGAGGTCGTCGTCAGGAGGAAGATCGAAGTCCATGGATCCCTCACTCTCGCCACGCCGGAGCGCCGTCGCAACCGACGCCCAGCTCTTGATCGATCCGGCGCGGAAGGCCGCTACGGTGCGACTGCTCGGCTGGCCTGCCCGGCAACCCCCACGAGACAGGAGGCGGCAATGAAGCTGGGGCTGAACACCGGATACTGGTCAGCGGGGCCTCCCGCAGGGGCGACCGAGCAGATCGCGGCGGCCGACCGGCTCGGGTTCGACTCGATCTGGACCGCGGAGGCCTACGGGTCCGACTGCTTCACGCCTCTGGCCTGGTGGGGGGCGGCGACCGAGCGGGTGCGGCTGGGCACGTCCATCACGCAGATGTCGGCCCGCACCCCGGCCGCCACGGCCATGGCCGCCATGAGCCTCGACCACCTGTCCGGCGGCCGCTTCGTGCTGGGCGTGGGTGCATCCGGCCCGCAGGTGGTGGAGGGCTGGTACGGGCGGCCCTACTCCCGGCCGCTGGCCCGCACCCGCGAGTATGTAGACATCGTGCGGCAGGTCGTGAGCCGGGCCGGGCCGGTCGCCTACGACGGCGACTTCTACCAGCTGCCCTACACCGGGCAGGGCAGCACCGGGCTGGGAAAGTCCCTCAAGAGCACCGTGCACCCGCTGCGGTCAGGCATCCCCATCTACCTGGGCGCGGAGGGCCCGAAGAACGTCGCCCTGGCGGCCGAGATCTGTGACGGCTGGCTGGCCTGGCTGTTCTCGCCCCGCCATGACGCCATGTACCGCAGCTTCCTGGACGAGGGCTTCGGCCGTCCCGGCGCCCGCCGCTCCCCCGACGACTTCGAGGTGGTGGCCTCCACCATCCTGGTCCCGGGCGACGACATGGACGCCTGTGCCGACTTCGTGCGTCCGGTGATCTCGCTGTACGTGGGCGGCATGGGCGCCAAGGGCACCAACTTCCACAGGGCCGTGTTCGACCGCATGGGCTATGAGGCCCAGTGCGACACCATCCAGGACCTGTACCTGGCCGGCGACAAGGCCGCCGCCACCGCGGCGGTCACCACGCAGATGTGCGAGGAGATCGCGCTGATCGGCCCGTGGTCCAAGATCGCAGAGGATCTGGAGGCGTGGCGGTCGTCGGTCGTGACCACGCTGCTGATCAGCGGCGACCCGGCCACCCTGGAGCGCTTCGCCGAACTGGCCGGCTGACCCAGCCCGAACTGGCAGCCAAGAACGCCCAAAAAGGGCCCCCACCGCTGCCAAT
>VYBO01000099.1:7124-27395 GCA_009844405.1 Acidimicrobiaceae bacterium
CCGAACTGGCAGCCAAGAACGCCCAAAAAGGGCCCCCACCGCTGCCAATGGGCTGTGGCTAGCGGAGGCCGAGCGTGGCGTGGGGCAGGCTCTCGATGACGCCCTGCGGGGTCACCGCGATGAACTCGGCCAGCTCGGTGAACTCCTCGAGCGTGCGGGCGTCGGTGTAGCTCATGGCGCTGCGCAGGCCGGCCATCAACTGCAGCACCAACTTGGAGACCTCCCCCTTGTATCCGACGGCGCCCTCGACCCCCTCGGGGGCCCGGTACGAGAGGTACTCCTCGTCGAGGTCCTCGCCGGAGCGGTCGGCCCGGGCCTGGACCGCCTCGAAGCTGGCCATGCCGCGAATGCGCTTCTGGAGGCCGTTCGGCCCCTGCTCCACCTCGCCGGGGCTCTCCTTGGTGCCGGCCAACATGCTGCCGACCATCACCGTGGACGCGCCCGCGGCCAGGGCCTTGGCAATGTCACCGGAGCTGCGGATGCCTCCGTCGGCAATCACCGGCACGCCTATCCCGGCTACGTCGGCGATGGCGGTCAGCTGGGGCACTCCCACGCCGGCCACGGTGCGGGTGGTACACACGCCGCCGGGTCCCACACCCACCTTCACCCCATCGGCGCCCGCCTCCACCAGGTCGGCGGCACCGTCGGCCGTGGCGATGTTGCCGGCCAGCACGTCGATGTCCGCGAAGTTGTCCTTCAGCTTGCGCACACCGTCGAGGGCGTGGTCGGAGTGGCCGTGGGCAATGTCCAGGACCAGCACGTCGACTCCGGCCGCCACCAGCGCCTTGGCCCGCTCGACCATGTCGCCGTCGGTGCCCACCGCCGCACCCACCAGGAGGTTCCCGCCCGCGTCCTTCACCCGGTGGATCTCGTCGGCCTGGGCGTCGGCCGGCATGAAGCGGTGGACGATGCCGACGCCGCCAAGCCGGGCCATGGCGACGGCCATCTCGTGCTCGCAGACGGTGTCCATGTTGGCCGCCACGACCGGCAGGTCCAGATCGACGCGACGCGACAGTCGCGTCCGCACCGAGACGTCCTGGCGGGACCTGATCGACGATCGCCGGGGGACGATCAGGACATCGTCGAAGGTCAGCCCCTTGCGAAGTCCTTCCAGCCCCATACGTGACGCCAAGCTACAAGACGCGACGACGCCGGACCAGGGAACCGTCGACCGTTTCGGCCGGTCAGTCGACGGAGATCTGGGCCATCAGCGTGGCCCGCTGCTCGTCGAACGACTCGATGTCCAGCTGCCCGTCGCCATAGCGGCGATGCAGCTCCTCCACCTTGGCCATGATCTCGTCGTTGCTGAGGGAAGGACCCTGCGGCGCCGCCTCGGCGCTCTCCTCGTTGCGATGGGCGTGCTCCAGCTCGTAGAGCTCGCCCCGCCCGAGACGCTTCTGGCGCTTGGCCTCGGCGCGGGCCTTCTTGGCCATGTCCCTTTGACGCTTTGCGAAGCTAGATCGTCCGGTTGCCACTGGGATCAGCCTCCGTGAGTGTTCGTCGGCTCCTTGCTCTGGCGAGGGCCGGTATACGAGGGTAGACGGATCGGGGGCCAATTCCATCTCCGGCTCCCGGCCGGACAGGCCATTGCCATTCGGATCCCCGACCCCGTCGCCGCGCACGCCGCGCATTCCCCGCGGCAGGAGCCGCCAATGCCCGACACCGCCGCCGTGGACATCTACTCGCCGGACGCCTATGTCGCCGGCCCACCGCACGATCTCTTCACCCGCCTGCGCCGCGAGCGCCCGGTGTGCTGGCAGCAGGTGCCCGAACAGGCCGGCTACTGGGCTGTTCTGCGCCACGCCGACGTGGTTCATGTCGCTCGCCACCCAGAGGTGTTCTCGGCCTCTGAGGGCGGGGTGGTCATCGAGGACCTCGAGCCGGCCAGCCTCGAAGCCATGCGGGACATGCTCCTGGCCATGGACCCGCCCCGCCACACCGCCTACCGCAAACCGGTGTCGCCCGAGTTCAAGGCGCGGGTGATCGGCAGGATGGAAGACCAGATCCGGACCATCACGGTCGGGATACTCGACCGGACCAGCACCGCCGGCGAAGTGGAGTTCGTCCACGACGTGTGCGCCCATCTGCCCAGCGAGGTGGTCGGCCAGCTGCTCGGGCTGCCCCGCGAGGACTGGCCCGCCATCCACGCCCTGGCCGAGCGCAACTCCGGCGGCCAGGACCCCGACATCGCGGATCCGGCTGAGCGGGGCTCTTCCAGCATGGAGATGGCCGTGTACGCCATGGGGTTCGCAGCCCGGCGGCGCGCCATGCCGCCCCAGCGGGATCTGACCGACGTGCTGCTCAGCAGCCATTTCGACGGACGCCTGATGACCGATGTGGACTTCGGCCGCTTCTTCGTGCAGCTCGTGACGGCCGGCAACGACACCACTCGCACGTTGCTGTCGAGCGGCCTGCTGGCCCTGCTGCAAGCACCCCGATCAGATGGAACATGTGCGCCGACGCTCGGATGCGATACCGGCCATGGGGGACTGGTCTTTCGTCTGCCAAGATGGCGGCTCTGCCCCGTCGCTCGGGCCGACCGCGGGAGGATGACCGCAGATGACGATGAACGTCGATCGCTTGACTGAGCTGTTCGGACTGGACGGCAGGACGGCTGTCGTGACCGGGGGGAGCCGAGGCATCGGCCGCATGATCGCCGGGGGGCTGCTCGACGCCGGCTGCCGGGTGATCGTCTCTGCCCGCAAGGCCGACCAGCTCGCCGCGGCCGCGGAGGAACTGTCCGCGCTCGGCCCGTGCGAGGCCGTACAGGCGGACCTGGCGACGCCCGAGGGCTGCCAGGCGCTAGCCAACGAGGTGGCGACGCGGTGGGAGTCGCTGGACATCCTCGTCAACAACGCCGGGGCCAGCTGGGGCGCCCGGTTGGACGAGTTCCCGGTGGACGGCTGGAACAAGGTGATGGACACCAACGTTCGGGGACCGTTCTTCCTCACCCAGAAGCTGCTCGACCTGCTGCGGGCCGCCGCCCGACCGGAGGCACCGGCCCGGGTGATCAACGTCGCCTCAGTAGACGGGCTGAAGGTGCCCGACATGGAGACCTACTCGTACTCGGCGTCGAAGGCCGGGATCATCCACCTCACCCGCCATCTCGCTAAGCGACTCGCCCGCGAGCACATCACCGTCAACGCCATCGCTCCGGGTCCGTTTGACTCGAAGATGATGGCGTTCATCCTCGATGATCCGGACGGCCGGGCCGAGTTGGCGGGCATGGTCCCGCTTGGCAGGATCGGTCAACCTGACGACATGGCGGGAGCCGCGGTCTACCTGGCGTCCCGGGCGGGCTCCTACCTCACCGGCGCGACCGTGGCCGTAGGAGGAGGCATCGGCTTCGCCGACTAATCCCCGGGCCGCGCGGTCCGTGAGCGCAGCACGACCCCACTCCCGAACTGGCAGCACAATGCGCCCTATCCGGGCCAAACCGCTGCCAATTCGCCGACAGCCCCAACCCCAACCCGGGAACTGGCAGCACAATGCGCCCTATCCGGGCCAAGACGCTGCCAATTCCCGCCGCAGCACGACCAGCTAGCGTCAGCCACGATGGCACTGACTTGTCGGACGGGGACCGCGACTCGAAGACGGCATCCGGGCGTGGCGCGGGCCGCCATCCTCACCGCGACCGCCGCCATCCTCGCGGCGGCCTGTGGCGGCGGCTCGGACGGTGGAGAAGGGCCGGGCCAGGGATCCGCCGCGACCGCCAGCACAGCCACACCGGCTTCGACGGAGCCTCCGGCCACGACCTCGACGACCGTCCCGGCCACATCGACGACATCAACTTCGACGACCACGTCGACTACGACTTCAACCACTACGTCGACCACGACAACCGTCTCCACGACCACAACTGCGCCCCCGCCGACGACCACCACCGTGGCGGTGCCGCAGCCGGAGGCCTCGACGGTCGCAGGACTGATCGCGCTGGAGCGCCCGCTGGTGATCGCCCACGCGGCCGGCGACCAGGACTACCCCCATTCCACCCTGTACGCGTACACCCAGTCGGCGGCGGCCGGTTCCGACATCCTCGAGCTCGACGTGATGCTGACCGCCGACGGGGCCCTGATCGTCCAGCACGACGACACCGTCGACCGCACCACGGAGGCCTCCGGACCGGTCAACGAACTGACGCTCGCCGAGATCCAGGCCCTTGACAACGCCCACTGGTTCGTGGCGGGCTTCTGGGGAGACCAGACCCGGCCCGCCGAGGACTACGTGTTCCGGGGTGTGCGCACCGGGGCAGCCGAGCCGCCTGAGGGATTCGGTCCCGACGACTTCCGGGTGGCTACTTTCCGCGAGGTGGCTGAGCGGTTCCCCCATTACGTCCTTGACGTGGAAATCAAGCTCCAGCGCGGCCCCGACGGCGAGGAGGACCTCTACACCGGCCTTGCCGCTGCCGAGGTGCTGGCGGCCGAGATCGCTGATCTGGGCCGGGAGGACTCGGTGATCGTGGCCTGCTTCAACGACAACGTGCTGGAGGTGTTCAACGCTCTGGCCCCCACGGTGGCGACCACTCCCGGCGAGGCGGCCCTGCTGGGCTGGTTCACCATGACCGAGGAGTTGGACCCTTCGGTTGCGGTCGTGCAGGTGCCGTTCACCTACCAGGGGATCCCGGTGGTGACAGCCGACACGGTGGCCCGGGTCCACGACGAGGGTCGTGAAGTGTGGGTGTGGCTGAGCGGGACCGATGTGGTGGAGACCCGGGAGTTCTACGCCGAACTGTTCGCCCTGGGCGTGGACGGCGTGATCGCAGGCCGCCCCGCCGAAGCGGCGGCCGCCCTGGCCGACATCGGCAGTTAGGGCCAGCGGCGGCGGGCGATCTCGAAGCAGGCCACCGCGGCCGCGGCGGCAACGTTGAGAGAGCCCAGCGTGCCGCGCAGGGGGATGGACGCCAGCACGTCGCAGCGCTGCGCGACCAGCCGTGACAGCCCCCTGCCCTCGGAGCCAAGAACCAGGGCCACCGCCTCGCCCGCCAGATCGAGATCGTGGAGGGGACGGGGGCCGGCCGCATCGAGCCCGACCGTCCAGACGTCGTGGCTGCTAAGCGTGCACAACGCCGACGGGATGCCGGGCACGACCGCGAACCGCAGGTGCTCCACCGCGCCGGCAGCCGCCTTGGCCACCGTGGGAGTGATGCGGGCGGAGCGGTGGCGGGGCAGCACCACGCCGGTCACTCCAGCGCACTCGGCGGTGCGCAGCACCGCACCGAAGTTGCCGGGATCGGTGATCCCGTCCAGAGCCAGCAGGAAGGGCGCGCCCGCGGGACGGCCGTCACGATCGACGGCGCCTTGCCGCGGTGCCGCGGCCAGTTCGGCCACTTCGACGTCGGGCAGCGGATCGGCCCGCGCCACCACGCCCTGGGGCGCCTCGGTGCGAGCGGTGGCATCGAGCTCGGATCGGCTGACCTCGCGGACCGCGGCCCGCTGCTCGCGGGCCAACTCGACAATGTGCTCGACGATGGGAGCCGGATCGAGACCCTTGGCGATCATGACGGTGCGGGTCCGCCGCCGGCCCGCCAGCAGCAGCTCCCGGACGGCCTGGCGGCCCTCCACCTGTTCCCCGCCCAAGCCGACCTTGCCCCGCCCCTGTGCTGTCGAGGCCGGTGGCCGGCCTCCGGACCCGCGCGGGCCCTGACGCCGCGCCGGGCCTTGACGCGGGCGCGGACGACGGGATCGGTCGGGACGGCTCACCGGAGCCAGTCACGCCCGATACGCCGGCGGCGGCGGGATCGATTAGGACGGCTCACCAGAATCGGCCCGACCCTGTCCGTCGGACCGGCGGGCCACCAGCGCCACCGCCATTGCGGCAACCCCCTCGCCACGGCCCAGCGCCCCCACCCCCTCGGTGCTGCGGCCGGTGACGGTCACGGGTGCACCGGCGGCGGCGCTCAGACGCCGCTGCATGGCCTCGCGATGAGGGGCCAGCTTCGGCGAGTCGAGCACCACGGTGCATGACACGTTCACGGGATCCCATCCGGCGTCGCGAACAGAGTCAGCGGCCAGGCGCAGCAGTGCGATGCTGTCGGCGCCGGCCCAGGCCGGATCGCGGTCGCTGAACATCTGTCCGATGTCCGGAAGGCCTGCCCCGGCCAGCAGCGCGTCGATGCACGCGTGGGCGACCACGTCGGCGTCGGAGTGGCCGTGCAGGCCGCGCTCGCCGTCGAAGCGCACCCCGCCCAGCACCAGGGTTCGCTGCGGGTCGTTGCTGTAGCGGTGTACGTCGAAGCCCTGCCCGACCCGCATTCCGACCTCAGCCATGGCTCTCACCGGCGTGACCGCTCCCGGAGCAACTCTCCAGCAGCGCTTCGGCGGTCACGAGGTCGTGGGGTTCGGTGATCTTGAGATTGCGGCTGTCGCCGTCCACCGTGACCACGGTCGCACCGGCTGTCTCCACCAGGGTGGCGTCATCGGTCGCGTCGGCACCGGCGGCGTGGGCGGCCCGCAGCGCGCCGGCTCGAAAAGCTTGGGGTGTCTGCACCGCGGCCAGCTTGCGGCGATCCGCAGTTCCCCCGCCCCGCCAGCGGATCGTGTCGGTCAGGTCGATCACCGGGATGGCCGCGTCGGCGCCGGCGCGCACCGCCTGGATCACTCGCTCGAACACGCCGTCGGTGGCCAGAGGGCGGGCGCCGTCGTGCACCAGCACGATCTCGGCGTCGTCGGGAACCCGGCTGAGCCCGCGGCGCACCGAGTCAGAGCGCAGCACCCCGCCGGCCACCGCGACAACCTGTCCGGCGCAGTCGCCGTCGGGGTCCGACAGCTGCCATGCGTCCGCTCCGACTGCACGTGCCTCGGGCAACACGACCACGACACCCTCGGACCAGCGGGCGGCTCGCTGCACAGTCCAGTCGATCACGCACCGGTTCCCGAGACGGCTGAACTGCTTGGCCCCGCCGAAACGGTTGCCCTCCCCGGCTGCGGCCACGATGGTCCAAACCCCCGCACCAGATTGGCCGCGTCGCTCACAATCACTCTTACTCACCGCTACTAGTGTGGGCCGTTGCTATGTCCGACACCACCTCCGCGGCTACCGATACGGCCATCGAGGCCTCCCCGGACGCGCTGCGGGGGGCTCTGCGGGAGACGATTCTCTTCGCCGAACTCGACGACGGGCAGCTCGATCACATCGCGGCCGCCGGCAACGTGCAGTCACTACAGCGGAACGTGGTCCTGTTCGAGGAGGGAGACGAGCCCGGCGAGTTCTACTTGGTGCTGTCGGGCCGGGTGGCCATCGCCCAGGAGTCCGACGACGGGCGGGAGTCGCTCCTGGCGGTGCTGGGTCCCGGTGAGCTGTTCGGCGAGATGGGATTCCTCGACGGCCACAACCGTTCGGCGCAAGCCCGGGCCCTGGAGGAATCCGAGGTGCTGGTGGTGCCCTACGCCGAGCTGAGGCTGCTCTACGAGAACCACCCGACGGCGCTGTGGAGCGCGGTGCAGCTGCTGGCTCGAAGGCTCAGGGCGACGGATCAGGCGCTGTCCGACACCGTGTTCCTGGACGTGATGGGACGCACCGCCAAGCGTCTGCTGGAGATGGCGGGCGACAGAGACGAGTTCGAGATGCCCCTCACCCAGGAGGAGCTCGCCTCCATGGTGGGAGCGAGCCGCGAGCGGGTCAACAAGGCGATCCACGCCTTCGTCCGGCTGGGCTGGATAACCCACGACCACCGCCACTACAAGATCACCAACCGCAAGAACCTAACCCTCCGCGCCCGCTAGCAGCGAGCGGACGGACGGAGCGCGCCTCCCGTGGTGAGCGTCACGCCGCCAACATGGGGTCGTCCCGACTAGAACGCGTTAGGGTTTCCCGGCCGCAGTCCCTGCGACCCTCGCCCCGGACTGAGTGCATCCTGAAGGGAGGGCTGCTAGTCCCATGTTCCGAACATCTGCAATCGTCCTGACGTCTGTCATCATCCTGGCGACGCTTGCACTAATCCCCCCCCCCGCGGCTGAGGCGCAAGTGCCGATCCTCTTCACATGCCTGGAAGAGGACAAGAAGGGGAGGTCGCTGGAGAGCTGCGAGAACGGCGAGGTCGTCGAGGACGGCCAGGCTCGCACGGTCATCATAGTATCCGACACGATTTCAGGCTCCACTATACGGCACAAGACCAATGCTGACGGCTCGAAAGTCGTGAAAGTAAACCTGATTATCATCAAGAAGAAGGGGCAGTCGGTCGGTCCAGTGTATGGACATTCGTGGATCCACATTTGCGCCGACACCCGGTGGGGCAAGGTCTGCGAACCAGCAGCGCACATGTGCCCGTTCGACGACAAAGAACGAGCGCACGTCGGCGGCCCGGTATGGGGCCCTGCTCGTGACGGCAGGGATGCACATGAGCATCACGGCATGTGCGTCATCAAGCGACGCCTCAAGGACGGACGGCTCGACGCGGGCGGCAACTGCGACACGACGGACAACGGGGACCGACCTGACTGGGACCTGGAGAAGCGGGCGAACACCGGCATGCTCGGCCCCGACGGCAAGTGCTGGCGGCGGGGCCGCTCCTCCGTTGGATGAACGCATAGCGGAAGGCAGCGTTGACAGTCGCATGACTCCGGCGAACGCCCTTGGTATCCGGAGTGAAGGCAGAGGGCACGGGAATGGTCCATGACTCCCGCACCTGCATGGGCGCTCACTCTCCGGAATGGGACTCGGAGCGGGCGTCCAGGCGGGTCCATGTCGTCGTGGTCTGTGGTGACGATGAAGGTGCCGAGCGTCTCGGCGACCACGGCGAGGTGGGCGTCCACAACATCGGAGATGCCAGTCGCTGCCAGTCGCCGGCCGACAGCGACCGACTCGTCGGGAGCATGCACTTCGAAATGTCGCAGCGCCCGGCTCAGATTGGCCTGCCGGGCGGGATCGCGCCATACCTGCGCCAGCACGGGATGAGTGGTGTGCAGCGGCTCGCCTCGTTCGGCTGCTCTCTTGACCAGGGCCCAGAGCCGGGAGTTCGGGCGCTCGCTGTCGGCGATGAGAGGTCCGGCGTCGATGATCAACGGTCGACACCTTGACGGTCGAGCAAGGTGTCGGCCCACTCGAGGTGCTCAGTGTCGATCGGCCCCTCGCCAGCCTCCCAGGAGGCGACCAAATCGAGCAGGGCCCGGCTGCGGCGGCGACGCTTGACCTCGGCGAGAAGGGATCGCTTGATGGCGAGTCGCTTCGTGCCGTCGAGAGCCGCGAGTTCTTCGAGTGCGGCCTCCACCTCGCCGTCGAAGTTGATGGTCGTCTTGCTTGCCAAATAAGTGTGGAATCACGACCGCATTTGCACGGTCTGGCCCTCTAGGCGACGCCGGTGGGAAGTCCTACTCAGCACCTTCGACAATTCGTCTCAGCGCCCGCTGCACGACTGTGTCAGATCCCTCTGGACCTTCGCTATTGAGTTGCTGCAGGAGCTCCACTGAGTTGCTGCAGGAGCTCCACCGCTCGCTGCTCCCTGAACTCACCAAGTTGCCAAACGACCGTGGCTGCCACGCCCGGGAGGGCTGAGTAGGAATCCGACGCGGCAACCATGTGGATTTCAGCCAGTAGGCGGAGCAGGTGCTGTCTGATCTCCTCCGTGTCGGGAGACGGCTTCTTCACGACCCGCCCGAAGTCACTCTCCCCATCGTTCACCAGGATTGGGCCGATCGGGATCGGGTCCCTCTCAGGTCGTCTAGAATGATGATTGGCACAGTAGGTCCAGAAGGGGTTCTCGATCGGCTCGTCCCTGATCTCACAATGATCAGGCACCGGCTCGCGGGCTCGCGCCAAGGGTCCGGGTAGCCGGGAACGCCGTGGTTGCTCCGGTTGAACCGGCAGGTTCCACAACAGTCCGAGCCACCGTTAGGCATAACACCGGCAGCCTAGCGTCCGGACATCATGCCAAGGTGATCGCTCAGCGACTTCATGGGCCCAGGGTAGTGTTTCAACTGGCAGGCCTCCGCGTGTTCAGGAAGCGCCGGACAACAGTCGGTCGACGGCGGCTTCGGGGGTGATCTTGCCTTGCTCGACCGCTCGTTCTAGGGCGGCTTGGCGCTCGGTCGCGCCTGGGCGGGACTCGAACTGATCCACTAGGCGGCGCTCCAGCAGCACTCGCATCCGGGCTAGGCGGCCCCGGGATCTACGTGCAGCCAGGGCACCGGAGGTGTCGAGCGTGCGGCGGTGCTCGACGATGCAGTCCCACAGCTCGTCGATGCCTGCTCCGGTCGCGGCCGACACCGCCATCACCGGCGGAGGACCCTCCCCGCTCGTCGGGGCCAGCAGGGGCAGGGCCCGGCGGAGCTCGGCTGCGGCCAGCCGGGCCGACTTCTCGTTGCCGCCGTCGGCCTTGTTGACCGCGAGCACGTCGGCCACCTCCAGCAGGCCCCTCTTGACCGTCTGCAACTCGTCGCCGGCGCCGGCCAGCGTCAACACGCAGAGGCAGTCGACCGACGCGTGCACGGCCGCCTCCGACTGACCGACGCCCACCGTCTCGACCAGCACCACGTCATAGCCGGCCGCCTCCAGCACGGTGATCGCGTTGGGGGTCGTGCTGGTGACGCCGCCGAGCGTCCCCGCCGACGGCGAAGGCCGGATGAAGGCGTTCTCGTCGGCCGCGAGGGTGGCCATGCGGGTCTTGTCGCCCAGGATCGATCCGCCGGTGACCATGCTCGAAGGATCGACGGCCAGCACGCCCACCCGGTGACCAGCGCGGGTGAGCCGCGTGCCGAGGGAGTCGATGAGCGTCGACTTGCCCGCGCCGGGCACGCCGCTGATGCCCACCCGGTGGGCTCCCCCCGCGTGGGGCAGGAGCTGCGCGAGCAGCTCCTGGGCATCGCGGCGGTCGCCTAGCCGGGTCGACTCCACCAGGGTGATGGCGCGGCCCATCGAGGTGCGGTCCCCCGCCAGCACGCCGACGACCAGGTCGTCCATGCTTAGAGGTGCTCCAGCAGCTTGGCGGCGGCCTCCGATATCACGGTGCCGGGCGGGTAGACCGCCAGCGCGCCGGCCGCCCGCAGCTCGTCGACGTCGGCGGCGGGAACGACCCCGCCCACCACTATGGCGATGTCGCCCCGGCCCAGCTTCGCAAGCTCGTCGCGCAGCTGGGGCACAAGGGTGAGGTGGCCCGCAGCCAGCGTCGACACCCCGACCACGTGCACGTCGGCCTCCACCGCCTGACGGGCGACCTCGGCCGGGGTGGCGAACAGCGGGCCCACGTCCACGTCGAAACCGAGATCGGCGAAGGCGGTGGCGATCACCTTCTGGCCCCGGTCGTGTCCGTCCTGCCCCACCTTCGCCACCAGGATCCGGGGACGCCGGCCGCGCCGGCCGGCGAACTCGTCCACCCGGGCCCTCACCGCATGAATGCCGCCGTCGCCGTCGCCCCCACCGGAGCCGGCCGGCTGTGCCTCCTCGCGGTACACGCCCTCCACCGATCTGATCTCGGCCACATGACGACCGTAGACGGTTTCGAGGGCGTCGCTGATCTCCCCGACCGTCGCGTGGGCCCGGGCCGCGTCGATCGACAGCGCCAGAAGGTTCCCCTCACCGGTGCGGGCAGCCGCCGTCAAGGCGTCCAGAGCGGCCCGCAGGCGTGCGGCGTCGCGCCCGGCCCGCAGCTGCTCGAGCCGGGCGATCTGCCGCCGGCGCACCTCGGCGTTGTCGATCCGGCGGACTTCCACCGAATCGCCCGCGCCGTCGGAGACGCGGTAGCGGTTCACGCCAACCACGGCCTGGCGGCCCGAATCGATGCGAGCCTGGGTCCGGGCGGCGGCCTCCTCGATCCGGAGCTTGGGAAGGCCGGTGGAGATCGCCGCGGCCATCCCCCCAAGCTCCTCGACCTCGCATATGTGGGCCCAGGCCCGCTCGGCCAGCAGCTTGGTGAGCCGCTCCACGTGGTAGCTGCCGCCCCAGGGGTCGACGGTGCGGGTGATGCCCGACTCGTGCTGGAGGAACAGCTGCGTGTTGCGGGCGATACGGGCCGAGAAGTCGGAGGGCAGGGCCAGCGCCTCGTCGAATGCGTTGGTGTGCAAAGACTGCGTGTGGCCCTGGGTGGCCGCCATGGCCTCGACGCAGGTGCGGACCACGTTGTTGTAGGGATCCTGGGCGGTGAGGCTCCAGCCGCTGGTCTGGCAGTGGGTCCGCAGGCACAGCGAGCGGGGATCCTGGGGCTCGAACTGGCTCATCAGCCGGGTCCACAGCAGCCGGGCCGCCCGCAGCTTGGCCACCTCCATGAAGAAGTTCATGCCCACACACCAGAAGAAGCTGAGCCGGGGGGCGAACTCGTCGACGTCCAACCCCGCGGCGAGCCCGGCCCGGGTGTACTCCACCCCGTTGGCGAGGGTGTAGGCCAGTTCGATGTCGAGGGTGGCTCCCGCCTCCTGCATGTGGTAGCCCGAGACCGAGATCGAGTTGAACCTCCGCATCCGTTCGGCGGTGAAGGCGATGACGTCGGCCACGATCCTCATCGACGGCGCCGGCGGGTAGATGAACGTGTTGCGGACCATGAACTCCTTGAGGATGTCGTTCTGGATGGTCCCGGCGAGCTGCTCGGGGGCCACGCCCTGCTCCTCCGCGGCCACCACGTAGAGGGCGAGCACCGGCAGCACCGCGCCGTTCATGGTCATCGACACCGTCATCCTGTCCAGCGGGATGCCGTCGAACAGGATCCGCATGTCGAGGATCGAGTCGATGGCCACCCCGGCCATGCCGACGTCGCCGGCCACCCGGGGGATGTCGGAGTCGTAGCCCCGGTGGGTGGGGAGGTCGAAGGCGACCGACAGGCCCCGCTGGCCCGCGGCCAGGTTGCGGCGGTAGAAGGCGTTGGACTCCTCGGCGGTGGAGAACCCCGCGTACTGTCGGATCGTCCAGGGTCGGGACGCGTACATCGTGGGGTAGGGCCCGCGGACGAACGGCGGCAGACCCGGGTAGCTGGCCACGAAGTCGGCGCCCTCGATGTCGTCGGGGCCGGCCAGGGGCGGGACACCGATGCCCTCGGGCGTCTCGAACGGCACCGGGTCGATGGCGGCGGCCGGCGGTTGGCCGGCCGCGTCACCGTCGTGCAGCTCGATCAGCGAGAAGTCCGGGATCGTGGCCACAACTCAGGCGAGGAGGTCGTCGAGGTCGATCACCATCAGCACCGACAGCAGCACGATGATCCCCGCGTTGAGGGAGGTGATCAGCCAACGGTGACGGTGCCTGGTCCGCTGGAAGCGCCGGATGCTGAGGACGTTGAAGACGATGGCGACCGCTCCGATTGCCAGGCCGAGGCCTGAGCCAACCCCCGAGGCGACGCCGGCTGCGGGCAGGAGCCACGGGAACAGCACGTAGGCCAGGAAGCAGCGCACCCCCGACACGACCACCGAAGCACGGAAGACCCGCTCGGCCGGGCCCTGGGGCGAAGCGCCGGCGTGCGAAGTGCCTGGATCGGCGGCCGCGGTCACCGCCATAGCGTGCCACGCCCCCAGCGGAGCGCCACCCCCGAGCGCGTCGATTCAGCCGGGCGCCATGCACCGCCGACACCAGCGAGAGGGCCCATTGTCGCAGAACTCGGCCGTGCTCGGCGGCAGGCTTCATCGGGGCCGGTATACGTCTCGGCGATGACCGACACGGACCACGTGGATCACCAGGCGCTCGTCGACGACCTCATACAGGATCCGGTAGTCGCCAACACGCACCCGATATGCGGACTGCTCGCCCGTGAGAGCGACGCAGCTGGGAGGCCTGGGCTCGTCGGCCAGCAGGTCTATCGCGGCTCGCACGCGGTGCTGTTCGTGACGCGGCAGCCCGGCGATCGACTTGATCGCCCGGCGAGCGATCTCGACGGTGTACCGGCTCACTCTAGCCCCAGTGCAGCCTTGACCTCATCCCAGGGCACGTAGTCGTCGTCATCTCGCGCCGCAGCCAACTCACGACGGTCCTCGGCCTCGTCTGCGCTCTCAACCAGCCGGTCGAAGGCGGCAGAATCCAAGATCACGGCCACCCGGCGGCCGCGGCGCGTCACCGAGATCGGCTCGCCCGACCGGCGAGACTCCTCAATCACCTCGGCCAGCCGGTTTCGTGCTTCGCTCACCGCTACCTCATTCATATACGAATCGTACATTTTGTGGCCGGCGCTGCAACCAGCTCCGCCGTCATGGGACGGGCGTGTCCGAGTGTCAACGGTCCGCTGTCCGTGCCTACCATGTCGGCTCATGACTTCTTCCGGACGCAGGGCTCTGATCACCGGGGCCGGGTCGGGCATCGGCGCAGCGTGTGTCGACCGGCTGCTGGCCCAGGGCTGCCGGGTGACTGCGGTGGACCTGCACGCCGGTGACATGGCCGCCCGGGCCGGCGAGCTGGACGCCATACACGAAGTCGACGTGACCGACGCCGCCGCAGTGCGAGCCATCGACGGCATCGACCGGATGGACATCGTGGTGCAGTCAGCCGGCGTCGTCGGGCCGAACGTGCCGTTGCTGGATACCCCCCTGGACGGCTGGGAGCGCACCTTCGATGTGAACGTCACCGGGATCTTCAACGTGATGCAGGCCACCCTGGGCGGCATGGTTGAGCGGGGCTGGGGCCGGGTCGTCAACATCGCCAGCATCGCGGGCAAGGAGGGCAACCCGAACCTGAGCGCCTACTCGGCCAGCAAGGGCGCGGTCATCGCCCTCACCAAGTCGGTGGCCAAGGAACTCGCTACCACCGGCGTGCTGGCCAACTCGATCGCGCCGGCGGTGATCGCCACACCGATGAATCTCGAGACCGCCCCGGAGGTCCTCGAGTACATGCTGTCGAAGATCCCCATGGGACGGCTCGGCGAGACCTCCGAGGTGGCCGCGCTGGTGGGCTGGCTGTGCTCCGAGGACTGCTCCTTCAGCACCGGAGCCTGCTACGACATCTCCGGAGGGAGGGCCACTTACTGATGACCGAGCACTTCCTTGTGACCGGGGCCGACGGTTGCGTCGGCGCGTGGACGGTGCGCCTGCTGCTCGACGAGGGAGCGGAGGTCACCGCCTTCGACGTCGGTGCCAACGACAGCCGCCACCGGCTCGTCGCTGAGGGTGCCCCCTTCAACTTCCGCCGGGTGATAGGCGATATCACCGACCGGGCCGAGGTGGTCGACACCATGGCCGGAGCCGACCGGGTCGTCCATCTCGCCGCGCTGCAAGGTCCCGTTCTGCAGGGCCGATCCCAGCGGGGGCGCGGCGGTCAACGTCCAGGGCACGGTGAACGTGTTCGAGGCGGCTGTGGAGCACGGCGGCTCGCCGGTGGCCTACGCCTCGAGCGCCGCGGTGTTCGGACCCGTCGACCTCTACCCCGAGCCCGTGCTCGGGCCGGACGCGCGCCCCATGCCGGCCACCCTGTACGGCGCCTACAAGGTGGCCAACGAGCAGACGGCCGCGGTGTACGCGGCCGACCACGGGCTGGCCACGGTGGGGCTGCGCCCCTTCACCGTGTACGGCGCGGGCCGCGACCAGGGCGTGACGTGGAGTCCATCCGGATGGCCTGATAGGGAGGCGAGAAACTTCTTCCGGTTGCTTGATAGCGCAGCTACGCTGCGCGTTGTGACCGCCAGGAAGCGGCATGCCTGGAACTTCACCCCCGATCTGCCGCTGCGGTCGGCCCCGTTCCTGCAGGTGATCCCCTACAGCGACCTGGTGTTGTTGCTAGTCCTGCCGGCGACCGGAGTGCACATGCTTCTCGCGCTGATGCACCACACCATGGGCGCGCCGATGAGCCACACCGGCTACGACGCAGTGCAGCTTCCGGCACGCCAGCGCTTCGAGCTCGGCGACTTCCATCACCAGCTGCACCACCGCTTCACCGAGTGCAACTACGGCGGCCTCGAGTCGCCCCTCGACGAGCTCATCGGCGCGTTCCACGATGGGACGACCGAGGGCGACCAGATGATCACGGCGCGGCTCAGCCGGCTGCCGGGTGCCCGTCAGGCCAAACCGTGACGCCGGGATGAAGGGCTAGCGGAGTTCGCTCAGGAGGGCGTCCTCGAAGGACCAGTCGAAGCGGGTCCTGTCGGCCTCGGCCCGACCCGAGCGCTGGTACCAGTCGTAGGTGTGCTCGAACATCGACACCAGGTCGTGGCGAGGCTCCCAGCCGGTGTCGGCCCGCAGCCGGTCGACGCTGAAGACGGTGCTTCGGTTCCACCACCAGATGTTGGGCGCCAGGTGCTGTACCAGTTGCGTCACCTGGAACCGCCGCCGCATGTCGGCCCTCGGATCGGGGGCCAAGCGCTCCGAGCCGGCTGAGGGACGGATGTCCATCCCCAGGCTCGACGCTCCCGACCCGACCTGAAGCTCGCCGGTCCACAGCCGTTCCATCGTCTCGGCCGGGATGGCCACCTGCTGTGCGCGGCACCCGGTCGCCTGCTCGGCCAGGTCGACATACCCGTTCCGGGTGACGGCCTGGCGACCGGTGAGGTTGTAGCGACGGCCGAACGTGACCGGCCGCGCCATCATCTGCTCGAGCGCCCGCGCCTGGTCGTCGACATGGCCCAACTGCAGCAGGGTGGTGCCGTCACCGGGCACGAGCACCGGCCGGCCGGCCAGCAGGCGGGCGAACATCCGCTGCTCGCGGTCGAAGAGGGTGTTGTGGGGGCCGAACACCATCGAGAACGCGACCGTGGTGGCCGGGAAGCCGCGCTCGGCGTGGGCCGCCAGCAGCAGGTCCTCGCACAGCAGCTTGTGGAGGCCGTACTCGTTCTGGTCCGGCCCGCGCTCGTCGCCGCCGTCCTCAGCGACCGGCAGCACATCGGAGGCCGCATAGATGACGGTGGAGCTGGCGAAGACGTAGTGGCCGGTGCGGCCGTCGAGCAGCTCGAGCATGATCTCGACGTCGGGCGGGTGGTAGGCGGTGAGGTCGTAGACGCAGTCCCAGTCGGTGCCGGCCAGCGCGTCGCGCAGCGACTGGTGGTCCGTGCGGTCGGCGATCAGGCGGCTCACTCCCTCCGGCAGCTCCGCCGGCGTTCGACCCCCGGTTGCAGGTCGAGACGTCGTGCCCGGCCCGCACCATCTCGTGGACCAACGCCCGTCCGTTGAACTGCGTGCCGCCCATCACCAGGACCTTCATCGCGGCCACTTTAGGAACTCCTGTCTCCCGCCATCGTTCGCCGCGCTCACGGGCCGCTCGGGCCACGGCCCCGCCCCGTATGGGCCGGGTCGCCCGCCTATCCGCGGGGCCTCCAAGTCTTTGTGGACGCAGCTCGCTGGATTCGGGCCTCGCAGTCAGGTCCGCAGCGAGCGGAACCGGCGCAGGCGCAGGCTGTTTGACACCACGAACAGCGACGACAGGCCCATGGCGGCCGCCGCGGCCATGGGGCTGAGGATTCCGGTGGCGGCCAGGGGGATGGCGGCTACGTTGTAGGCGAACGCCCAGAACAGGTTGACCTTGATGGTGGCCAGGGTGCGACGCGAGAGGGCGATGGCGTCGGGCACTGCTCGCAGGTCGCCGCCGACCACGGTGATATCGGACGCCTCGATCGCCACGTCCGTTCCCGTGCCGACCGCGATGCCGAGATCGGCCTGGGCCAGCGCGGGGGCGTCGTTGATCCCGTCCCCCACCATCGCCACCCGCCTGCCGGCCTCCTGGAGTCTCGTGACCGCATCGGCCTTGTCCGCCGGGAGGACCTCAGCCGTCATGTCTTCCACCCCGACGGCGTCGCCCACCCAGGCCGCCGTGCGGCTGTTGTCGCCGGTGATGAGCGACACCTCCAGGCCCATGTCCCGCAGTTGCTGGACCGCCGGGCGGGAGGTGGGCTTGACCGTGTCGGCGAGGGCGATCACCGCCTCGGCCGTCGGGCCCCGGCCCACGAGCACCGCGGTTTGGCCCCGGGCCTCGGCCGCCCCCACAGCCTCGTCGAGTTCGGCGGGCACGGCACCGAAGAGCGGGCGCCTGCCGACGCGCACCTGTGCGCCGTCGACCCGTCCGACAACGCCGAGGCCGGGACGGTTCAAGAAGTCGGTGACGTTAATCGACAAAGGCCAGCGCCGGGCGATGGCCGCGCCGACCGGGTGCTCCGAGCGCGACTCCAGCACACCGGCCAGCAGCCCCATGGCCGCGGCGTCCAACCCCGCCACAGCCACGATGTCCACCACCTCGAGGCGGCCCTCGGTCACGGTGCCGGTCTTGTCCAGAATCACGGTGTCCACCCGGCGGGTGTCCTCGAGCACTTCGGCACCCTTGATGATCACGCCGAGCTGGGCCCCGCGGCCCGTGCCAACCATCACCGCCAGCGGGGTGGCCAAACCCAGCGCGCACGGGCAGGAGATGATCAGCACCGCGACCGCGGCGGTGAACCCGTCCGAGGCCGCCGCTCCGGCCGCGAACCAGACGCCGAGCGTGACCGCGGCCAGCACCACCACCGCGGGCACGAACACGCCGGCCACCCGGTCGGCCAGACGCTGCACCGCGGCCCGGCCCCCCTGGGCCTCGTCCACCAGGCGCACGATCTGGGCCAGGGCGGTGTCGGCCCCGACCCTGGTGGCCTCCACCTCCAGGCTGCCGTCCGCGTTGACGGTGGCACCGATCACCTCGTCGCCCGGCGACACTTCCACAGGGACGGGCTCGCCGGTCACCATCGACATGTCCACCGCCGAGGCGCCGCTCACCACTACTCCGTCGGTGGCGATCCGCTCGCCCGGGCGGACGACGAAGCGCATCCCTACGGCAAGGTCCTCGGCGGGGATCTCGGTGCCGTCGGTCAGGCGGGCGGTGGAGACGCCCAGCCGGGCCAGAGCCCGCACCGCCTCGCCCGAGCGGCGGGTGGCCCGGCCCTCCAGCCATCTACCGAGCACGACGAGGGCGACGATCACGGTGCCCGTCTCGAAGTACACGTGGCCGTCGTCGACTCCGGCCACGAGCACCACCGCCGACCAGACCCACGCCGCGGTGGTGCCCAGCGACACCAGAGTGTCCATGGTGGCGGCCCAGTGGCGGAGGTTGCGGACCGCGGCGCGGTGGAACCCCCATCCCGACCCGAAGATCACCGCGGCCGAGGCCACCATCGCAGCCCAGCGCCAGCCGTCGAAGCGCAGAGACGGCAGCATCGACACGGCCGTGATCGGTGCTCCCAGGACGACGGCGCCCGCCAGCCGCCGGCGCAGGGCGGCGACGCGTCGAAGTTCGGCCTCTTCGTGGGTCTGCAGCCGCTCCGGCGCGGAGTAGCCGGCCTGCTCGATAGTTCGCCGCAACACGGCATCATCGGTGCTGCCGTCGTGGAGGACGGTCGCCCGGCCCGAGGCGAAGTTGACGCGGGCGTCCGTCACGGCTTCGACGGCCTCCAGCGCGGCTGCGACCCGTGAGGCGCAAGCAGCACAGGTCATGCCGTCCACCCGGATGTCGGTGCGGACCTTCATCGACGACCCGGTCGCCATGGGCCCAAGGTTACGCCCGGCGCTAGGCGCCGGCGAGCAACCAGCCCCGACACGGCCACGCCGGGACCGCTCAACAACGTGAAGGGGGGCTGCTATGAGCGCGGCCGGTCGACCCGACAGCACAGGAAGGCAGACGCAACGGTTGAGGGTTCCAGCAGGACGGGACACGCCGTGGGCGCGGCGGCATTGCGATGGCGAGCTGCGGTTGCTGCGACTGCGGTGTGGACCCTCGTGGCGGCGGCGCCGGCCGCCGCCGCGGCCCACGCCCAAGTCAGCGCCGACGAGGGCTTCGCCGAAGTGGCCGAAGACGCCTACTACGTCCAGTCGGTGGGATCGCTGGCCCACGGCGGCGTGTTCGCCGGCACCGAATGCGACGCCGGCTTCTGTCCCGCGGAACCCATCGACCGCAACACCGCCGCAGTGTGGCTCGTGTGCATCATCGACGGGTCAGACCCGCCGCGGTCACCGAGTCGCGCTTCGCCGACGTCGACGCCTCCGGCCCCCACGCCGCCTTCGTCGAACGGCTCGCCGATCTCGGGATCACCGTCGGATGCGGCGACGGCGCCGGATTCTGCGGCGACCGCTACGTCACCAGAGCCGAAATGGCCGATTGCTGCTCCGTCAGCTGCTACCGCTGAGACGCCGCTCCAACTCCCGCACCCGGGCTTCGGCGGCTGCGGCGCGGGCTTCGGCGGCTTCGGCGCGGGATCGCTCGGCTTCGAGGGTGGCGATGGACTCGCCGGTGGCGGGGTCGCAGAACACCAGCTCGCCGCCGGTCCATCGCAGGTGCAGGCCCAGCACCGCGCTGTGCCCTTGGAGGCTGCCGTCGGGCCGGGCCCGCACCGGCAGCAGCTCATAGCTGTCGCCCGCGAGCCGGTGCCCCGCCAGCCGGTTCCGTGCGCTGCGGCCCTCCCCGTCGAACCACCAGTACTCGCCCACC
>VYBO01000121.1 GCA_009844405.1 Acidimicrobiaceae bacterium
ACTCGGAGATCGTGACCCCGGCAGTGTCGTCGTCGGTCACGGTGGCAGTGACCGTGTCGATGGTCAGGTCGGCCGTGTAGCTGTTGCCGTCGCTCTGGGTGACAGTGTGGCTGATGGTGATCGACCGGGCGTCCTTGTCGATGCTGTCAGGGATGCCTCGGACGTTGATCGTCTGGGGCGTCTTCCAGTCGCTGCGGGGGATGTTGATCAGTTCGCTCTGGGTGTACACGGTGTTGCTGTCGGGGCCGTCCAACTCGATTGCGCCGGATTCGCTGGTGGCGACCGTGACCCTGACCCGGGAGGCTGGGCGGCTCTTGTAGGTGATCGTGTAGGAGTCGGTGGTGGTGCCGTCCTCCGACACGGCGACGGTCGCCTTGGAGACGACGAATCCGGCGCCCGCGTCGGTCACGTCCACTTCGACCGACTCGATGGTGATCCCGTTGTAGGGGCCGCTCGCCGCGGTGGCGGTGTGCGAGATCGCCACGTCCTGCTCGCTGTCGATGTTGCGGTCGTTGACGGCGCGCACGGTCACGGTCTGCGCGGTCGCCCAGTTGCCGCCGCTGCCGTGGGTGAACGTGAGGGTCGCTTGATCCCCTTCCATCACGGAGTCGGTGTCGACGAGCACCGCCGAATCGTCGGAGTCCACCGTGATCGTCACGTCCGCCGTCGGGTCGGTGGCGAGCACCACCGTGTAGGTGGCCTCGGCGGCGGCGCCGCCCAGCTCGGTCACCGTGAGCGACGCCGTGCTCACGGTGACGCCGTCCGTCTGCGCCCGCGCGTCGAGCGCGCCGAGGCCCAGCACCACCAGCAGCGCCGACACGGCTGCCAGCGCCGCGGCGGGCGCGCCCCGCAGCCCGCGGCGGACGGCTCTACTGCCCACGGCACTGCCCACGGCCGCACCTGCGGCGTCGGCGGGCGGCACCAATGTCAACCATCCCCCCCCCCCCGGCGGCTGCTCAGGGCGCTCAACTGATCTTCCATCAACTGACCTTCCTCAACTCTGGCCGCCGGCTCCGGCATTCGGGGATGCCACAGCCCTACTGGCCCAGATCTGCGGATCTGGACGAGATAGTTCGACTATTCTGAAGCAGGACTTGAGTCTATCTGTCGCGCTCCGACAGTATACCGGCGCATCGCGATGAGGCAGCATCGTCGCGCGAAGCGCGGTGCGACACACCGCCTCGTTCCCGGCGAACCCCGCCGAACACCTGGCGGCGACCCTTCATGGCTCGGGCGGCCCGGCACGCCGGAGAGGGCAGGGTGCTGCCGGTGCGCATGCGCTGCGCGACCGGGTCGACGCCCGGCGCGCCGGTCCGCCCTCCGCCCTCGTCGCGCTCGTAGGGCAGGGCCGCCCCACCGCGACGGCGACGTCGCGGTAGTGCCGCTCACATCGCTGGGCCCCTGACGGCCACCACCACGGCCACAATGCGCTCGGGCCTCAGCGCGTCCCGAGGGTGCGGGGCCCGCAATCTCGGGGCACCGTACACCCCGAAGTTCGCCCGGCCGCCCCCCTAGCCGTCGCAGCAGGGACAACGTCTGTGGTTGTCACACCTAGCGGGAGCGCGGGCGGCGCAGGAGGTGGGCGGCCACGGCCGAGGCCCGCAGCGGCCAGGGATCGAACGTGCCCTGCTCGGCGACGGGCAGCGCCGGTCGTGTCAGCATGCGGTACACGACGTGCACGGCGATGACGGCGTGGGAGGCGATCAGGACGCCGAAGTAGGCCCACGGCGCGACGGCCGCCATGAGGAACCCGCCCAGCGTCGGGCCGATCACCGCTCCGACCCCGCTGACCCGCACCAGCGATGCGCTGGCCCCGGTCAGCTGCGCGGGCGAGACGCTGTCGGCGGTGGTGGCCACGGCCAGCGAGTACAGCGGGAACGTCGAGCCGCCGTGGACGAGCATCAGCAGAAGCGACAGCGCCGAACCCACCGGCACCATGAGGTGCAGGCCCGCCGAACCGGCCGCGACGACAGCCACGACCAGGATCACGTAGCGGCGCGGCACCCGGTCCGAGGCGCTGCCGATGAGCCACTGGAACGCCACCGACCCCGCCATCGACGACACTACGAAGAGCGAGATCCGGGTGTCGGAAAGGCCCTCGGAGGCGGCGTAGAAGGCGCCGAGTCCAATCAGGCAGCCCTGCGAGACCCCGACCCAGAACGCGGTGAGCAGCCCCAGCGGCACGACCTTGAGCAGCTCCCGCAGCGAGATCGGCTCGGGTACCACCAGCGGCGGCGCGGTCGACGCCGACAGCGCCACCGGCACCAGCGCGAACGAGATGAGAGCCGAGGACATCACGAACAGCTTGAAGCCGCCGGGATCGGCGAGGTTGAGCATCAACTGGCCCACGCCGATCCCGCCCATGGTCACGATCATGTAGCGCGACAGCATCCGGCCCCGGGTGGCGTTGGTGGCCATGTCGTTGAGCCACGACTCGACGGTCACCAGGATCCCGGCCAGGCACAGCCCGTAGGCGAACCTCAGCAGCGTCCACGACGCCGGATGGATCCATACAACGTGCAGGACGGCGGCGGCCGAGCCCACCGACGACAGGGCGGCGAACACCCGGATGTGGCCGACGGAGGCGATGAAGTGCTCGGCTGCCTTGGTCCCGAACAGGAAGCCCAGGAAGTAGCCGGCCATCACCACGCCGGTCACGGCCAGCCCGAAGTCCTCCAACTCGGCCCGCACCCCCAGCGCGACCCGCAGCAGACCATTGCAGCTCATGGCCAGGGCCACTCCTACCAGCAACGACCTGACCGCGCCGAAGCTGTCGCCGCGCGGCTCGATCAGCGGTCCGCCCGGCAGCCCTTCGTCGCCAGGCTCGGGCCGCACCACAGCGCCTGAGGCCACGACCGGATCGTAGTGACGAGCCCCGACGGCAAGCCCGCAATTCGCTCGTGACTTTCGTCACAATGGGGGCCGACCGGCCTGACGGCCGCGGCCGGCTCGAGCCGGATTGCGTCAGGCTCGGGCCAGGGCGGCGGCGATGGCCTTGCGCACCTGGATCGGGCTCTCGACCTGAAGGAAGTGGCCTACCCGGTCCAGGTACACGGTGCGGGCCCGGCCGTCACCGAGGGCGTCGATCATCCCGGCGGCGCGCTTGTTCGGGGTCATCCTGTCCTCCCGGCCCAGAACCAGCGTCACCGGACATTGCACCCGGGCCGCAGCCGCCTCGGCGCCGTTGTAGGCGTCACACGCGGCCAGATCGCTGCCCAGCACTCCCGGCCGCGCCCGGTCCAGCAGCGATGTGTTGCCCCCGATCAGCCACATGCCCGGCGAGGCGTGCCCGCCGGTATGGGCCCGGCTGCCGATGCCCCACGAGGTGATGAGCCGGCCCGCGACGGGGTCGTCGGCGTCGGCCGCCGCCTGCAGCGCGGGATGCACCGGCATCGCTCCCGCCGTGCCCAGCAGCACCAACGACCGGGCCACCCCGGGCCGCTGGGCCGCCGCCTCCAGCACTGCGAACGTTCCCATCGAGTGGCCCACGAGGTGGGCCGGCGCCAAACCCAGGGCCTCAGTGGCGCCGGCCAGCCACTCCCCCATCTGCTCGATGCTGGACAGCGCCGGACCCTCGCTGCCGCCGTGTCCGGGCAGGTCCACCGCTGCGGCCCGGTAGCCGTGGTGCGCGATCCAGCGGGTCTGGAGCTGCCACACCGTGCGGTCGCCGCCCGCTCCGTGCACCAGCACCACCGCAGGCTCGTCGCCGCCGATGCCGCGGCCTCCGGTGGCGCAGCGCACCACCCGCCCGTCTACCAGCGTCTCCACCGCGGTCCCCGCAACCCTCGCGTTCTGTGAGCAGATATGCCGACTGAGGCGGCTTCGTTGCTCACAGAAACGGTGCCGAGCACGATCTTGGCGACAAACTGCTAGCGCTGCGAAGCCTTGAGGGCCCGCTCCAAGTCCTCGATGATGTCGCGGGGGTCCTCCAGGCCGACCGAGATCCGCACGAGATCCTCGCCCATTCCGGACGCGGCCAGGTCTTCGGCCGACATCTGCTGGTGGGTGGTGCTGGCCGGGTGGATCACCAGCGTCTTGGCGTCGCCCACGTTGGCCAGATGGGAGGCCAGGCGGACCGCGGCGATGAACTTGGCCCCGGCGTCGCGTCCTCCGGCGATGCCGAAGCTCAGGATGGCGCCGGTGCCTCTCGGGTAGAGCCGGCGGGCCAGTTCGTGGTCGGGATGGCTGGACAGGGACGGGTGCTTGACCCAGGTCACCGCGTCGTTGGCCGTCAATGCCTCGGCCACGGCCTCGGTGTTGGCCATGTGGCGCTGCATCCTCAGCGGCAGCGTCTCGACGCCCGACAGGATCTGGAAGGCGTTGGCCGGGCTCATGCAGGCGCCGAAGTCCCGCAGCCCCTCCGCCCGGGCCCGGCTGATGAAGGCTCCCGGACCGAACTCGTCGCTGAAGCTGATGCCGTGGTAGCCGGCGTAGGGCTCGGTGATCGTGGGGAACAGGCCCGAGGCGTCCCAGTCGAAGCGGCCGCCGTCGACGAGCACGCCTCCGAGAGCGATGCCGTGGCCGCCGAGGAACTTGGTGGCCGAGTGCATCACGATGTCGGCGCCGTGCTCGAAGGGGCGGATGAGGTACGGGGTCGAGAACGTGGCGTCCACCATGAGAGGCAGCCCGCGGGCGTGAGCCACCTCGGCCACTGCGCCGATGTCGAGCACCTCTATGCCCGGATTGCCGAGCGTCTCCGCGAAGATGAGGCGGGTTTCGGAGCGGATGGCCGCCGCGAACTCGTCGGGACGGCGGGGGTCCACGAACGTGGTGGTGATGCCGAAGCGCGGCAGGGTCAGGTTGAGCATGTTGTGGGTGCCGCCGTAGATGTTGCGGCTGGCCACGATGTGGCCGCCGGTGTCCATCAGGGTGGCCACGGCCAGGAAGAAGGCGGCCTGGCCGCTGGCGGTGGCCACCGCGCCCACGCCGCCCTCCAGCGCGGCCACCCGCTCCTCGAGCACGGCCACGGTCGGGTTGGAGATCCGGGAGTAGATGTGGCCCGGGATCTCGAGGTTGAACAGCCCGGCCGCGTGGTCGGCGTCCTCGAAGCAGTACGAGGTGGTGAAATAGATCGGCACGGCCCTGGCGCCCGTCGTGGGATCGCTGTGCTGGCCGGCGTGGAGGCTGAGGGTGTCGAAGCGCAGGAAGTCGGGCTCTACCACACCGGCGAGCCTAGAGGCCGAGCGGGTAGCCGCGGCCGGACGCGTCGAGGCCCTCGCCGTTCGGCTGGGGGGAGACCGATCTCGGCGGGGGCCTCGAGTTGGGGCGAGGGGCTCACGCCCCTCTGGGGGGATAGTCGTGCCGGCTGGTGGTCCGGACAGCAGTCCGCTAGCGGCGGACCCGGTAGGGGCGGGCGGCGGCCTCGCCGGTCACCCGCAGCAGGCTCTCGACCACGCCTACGGCATAGCCGGGACCTAGGGCGTCTCGCCACACTGTGTTGGCGTTGACCTTGGTGTTGCTGAACGGAACGGGGCTCATTCTCGCTCCTCCTCTGCCTGTGTACGCCACATCGTCGGCTGTGCTGAGATTGTTCCGCCGAACGCCGCGCATTGCAACGAATCGGAGGCCAGAGAGGGTGTGATTTAGGTCACACCGGGGATCGGCGCCCCGACACGGGCCGACCTGGCCAACGGCAGGACCGAGGGGGTGCGATTCAGGTCACTCCGGTTGAGTCGGCACGGTAGAAGTCCACCGGCTCGGGGGGCAGCGGAGTGTTGCCCAGGATCAGGTCGGCGGCCTTCTCGGCCAGCATCATCACCGGGGCGTAGATGTTGCCGTTGGTCACGTACGGCATCGACGAGGCGTCCACGACCCGCAGGCCGGTGGTGCCGTGGACCTCGAGCGAGTCCGGGTGCAGCGCCGAGTCGTCGCCCAGGCCCATGCGGGCGGTGCAGGACGGGTGCAGGGCGGTCTCGGCGTCGCGCCTCACCCAGTCGAGGATCTCCTCGTCGGTGATCACCGAGGGGCCGGGCGACACCTCACCGCCGTTGAACGGGTCCATGGCCGGCTGGTCGAGGATGTGGCGGGCGTGGCGGACGGCCTCCACCCACTCGCGTCGGTCCTCCTCGGTGGACAGGTAGTTGAAGCGCAGCGCCGGCTTGGTCCGCGGGTCGGTCGACACGATGGCAACGGTCCCCCGCGAGTTGCTGTACATCGGCCCTACGTGCACCTGGTAGCCGTGGCCGCCCTCGGGCACCGAGCCGTCGTAGCGGATGGCGATGGGCAGGAAGTGGAACATGAGGTTGGGATAGGCGACGTCGTCGTTGCTGCGGATGAAGCCGCCCGCCTCGAAGTGGTTGGTCGCGGCGGGACCGCGGCGAGCCAGCCATTGCAGGCCGATCCAGGGCCGGCGCCATTTGGCCAGGTGCGGCTGCATCGACACCGGCTGCTTGCAGGCGTACTGGACGTACACCTCCAGGTGGTCCTGCATGTTGGCGCCCACCGCCGGGACGTCGGCCACCACGTCGATGCCGTGGCGGTGCAGGAGGCCGGCCGGGCCCACGCCGGAGAGCTGCAGGAGTTGCGGCGAGTTGATGGCCCCGCCGCAGCAGATCACCTCGCCGGCGTTCACCGTGCGGCTGCGGCCGCCCTTGGTGTAGGTGGTGTAGGTGACGCCGGTGGCCCGGTCGCCCTCGAAGAGGATCCGGGTGGTGAGGGCCCGGGTGACGAGATGGAGGTTGGGCCGGCTGAGCACCGGGTGCAGGTAGGCCTGGGACGCGCTGAGGCGCCGGCCCCGGTGGACGTTGCGGTCGAAGGCGGCGAAGCCCTCCTGGCGGTAGCCGTTGACGTCGGCGGTCCGGGGGTGGCCGGCCTGCTCGGCGGCTTGAAGGAAGGCCTCGAACAGGGGGTTGGTGGCCGGTCCCCGCTCCAGCACCAGCGGGCCCTGGTCGCCGCGGTAGGCGCCTCTGCCGCGGCTGGAGGGCGGGCCGCTGTGGTCGTCGCCGGCCAGGCACTGCTCCATCCGCTTGAAGTAGGGCAGGCAGTGGGCGTAGTCCCAGCGTTCCATGCCGGGGTCGGCGGCCCAGCGTTGGTAGTCGAGGGGGTTGCCCCGCTGGAAGATCATGCCGTTGATGCTGGAGGAACCGCCCAGCACCTTGCCCCGGGCGTGGTAGACGCGGCGCCCGCCCATGTGCGGCTCGGGCTCGGAGGTGTACTGCCAGTCGTAGAAGCGGTTGCCGATGGGGAACGACAGAGCTGCCGGCATGTGTATGTACACGTCGAAGCGCCAGTCCCGCCGGCCCGCCTCCAGCACCAGCACCGAGGTGGAGGAGTCGGCGCTGAGCCGGTTGGCCAGCGCGCACCCGGCCGAGCCCCCGCCCACGATCACGTAGTCGTAACGGCGGTCTCGGTCTGCCATGGTCACCTCATGAGCTCGCACCGGGACGCCGGTTGGCCCCGTGCCGTGCAACAATCGCGACCCTACCGCTGCCAGCCTCCAACTACGAAGGGACTGCCATGAATGAGAACGCTCAGCCCCAGCCGGAGTCGCCGCCCTCGGGCCATTGCCTGTGCGGCGCGGTCAGTTACGAGGTGCACGGGCCGATCCGCCCGGTCTGGAACTGTCACTGCTGGCGCTGCCGCCGCTGGACCGGCCATTTCATGGCTGGATCGGCTTGCAAGCGCTCCGACCTGAGGTTCGTGTCCGACGCCACGCTGGCCTGGCATCATCCTGCCGACGACCCCAACGTGGCCTACGGCTTCTGCCGGGAGTGCGGCGGATCGCTGTTCTGGAAGGTCGCGGAGGGTCGTCCCGACCAGACCAACCACATCGCCATCTGCGCCGGCACCCTAGACCTCCCCACCGGCTTGAGCACCGAGGGGGCCCTGTTCACCACCGACGCCGCCGACTACCACACCCTCGACCCCAACATCGAGTCCTGGACCCGGGAGTGAGCCGCAGGGATGCCCGCACACGGTAGGTCCTGTGGACGACCACCCGGGGCCGCGAGACCACAACCTGGCCACCAGGGCTAGACCTTCCTCACAAGACCGCAGGGTGAAGGGATGACCAAAGCCCTATCCCACGTGTGCGACTGGAACCACAGTGCGACGCGACGAGCACTTCGTGTCCACGTAGCTCTTCGGTAGCGTCAGGTTTGACCAACAACATCTCATGGAGGCAACGACTTTGACCGCTCCGCTCATTTCAGAGGTTCTTGATCGGCTCGACGCGGACGTAAGAGCAAGCGGCGTGGTCGCGAACCTAGTTGTCGGGGCGCTGCGTGATCGGTTGGACGATGTGATCAATGGGGTCGTAGTCGATCGTCCTAAGAGCGCACAAGGGGAAGAGTCGGCACCTGTCCGCACCTTCTTGGAGTCAGTGGCCGTCACTGGGTTCCGCGGCATCGGCCCGACCTCCACGCTCGATCTTCGGCCTGGACCTGGGCTGACGCTCGTGGTCGGGCGCAACGGTTCCGGCAAGTCGTCGTTCGCGGAGGCACTGGAGTTCGCAATGACCGGCGACTCGCTCCGCTGGGCTGGCAAGTCGCTGGAATGGAAGAACGGCTGGTGCAACCTCCACGCCCAGGACGATCCCGCCATCACCGTGGAATTGCGGGTTGACGGCGAGCGGGAACGGCGAACGGTTCGCGTGAACTGGAGCAGCGCAAAGCTTGAGTCTGCCAGGACTGCGGTGACCGTACCGGGCTATGGCCGCCAGGACCTCCGCTCGCTCGGATGGAGCGAGGCGGTCAAGACATTCCGCCCGTTCTTGCCCTACAAGGAGCTGTCGACGATCTCCGAGGGACGGCCCATTGATCGGTACAACGCGCTAGCGCCAATGCTCGGCATGGAGGCATTGCAGGCACCCATCGAGGACCTAAGGCAGGCCCGACTATCGGCCGAGAGACAATGGACTGATGCCGAAGAACATGTCACACACGTTACAGACCTACTACGAGGGTCTCCGGACGAGCGAGCCAGTACCGCTATGGAGGCGCTCTCAGGGGCATGGGACCTAGACAAGATCGAGGCCCTCGTCACGGGCACCGATCCCGCCAGCGCTCAACGGGAGGGTCTCCTCGCGGCACTGGAGCAGCTCTCCTCGCCTGACCCGGAGCGGGTGGCAGTAGCGGCCAGCAATCTGAGGGCGGCCGCCGAGCGGCAGGAGGCGCTTCGGGGCAGCGACGCCGAGCGGGCTGAGAGACTGGCCGGCCTACTCGAAGCCGCAGTGGAAATGCACGAGCAGCATGGCGACACCGATTGCCCGGTCTGCGGCCGAGACAACGGCTTGCACAGCGAGCGCGTCGCGGACCTCAGGGAAGAAATCGGGCGACTGCGCGCCGAGGCAGGTGACGTCTTCGACGCCGGACGCGCACTACTGGGTGCCCAGCGCTCGGCGCGTGAAGCCATCGGGACGATACCGCAGATGCTCGGAACTGCAGCGGACACAGACATCGGAGTCGACGTCTCCGCACTGGTGGCAGCGTGGCAGGCGTGGATCGACGCTCCCGACGCGCCCGTCGACTTGGCCGTGCATCTTGAGTCCACGTGCCTGCAGGTAGAGGAGGCGACTGAGGCTGTCCGCGCCGCTGCTGCAACACAGAGACGCCGTCTCGCCGATCAGTGGCGACCGATGGTCGAGTCATTGGCCGAGGTGCTGCCGGTCGCTCGCCAGGGGCTGAGCGCCGCGCAGCGTGTGACACCGCTTAGGAACGCCGAGAACTGGCTGAAGCGGTGCGAGGCTGCCATCCGAGACGAGCGCTTCGACTCGGTCAAGGCTCAGGTCGCGGATGTCTGGGAGACCCTGGCCGTCGGTTCCAACGTCACGCTCGAAGACGTGCGCCTCGGTAACAAGAAGGTCGTCATGGACGTGACCGTCGACGGGGACTCCAGCGTCGCGCTGGGAGTCATGTCGCAGGGCGAACTCCATGCCCTGGCGTTGAGCCTGTTCATCCCGAGGGTGAAGTTCGAGACCAGCCCGTTCGGGTTCGCGATCCTCGACGACCCCGTGCAAGCGATGGACCCGGTACGGGTCGACGGACTGGCCCGGGTGCTGGACAGTCTGGCGCAGACACGCCAAGTGGTGGTGTTCACGCACGACGACCGGCTTCCGACAGCGGTCCGCCGACTCCAGATTTCCGCGACCATCATGTCGGTAACCCGCCGCCCCAGGTCACGCGTGGAACTCAAGATCTCTCTCGACCCGCTACAAGCAGCGATAGAAGACGCCAGAGCCGTCGAGCTCAGCGGTGGGCTCCCTGGAGAGGTTTCCCGTCGGGTCGTTCCCAACTTTTGTCGTCAGGCCATCGAGGCCGCGTGCCTCGAATCGGGTCGAAGACGCCTTCTCGGGATGGGAATAGGCCTCGACGAGTGCGAAGAGAAATGGTCCGATGCCCCGAGACTGCTCCCTCGTATCGCCATTGCGCTCTATGGGGACGCCGACCGTGCAGGCGACGTCTACGGCACCCTCAACAACAAGTTCGGACGCTGGGCAGCGGACACGGTGAGGGCATGCAATGAGATGGCACACTCGGGTGCGCCGGAAACAATGGACCTCAAGGAGTTCATCAACAGCGCCGAGTCGCTCGCCAAGAAGTTGGCGGTGCTGTGACGCAGATTGACGACCGCTTCCTGCCGATCCACTTGGTCAGTCTCGCCCGATCGATAATGCGCGTTCCGCGCGCCGACCTAGTCGGCACATGGCCCCGCGCTTCAGCGATCCTGGGGCGGCAAGCACTGGAGATCACTCTCGACAATCTTTGGGCACAGGCCGCACCGGGCGTCGAGAACGCTTCGGTAAGGGCACAGTTGACATGTCTGCCCGAGTACATCGACACCGAACTCGCCAGCCGGGTCCGATACTCCTGGCACGTCCTCTCAGCAGCCTGCCACTACCACGCCTACGAACTCCCGCCCATCGCTGCCGAACTCAACGGCTGGCTCGACGACGTGGAAGCGCTCATCGCAGAGGTGCGCGTCGGGGATCGCGCATCTACGGCGCGGTAGCGTCCATCCGCGACTACACAACCTCGAACACGGCGTCTACCTCAAATCGCACACCCACCGATCCTGGTCGGAATGCGTCGGTTTGCCTCCTAGGGAGCGCGCTTGTTTCCCAGTCGACGAGCGACACGTCTCGACCAGCGACAACTGCGCACCCGGTTAAGCCCTCAACCACACCCTCCGCAGACAGCCTCTTGCCCGCCATTCGTACGACCACATGGCCGCGGCTAGCCACCAGGTATCCGGCAGTTCTCCAAAAGTCAGCCACCATCTGCCAATAGGTGCCCGCCAACTCGTGTCGATCATCTCGGGAGACGCGATTTCGGGTCGGGCGAGGCGGCCCGCCCAAGAACCACAGGCGTAGCCACTGATCTTCCTCAAAACTCGTTACGTCCAGATACGGAGGCGAGGTAATAATACAACTGGCTTCCCGTTGAGGCACCGACTTGAGCCTGTACAGGTCTCTGAAGTCTGTTAACTCAACTTGTCCACGCAGTTCTGGCAGCGGAGATACATACCGGAACTTCGCTTGGCGCTCAAGCAATTCGAACACATCGCGCTCTGGGGGTACATGGCCGCGCTGATCCCAGAATCGAACCGAGTATGCAGGTTTTGTTGAGATCGTGCGTGGCATTTGTGCACTCAGATACGATGGCGACTTCTCAGACTCACCGTGCAGTGCTCCAAGGGCTAGGGCAGCGACCATGGCATCAGAGCGTCGCGTTCTCCACTGCAGCACATCTCTGAGATAGAGAAGTTGGCTAAGAGTCCGTGGGTTGTAGGCACGATTGAAGAACTCTGGAAGACTCCTGACCCGCGGTCGCCATCGACGCGCCTCATATGCGCTCTCCAGTTGAGATATCCGACGACAGACTGTCGATAAGGCCGGACCCTGCACCTTAGCTGCTGTCAAGCAGTAGGCGACCGGATTTATGTCACCTGCAAGCGCATTTCTTCCCATCAAGAGTGCTTGAAAGGGAGTTGTTCCCCTACCACAGAATGGATCAACTACAAGGTCCCCAGGACGCGTGAGTTCACTGATCCATTTCTCGGCGAAGGACTCAGGGAACATTGCAAAGTATGGGCATAATGCATGAAATCTGTTTCTCATGGATATACTCTTGCTGCCAGAACTGTCTTCGACCATCGACAAACACGCTTACGAACTTGAGTCGGAATCCTCGGCGAGTGGTATGCGATTCGGCACCGCTCAAACACTACACCACCTATGGCCGCTCTCGTCTTCCAATCATCTCTCGTCAAACGGTGGGGCACAAAGAACATACGTACCGGAGGAACTATCGGTGGATCTACCATCCATGCCTGACACCAATTCCTGGTGTCTGGCAGCTCACTCAACTTTCCTGCCCAGTTCGACCCCGCTGCGCACTGGCCAAACGCGATAAGCCGACCAGGCCAAGGATCACTAAACCCATGCCATACGGCGACATCGAGATGCGCGTCCTTCTGCCAAGCTAGGAGCGGTATAGGCTTAGCGCCACCGCCTTCACCGATTGATCGCGCCAAGTCATCTACAGCAGCCGGAAAACCGGCAGGCTTCGTTCGCCTCGGAAAGGCAAAGAGATATGAACCGTCATGATTGTTCAGCCCAAAGAAGCTCTCTGCTGCAGCTAAGCTGATGTCTTCAAAATCACGCTCCGGACGAACGCTCGATCCCTTCCCAGCACTCACACCGAATCTACTCAGCAGCAGCAGGAACAAGTAGGTTGAATCACTCTGAAGTGCTGCTGACTCTAGTTGAATCGCTTCTGAAGTGAGTGTAAATGGATAGCCACAACCCGCGGCTTCAGCACGCTCCTGGAGCTCTGTAAAGACAGCATCTGCCAATTGCTCCGACATTTCCCCACGGGCATCTACGAGTGCTTCATATGAGTCTTGAACGGCATCAGTAGAGCCGGACCGGCGTATCTCTGCGACAAGATCCTGAAAGCTTGAGTTTCCGTCTGCAGCTGATAGAGCCTTGAGTTCTAGCCAGTCTGCATGCGTACAAGCGTCGTTTGACGCCAGAACCGATCCTATATCTACTGTCACTTCTTGGATCGTCCACTTCTGCGCTTTGCACGTTCCTCTCTGCGACGATCCTCCATTTCTAGAACAAGGCGCTCAGCAAGTTCCAGAATCTGATCAGCGATTCGCTTAGTATCGTTGTCACCGGAATCACCAGTCAATTGCTTGCCGCGAGCATGTTGCAACTGTTGACGTGCCTCAAGGAGGTAGCCCTTGAACAATTCCTCGTCACCAATGCTAATCTCTACAACTACATCTAGAGGCAAACCGCGCCTCAGAGCGACTAGACCATTCTTGTTGCCAATAGCCGTTTCGAGTCGCCGTAAGTCCGGATTCTGGCTCTGTACTAGCGGCCTAGTATCAGTTGACTTACGACCATAGAGCCAAAGGCACAGGTCACCCAGAGCCTCCAGTCTCCTTTGTGGAACAGGGTTGGGCCGAAAGCTGGTCTCATTGTCGATGCCAAGCAACTCTTGAATGTTGTGGTAATCCAGGCCGGTATACAAGTGAGAGAAGGAGAAGTGCTTCTTCCATCGATCATCTAGATCGAATCTGCCCGAGCGCTCCGCCTGCTGAAGCACCATCAAGCCTCGATAGAGTCTCCGGACCGTTGCATGTCGATCACCGATTCGTTGTGCAATTTCTTCAAGGGGTTGTCCTAGCTCATTGTGGACCCATGCGACATACTGTGCCTTGGCGTAAGATTGCCATGGTTGAGGGCCATTAACATGTTTAAAGCCGATATACTGCCAAATGTCTTCTCGCGCGGCGACAATGACCGGAAGAGATGTAAGTTGCCTTCGTAAATCAGAATCGATTTCCGGTAGATCTGTTGCGCCGACACTTTCTCGGAGATCCTCATCCAGCAGCAGTCGAACCGCCGCAAGACGACGGTTGCCCTCCACAACGACATAGCGTCCGTCCTCGCGTGCAGCAAAGACTGGTTCATGCTCAAAGTACCCGTTGCTGGCGATCGACAATGCGACCTCATCGACTGCGAAGTCTCTCCACAAGAGGCTGATGAGCTCCGGCTCCTTCACGTCTCTGTCAAGGAACAGTCGAGGATTGCGTCGATCAAAATGCAGATCGTCGACGCTGATCGGTGTCGCCCCCGGCACAGTGGCACGCTCCGCCTTCCCCAAAGCCATGCTTCCCACACTACCGGCCTGTGTCGATGGGAGTTGAGCCAGCCGCCGACCCGCTCCCAAGACGCGGAGGCCGTCCAGGTTCGCGGCGCCAGCGAGAGGGCCGCGGCTGCGCACCTGGGGGTAGTGCGGGAACCCGAACCGCAACTCGCTCTATCTCACGGCTCCGACAACATCCGGGCGGGCGGTCGACCTCTCGCCGAGACGGCGGGAGGCTCGGTTCATCTACGGCATTGGTGGCGTCGGTGATGAGCTCATCCTCATGATCGAGCATAGCTACCTCCACTTGGCCCCACCGGAGTGTGACTCGGTCTGTCCATGACGTCTACCACCATACATGTAAAGGACTTGAAATACACATCATCTGTAGGTGACGACCGCTCTAGCGTTGCCGCACCGCCTTGTTGGGGCGGGATCGGGTCCAAGGCGATCGTCAAACGGGACGGGCAGCTACTGGAATCTTCGGCTTGTCGATAGATCGATCAGCACCATGTCAAGTGGGCAAGGAGGGGGCCAGAACGACGTTAACCCAGAATGCGTGACGGCTTGGGGGGTTTGCGGTTAGCGGGAGTGGGGGTTAGTAGGTCGGAGGCTGGAATCAGCGGGCCCTCGACGATCTGGGCTAGGAGGACAGCGGCTTTGGGGGTGACCTCGATGGTGTGCTCGATGATGGACAGGACGAGCAGCAGTTCGTTGGTTTGGGTCCAGCGGCTGGGGCGGATGTCGTCGAGGGGGCTGGACTTGCGGCCCTTGCGGGTCTTCATTCGGTAGCCAAGCCAGGAGCGTAGGACTCTCAGACCGGAGACCTCGAAGTCCCAAGCTTCCTGGCTGACGGGGGCGAATGTGCCGGTTCCTACCGTGAGGGTCTCGGACTCCGAGTCGTAGTCGAAGTCATCGGGCATGCCTTCGACGGGCTCGACCTCCTCGACGCTTCCCTGGGGAAGCTTCGTCTGGCCATCGGGAGCGAACCGCTCGCCCCACGTGTGCCACCACAGGAGGTCTCGGCCCAGCGCGACGGCCTGTCGGAACAGGTCGGGGTCGGCGGTTATCGGGATGTGGATCGGGCCAGCGGCCTCCGCCAGCTCCTCGCTAAACCGGTCGGCGAAGGCGGCCGTTGCGCCCAGGGAGTAGACGTAGGCGAGCAGGTCTTCGGCGGCGACCTCGGTGGCGAGCCTGGCACTCAGGGCTCTCAGCAGGTCATCGGCGACGTTGGGCTCGGTGCCGCCTGAATCCCGGTGGAGCGGCATGACGTTCTTGGCGCCGTAGGAACCCCGAAAGTGGTGGAGGTCGGGAACATAGGGCGTGGCGGTCAGCGCTGGGCCTTGGCCGAGCTTCGTGGAAGTCAGCGTTGTGAGGTAAGTCTGGTGCTTCCCCCGCACGCCCCAGAGCGAGCGCTTCGGAGCATCAACGACCCGACTGTCAGCGATGATCCATTGACGATCGAAGCTTCGGTATGCGTAGCGCTCAAGGCCTTCAGGGGCGTCGTCGATGTCGAGATCACGAATGGACCGGAGACGGGATCCGTCTCCCAAGAGGTTGATGAGTCTGCTACCGACCTTACGGCTTCCGGTTTCTCGCAGCAGATTCCCCCGCAGTCGAGGAACCTCATCGAGCAGGCCTCGCCAGCGGCGCCTCAGCACAGCTTCGCTCTCGGCTACGGGCCAAAGGCGCTTGACCTGACAACCGGAGTAGATCCAGGGAAAGAGTCCGCTAATCTCCGGCCAACCGAAGTACTGGTTGTCGCTACGAGGTGTGAACCGGTCGATAGAGGTGCCAGAGACCGTGCTCGACACGTCATTCAACTGAAGATGGCGAAGCCTAGTGAGCTTGTCGAACCGAGTCTCACCGACCCGCAGGTATCGCACTAGACAGTCACCGCCGTTCAACTGACCAGTGCGTACCCCAATGCCAATCGCGACAGCAGTTCGGATGTCGAAGATGTTCTGTTCGGTTTGCGCACCGCGACCTTCGCCACCTAGGTCGACAATCCACAACTCGTCGAAGGCCTCGCGGAGCAAACTGCGCAAGCCGCCCATGGACACGCCATCCAGGTAGGACGATGCCGTAATGAAGGCAACCACCCCAGGGCCGGGTGGCAGTTCGGTGGCCTGCCATACGGCCCATCGCCAGAAATAGACGTAGTCGTTGTAAACATTCTTTAGATGGTGGCCGAGGTTTCTCTCCTTCATCGGCTCGGTGATTGAGTTGAGTAGCGGCGCCAATAGTCCAGGCACCCCGTACCGGACGACGCCGCCCTTTCGCTTGCCCTTTGCGCCGAGGGCGCGCTGCTCGCGGTCATATGGCGGATTGCCGATGACGACACTGAACCGTTCGGACTCCTTCAGATCAGATGCCCGCTCCCCCTCCTGGGCCACGGGGTCGGCCATGCTCCCGAGTTGACCTTGACGGGCGGCGTGCTCCAGCGTGTCGGTCAACAGGATCTGCATGGCACCGTCTCCGGCACCGAAGGCGTGGAGTTCCAGCGCGACCTTGAGATGGGCGATGGCGTAGGGAGCGAGCATCAACTCGAAGGCGTGCATCGACGGCAGCAGGCGGTCGCGCAGGTGCTCGGGCCATTCCCCAGGCGATCGGTGCTCGAGGAACGATCGTCGGGCTTGGCGCAGCCATTCCACCAGGAAGGTGCCGGTGCCAGTGGCCGGGTCGAGCATCGACACGAAGGGTTTGGCAGGGTCGACGCCCTCGGGGATCTCGAAGTCGTTGCGCTCAGCCACCTCCTGCCACGACGCACTGTCGGCGATGCCCATTTGCAGGCCGAACCTCGATCGCAGCACCTCGTCGACTGCTCGCACGATGAACTCGACCGCAGGCTGCGGGGTGTAGAAGGCGCCGGCGTCAGCGCGCATCTTGCTGTCGTACTTCTTGAGGAACTCCTCGTAGAAGTGGATCACCGGGTCGCCGCCCTTGGCGGTGGAGCCGATCTGGTCGAGGATGGCTTCGACATTGGTCGCCCGCAGGTCGGCCACGAGCTGAGGCAGGTCGCTGCCGGGCAGGTCGAGCGACACGGCCTCGTCATGCACCTGCTCGAACAGGGCCTCCAGGAACGGGTTGGCCACTGGCACGGCCGAGAAGATCGGAGACGACCCGAAGTCCGTCGGGTTGGTGACCCGGCTGCTCAGCAAGCCATAGACGAGGGTCTGGGCGCACATGTCGGCGAAGCTGTCGGCGTTGACATCGCTGACGAGTTGGGTGCGGATATCCGACATCAGAGTGGAGAACGGCCCTGACCCGTTCTCCGCCTTGAGCGCTTCGCCGATCTGGGTGCGCAGGTCGCGGGCCGTTCGGGCCATGCGGTCGGCTAGGCGGGCGGAGTCCCTGATGGCCTGGCCGACCGGGAGCTTGAACGCCTCCCGCCAGGCCTTGCGCCAGGACTCGACATCGTTCTCGTCGCTGGGCCAGGCCAGGCATGGCAACAGGTCCTCGCTGAGGCGTTGGAGATGGCGCGTCGGCGCATGGGCCGGCCGCCACGCCAGCGAGCGAAACTCAGCCTTCTGAGAGTCGTCGCCCTCGAAGGCGAGCACGTGCAGTTCCACATCGTCACCAGTCCCGGTGATCACGATGAACAGAAGATCGCTTAGCTCCCATGTCCGCGTGTCAGCGGTGCCGGTGGCGCGCTTCTTGGTGACCAGCGCCCGCAGCAGACGCCGGATCGGCGTGTAGCGCAGCCGCGGTCCGCCGAACTCCAGGAAGAACACGCCCCACGGCTGGCCCGCGGTCAGGGGCCGCATCTGCTGGAACCGCCTCAGATCGTCGAGCCGCTCGACGGGGATGCCCAACTCGCCGGCATCCCAGTCGTAGGTGACCGCCGTCAGGTCGTCCTCAAGGCAGTCGGGATCATCCAGGGGCCAACCCTGATCGTCGACGAGGTACTGGACCACCTGAGCGAAGGTGCGGATGCCGCGCATGATCTCGGCACGGTCAGCAGGCACATTGTGAGCCATCGGTCAGCCAGCCGTACCGACGCCATGGTCACACGAGGGCATCGGGATCGAGAATCCCCAAGATGACGGGCACCCCACCGTCGTCGGGCAACACCCACAACACGACTCTATCTTCACCGGATCCCCGGACATGCCTGCGCCAGACGGTCTCTCCCGCGATGGGGAGCCGCAACTGATCGCAGCGCCCCTTCGCCCTGCCCGGGTCGGAAGCGATGATGCGGAGTTCGCTCTCGACACGCGCTGCAAGCGTAACCAGCCGCGGGCTCGTGAGCAGTCGATGCAAGGCCGCCTCTGCTTCCGGCTCGTAGCGAAGTTGATGTAGCATTCAGAACCCGCCTGCGTAAGCGCCTCAAGATATACTTTCGAATAGTCAAATATACTTAACTTCCGCTGCTGCCGACCGACGAATCTCGGACCGTCCTCAATCAAGGAGTTGCCGATATGCCGAGCCTGCCTCGCACCGCCACCGCACCTGTTGCAGAATCCCCTGCCTCCGAGGCCGCTGATGAAGTCGCCGCGCGACAGCAGCCCCAAGTCTCCGACAGCACCTCAACGGAGGCCCTCGACGACTTCGAGGCCTCGTTGCGAAGCCATGACCAGATCGTCGAACGCATGGAGGCTGTAATTCGCGACCCGTCGACGTCGGTGCCGTCTCGCCATCACCGCCAGCCGACCAGCCGGTAGCCCACCGCGCTGACCAGCGAAGCGGTCGCACGCACTCCGAGCGCCTGTCGCGGGCGTTGAATGCGCCCGCATCAGTTGAGTTCCATCCAGCAGCACAGCATGGGCTCGGGGGCGTCGATGGGGGCGTTGACTCGCTTGAGGTAGGTGTCACGCACATGGCGGAGCACCTTGTCGCGCAGGTCCTTGAGGGTGGTGCGGTCCATCTCGCAGCGGCGCGGGGTGTTGGGCTTGGAGCGGATGCTCTCGATGAGGTCGCCAGGGGACTCGACGATCGTGTCGGCCGCAGCGTCGTAGAGGTACCAGCGAGTGAGCCCGGCCTCCAGAGTGAACACGCCTTCGTCGGCGTCGAGCGCGGGCAACGAGTAGCAGAAGAACACGCCGCGTGCGCCCTTGCTGAGCCGCCGGCGGCCCGAGAACACCGAGCCGGGCAGACCGTCGAGTCGCTCGGCCAGCTCCGGGTGGCGCTTGAGCAGGGCCTGATACTCCAGGTGCATCTCCTCGACCGCGGTGCGGGTGCCCTCGTAGGTGGCGTTGAACTCGCGCAGCGGGTCGTAGGCGTCGTCGGGGCGCAGCAGCTTGCGGCCCTCGATGCCGAGCGTGCTCGAGATCATCAGCACCTTGCCGGTGACCCGCTCGTACAGCTTCAGGATCCGCTCCAACTCCTCGGGGGGCAGGAAGTTCCAGAACCGCACCGTGCCACGGTCCGCGGCCACCTCGGGATGATCGGCCCTGAGGCGCTCCTCGGTCTCGGGACTCATGCGGCGGTCCACGCGGCCTATGCGCTGCATCAGCCGCACCGGGTTCCAGTGCAGGTCGTAGTTGACCAGGCGGGTGGCGTCCTGGAGGTTGAGGCCCTCGGACAGGACATCGGTGGAAACCAGCACCCGGATCTCGGCGTGGCCGTCGCGGGCCAACTCGGGGCTGCTCGACCCGTTGTAGTACGGAGAGAACCGGCGGATCACCTCGGCCCGGTCGAGCTTCGAGCCGCTGTCGATGCGGGCCAGACCGTCGATCCCAGCGGATCGCAACTGCGACTCCACATAGCGGGCGGTGTCGGCGAACTCGGTGAACACCAGCACCTTGCGACCCGAGAGGTCCTTGGTGCCGAGCAGTCGGGTGAGCTTGCGCACCTTGTCGTCCTGATCCGGGGTGAGGCGACTGGTCGCGTCGAGGAAACGGACAATCTCGTCCAGGTCCTCGAAGGTCTTGTCGATGATGGCGACCACGTCGTACTCGTCGCGGGACAGTTCTTCGACCGCTTCCATTAGCTCGGGCGGGATCACATCCTCGTCGGCGTCGTCGTCAGCCTCGCCGTCGAAGTCCAGTCCGAGTTGGGCCTCGGGCCGGTAGCCGACCACCTCCGCGTGCCGGTGCAGCCAGCCGTCGAGCCGATCCTGCTCCGCACCAGGCTCGCTGTGGACATCGACGAAGGCGAGCAGCTTTCGCATCAGCCGGTCCAGCGACTTCTCGAACGCGTACACCGAGCTCTCGAACCGCTTGAGGAACATGGTGCGGATCAGGCCCACCACTTGGCGCTGGCGGCCCTCCTCGAAGGGGTCGATGTCCTTCTCGGGGCCGATGTAGTGAGCCAACGGGTAGTAGATCGCCAGGGAGAACAGCGGATTCTGGCGGCGACAGGCCTTCTCGAACATGTCGAGCACGTCCCGGTACGACGACCGGATCGAGTACTCGGCTACCTGGGGCGGCTTTCGCTCCGGAAACGCGGCCGACTCGCCCCGCTCCTGGATCTGGCTGGCCTTCGCGTAAGACCGGCTGCGCTGCACAACCAACGCTCCAAAAACCACATCCGTAGCTAGCGCGTCGCGGGCCTCCTGAGTGAGCCCCTCGGCGAGAGCCATGGCTGCTCTGCCCGAGATGTCGCCGCTGCCGTTCCCGTTGCTGCCTCCTGCCGCGCCGAGAGTGGCTTGCAGGTCTCGTTCCATCACGTTGAAGTGTCCCGACAGGTGGTTCACTCCGAGGCTGCGGCCGAAGAAGGCCTCGTCGCCTCGGGTGAACAGCTCGGCCATGTGACGAAAGTCCGCTAGACGGTTGTTGACCGGGGTGGCGGTGAGCAGGAACAGCAGCTTGGATCGTGTCGAACCGTCGAGCATGTCGTAGAGCCGCCAGTAGCGGGACCGCCGGTCCAGCCTCTCGCCGTTGCTGCTGAGTTCGCTGTCGTCGCCTCGGCTGCCGCGGTTGCGGAAGTGGTGGGCCTCATCGACGATCACTGCGTCAGCCAGGTCGGTCATGCGCTGGAATCGCTCGGGAAACTCGTTGCCCCGGCCAAGGTCTGTGTGACTGAACACGCTGAGGCTGGAGAAGTCGGCGCCGCCCCCGACGCCGCCGATGTGGGGCAGCCACCGGCGCAGGTGGGGCTCCCACACTCCCTCCCGGGCCGCCTTGGGGGCGAACAGCACCACCCGCTTGTTCTCGTGCAGCACGAGCCGCTCGATCAGCATCAAACCCACGAACGTCTTGCCCAGGCCTACTCCATCGCATAGGAACGCTCCGCCGTGCTGGCGGGCGATCTTCATCAGCGACCAGTACGCCTCCTGCTGGTAGCGGTCCAGATGGCCGAACATGCGGGACTGGGACTCGTCCCACTCGCCTGCGGTGAGCTCGCGCCCCCGGAAGAACTCGTGCAGGGCCTTGGCGTACACGTCGAAGGGCGTGAAGTCGGCGGTGTGACGGGTGATGGCCCGCAACACATCCTCGGTCACGTCCTCGGCTGCAGCCCAGTGGGTCTCGAACCAGTCCTGTAGCTGAGCCACCTCGCGGCCGCTCTCCACCTTGATGTTCAACTCGACGTTGCGGGTAAGGCCCGGACGGGTGAAGTTGCTCGAGCCGACCAGCGCCTGCGCGCCCAGGACATCGAACTTGGCGTGGGTGATGTACGCCTTGGCGTGGAACTTGTCCTTTCGGTAGACGCGGCACTCGATCCGACCTTCAGCGATGGCGTCGACCACCGCCTCCACGCCTTCCAGGAACGGGTTAGGGCCCTTCTCGTGCTCCAGGCTGTCATCGAGCCGGCCCACCCGTTGGCGCAGCGCCTCCTTGAACACATTGTGGGTTCGCAGCGACACCTCGTCGCCCATCAGCAAGCGGATCCCCTCCAGCTGCTGCCACTTGCCGTCGAGGGCCAGCAGCGCTCCAATCTCGAAGAACCCGGTGGCGATGTCGAAGGAGCGGGCCACATCGGTCCACTGGCTCAGGTACTCCAGACCCGTCCAGCCCGAGACGCTGTTGTCGACGATGAACAGCTCCCCGCCGCCCGCTTCGCTCACATGTCAGACCGTACCCCGCGGCTACGACATACCCGCGGGATCACCAGCGCGCGAACTGCCGGTACTCAGTTCTTGTCGGAGTCTTCTGGAGGCCTGCGGGCCAGGTCCGCTCCGGGTGCGTTTGAGGCTGCGGCGGGAGGCATTCCGATGCCCAGGAAGCCTTCTATACGAGACAGTCGCTCGCCGTTCTCGCCGACCTTTCGCAGGATGGCGCGTTGCTGATGCCACAGCATGGCCAGTATCGCCATGAACGGCGTAGCGAAGGCTGTGAGCAAGGCGACGTCCATCTCTGCCTACTCCGGCTCGGAGGCCTGGGGTGGCTCTTGTCTCCAGGTCGCGCCGGGTGCCTCTGACGCTGCGGTCGTGGGCATGCCGATGCCCAGGAAGCCCTCAATGCGGGAGAGTCGCTGCTTCACCTCGTCCAGGCCGTCGCGCAGCGTGTCGTGGGCCCGCCCAAACTCGCTGCGCAGCTTGTCGGTGGTGCGCTGCTGGTGCCAGATGATGGCGAGCACGGCCAGCACAACTGTCACAATCTGCGAGACCGTGTTGATGTCCACGACACGACCGTAGCTCGTGCAGTTTCAGATAGAAACTCAATTACATGAAATTGTATGGCCTCAGGCTCGTATTCGGGTGCCTTCGGGATCCCATAGGCAGCTATCGACCGGCTTGGCGGGGCGGCGGGTGCCGACTATCTCGATCTCGAAGCGGCCGGACGAGTCGGCCAACTCGGCGGGGACGTAGCCCATGGCCACCGACACCTCACTGTGGTGGGCGTAGCCGCCGGAGGTGACCCAGCCGACCACCTCGCCGTCGTGCCACACCGGCTCGTCGCCGATCACGTCGCAGGCATCGGCGCCGGTGCCCACGTCAACCGTCCAGGTGCACAGGCGGAGGCCTTTCGCTGCCACCCCACCCGGCGGCCCGGCCTCCCCGTGCTTCTTGGCTAGGGCTTCCCGGCCGATGAAGTCCTTCTCCATGCGCACGAAGCGGCCCAGCCCGGCCTCGAACGGGTCGTAGTCGGGCCGGTACTCCCGCAGCCACGACCCGAACCCCTTCTCCAGGCGCAGCGAGTTCAGCGCGTGCAGCCCGAACAGCTCCAGGCCGTGCGCCTCCCCCGCCGACCGCAGCAGATCGAACACGTAGCGCTGGTAGCGGGCCGGCATCCACAGCTCGTAGCCCAGATCGCCGGTGAAGCTGATCCGCCCGCACCACACCGGGGCCTGGCCCACCTCCATCTCGTCGAAGGCCATGAACCTCATGCCGTGAGCCGAGACGTCGGTGTCGGTGACCTCGGCCAGCAGCCCCCGCGCCGCCGGCCCGGCGATGGCCAGGCCGCACAGCTCCGCTCCGAGCGTCTGATAGCTCACAGAACCGTCAGTCGGCATATGGGCGTCGAACCAGCGCTCGTAGTAGCGCTCCGCGATGCCGGAGCCGAACACCACGAACCGCTCGCCGTCCCGCACGTTGCCGGTGGCTCCGCCCACCACGGTGCCCGCCGGTCCCTCGGCCCGGCCGGGCGCGGCCGGCAGGCATGCCACCGTCAAGTCGCCGGCGAGGTTCCCCCTAGGGTTGGTCATCGGCGTCAGCGCCATCCGGCCCGGGATCGGCACCCGACCCGCCAGCAGCCGGTCGAGCCACTCCCTCGCAGCCGGACCCGACACCAGGAACTTGGCGAAGCCGGTGGTCTCCATCATGCCTACGCCGGCCCGCACGGCCAGGGTCTCGGCCCGAACCCGGTCCCAGGCGTTGGACCGCCCGAAGGTCACCTCCTCGACCGGCTCCCGCCCAGGGGTCTGGAACCAAAGCGCCGACTCCAGGCCGAAAGCGTCGCCCCACACCGCGTTGGCCGCCACCAGCCGGTCGTAGATGGGTGAGGTCTGCACGCCCCGTCCCTCGGGCAGGAACTCGTTGGGGAACGTGATCCGGAACCGGCGCGAGTAGTTCTCGCGCACCTTGGCGTCGGTGTAGGCGCCCGTGGCGTAGTCGCCGAAGCGGGCCACGTCCATGGCCCACACGTCGAAGCCGGGGTCGCCCTCCACCATCCAGTTGGCCACCGACAACCCCACCCCGCCGCCCTGCGACAGCCCGGCCATGACCCCGCACGCCGTCCAGTACCCCGGCAGCCCCCTGACCGGGCCGATAAGCGGATTGCCGTCCGGCGCGAACGTGAACGGCCCGTTCACCACCCGCTGGATCCCCGCGGTGGCGAACGCCGGGAAATGGGCGAAGGCCACCTCCAGCGAGGCCGAGATGCGGTCCAGGTCGGGCGGCAGCAGCCGCATCGAGAAGTCCCACGGCGTCTGGCGGGGCGACCACGGCAGGCAGGCCTGCTCATAGGTGCCGAGCAGCATTCCCTCGCCCTCCTGGCGCATGTAGAGCTCGCCGCCGAAGTCGATCACGTGCCTCAGCCGCGAGCCGGTGCGCCGGTTGAAGTCGCGCACCTCCTCGAGGGGCTCGGTCACGATGTACGTGTGCTCCATGGCCAGGACCGGCAACTCCAGCCCCACCATGCGGCCCACCTCGCGGGCCCACAGGCCCCCGCAGTTCACCACGTGCTCGCAGTCGATGGCGCCGACGTCCTCGCCGCCGGCGGTGTCGTACAGCAGCACCCGCCAACCCCCGCCGGCACGCCGCTCGATCGCCCGGGCCCAGGTGCCCCGGTACACCTCGGCCCCCGCCAGCCGGGCTGCCTTGGCGAAGGCGTGGGTCACCCCGGCCGGGTCGACGTGGCCCTCGTGGGCGTCGACCAGGGCGCCCACGAAGTGCTGGGGATCGATCAGCGGCACCAGTTCGGCCGCCTCGGCCACCGACACGATCTCGGTCTCCATGCCCAGGTAGCGGCCCCGGGCGTGGGTCATCTTGAGCCAGTCGAGCCGCTCGGCCGTATCGGCCAGCATCACGCCGCCCGGCATGTGGATGCCGCAGTCCTGGCCCGATACCCGCTCGATCTCGGCGTACAGATGCAGCGTGTAGCGCTGGAGCCGGGCCACATTGGGATCGCCGTTGAGGGTGTGCATCCCGCCCGCGCTGTGCCAGGTGGAGCCGGCGGTCAGCTCGGTGCGCTCCACCAGCACCACGTCGGTCCAGCCCGCCTTGGTGAGGTGGTAGAGCACGCTGGCGCCCACCACTCCCCCGCCGACCACCACCACCTGCGCGCCGGACTTCATCGGTGAGTTCCTACCCGGCTAGCTCGCGCCGGTCAGTCGGCAGCCGACCACCGGCGGGCGTCGATGGAGGGCGGAGCGGGGTTCGGTCCGCAGCCGAATCGGGTGCCGTCGTCGGGTCCGTCCCCCGCCGGGATCCTCAGCCCGTCGGCGAGCGATTCGGCCGTCATGCAGTCGGCCACCATGTTCTGGAAGCGGTGCAGGGGCTCCTCGAAGCGGGGCGACAGCGGCCCCGGCGGCGCCCCGCCGAGCGCCAGTCCCCGGTGGGACCGCTCGCAGATGTCGATGTCCTCGTTGTTGATCTCGATCCAGAACTTGAGCGTCTCGGCCGCGGCGTCGCCGTACTGCTCGGCCGGCGTGGACGACGGCAGCAGCAGAGCGCAGTGCTCGCGGGTGGCGCCCGACGACAGCGGCTCCAGGCGGATCACGAAGGCATGGCCGGGAAGAACGGCCAGCGTCAGGTTGGGGTACACGGCCACGAACCGGCCGCTGACGCTGTCCGATGAGTCCAGACCGGGCGCGGGCGGCAGCGCCAGCCAGTCGTCGCGCTCGTCACTCGACACCGGCGTGGTGGTCTGGCCGCAGTACAGGCCCGGCCCCTGGTAGCGGTAGTGGTCCTTCACCCGGGACACCTTGGCCAGCTCGGGATGGACCCAGGCCAGGTGGTAGTACTCCTGGAAGTTCTCGGTGATCAGCTTCCAGTTGGCGGCCACGTCGAAGGTGCACTTCTCGTGGACGACCCAGCCGTCGAAGCCGTAGCCGGCCATGCGCTCGGGCAGGTCGCCAAGCCACTCGGCCAGCGGCGGGGTGGCCTCGTCCAGGCAGACGAACACATCCAGGCCCCAGACCTCCGCCCGCACCGGCAGCAGCGACAGCTCGGCCGGGTCGAAGTCCGCTCTGGGCACCTCGTCGAACAGCGGCGACGCCACCAGGGACCCGTCGAGGGCGTATCCCCAGCGATGGTAGGGGCAGCGGATCATCCGCGACACGGTGCAGTCCTCCGAGGCCAGTTCGGTGCCCCGGTGACGGCACGAGTTGATGAAACCTCTCAGCACGCCGTCGCGGTCCCGGGTGATGAGCACCGAGGTTCCGCCGACGGAGCGCACCAGCAGACGCCCCGGCTCGGCCACCTCCGACGCGGACGCCGCCGCAACCCACGCTCGGGCGAACAGCCGGCGCTGCTCCACCTCGAAGAAGTCGTCGCCCGTGTAGGCGACCGGCGGCAGGCCTATGGCCTGATCCAGCGGTCGACGGGTCCCCGACCAGAAGTCCTCGCACGTGAAGTCGATCGAGCCACTGCCCGGGAGCGTTCGCATGGCGCGAAGTACACCACGGCCAAGCCCGCGTCCGCAATGCCCCGCACCGGCTACACGGCCATCCCGCCCGTTCCGGCACTCAGAATGTAAACTGAAAAGTCCTAACAATGACTGAGAAGCACTTACAATGCAAAGTGCCGGAGTGCTCCGCTCTCGGCCTAAGAGGCCCCGCGGATAGGCGGGCGACCCGGCCCATACGGGGCGGGGCCGT
>VYBO01000061.1 GCA_009844405.1 Acidimicrobiaceae bacterium
AAAATGACCACCCCGCGCCGCGATTGCCTGCCGATCAATCCGCGCTCGCTCATAGTCGGCGCATTGTACAGGTTCTGTTCGGCCTCCTTCAGCGTCGTGTTCGCCGTAGTCCGACGACGAATGCGGCGGCGCCGCAGTCTGCGGCTCCACGCACTGGCTCCACAGGCGATGCAGGCGCTTTGTCCGGGTTGCCCGCGGCGCGGCCGGGCTATTGTGCGCCGCGGTGTATTCGTCCCTGGCTCGATCCTGCTTCCGCCACCCGTGGCGCGGAGTCGTCGTCTGGCTGGTCGTCCTGTTCCTGGCCCTGGGCGCCTCCCAGCGTCTCGGGGAGGCCTACAGCGGCGATCTGGCCATCTCGGGCACCGAGAGCCACGACGGGAACGACATTCTGGAACAGCACTTCTCGGGGGCCGGCGCCGGCCCCGCGGGGACGATCGTGTTCCGGGCGGAGCAGGGGGTCGACGACCCCGAGGTGCGATCCGCGATGGGCGAGCTGTTCGCTCGGGTCGAGGCCCTGGAGGAAACGGACGTCATCACTCCCTATGACCCGTTCGTCGGAGCGCTGCGGACATCTCAGGAAGGGAGCGAGGCCGGCCGGATCGCCTACGCCGATGTGAGCCTCCCGCCCGGAACGAGCGGCACCGAGGCCCAGGACATGGGCCGGACCATCGAGGGCCAGATCGAGGAGCTGGGCCTGAACTCCGTCGAGGGCCTGGAAGTGGAGGTCGGCGGGATCTGGTTCGCCGAGTTGCGGCCGCCCGAGTCGGAGGCGGTCGGCCTCGCCTTCGCCGTCTTCGTCCTGATCGCAGTGCTCGGCTCGGTGATGGCCATGGGGGCCACGGTGGCCGCGGCTCTCGTGACCGTCGGGATCGGCGCGACCTCCATCATCGTCTTCAGCAACCTCATGACGGTGCCGGACTTCGCGCCGGCCATCGGCCTGATGATCGGGCTGGGCGTCGGCATCGACTACGCCCTGTTCATCATCACCCGCTACCGGGACGCTCTGGGCGAGGGCCACGGGCGCGAGCAGGCCCTGGTGGTGGCCCTCGACTCGGCCGGCCGGTCGGTCATATTCGCGGGAGCGACGGTCGTCGTGTCGCTGCTGGGAATGCTGTTCATCGGGATCCCGTTCGTGACCGGTTTCGGTGTGGCCGCCGCGGCCACGGTGGCGGTCGTCATGGTCGGCTCGGTGACGTTGCTGCCGTCGCTCGTCGCTCTGCTCGGTGAGCGGATCACCACAACCCGTGTACGCGGCGTCATCGTCGCGGTGCTGTTGAGCGTGGCACTCTTCGGCTTCGGCGCCGGCATCGGACCACTGACGGCCGGAGCGTTGCCGGCCGCTCTGATCGTGCTGGTGGCAGGGATGTTCGGACGGGACCGGAACCCGCTGCGGCGAACGTTGCGGCCGCGCCGGGAGCGGCCGCTGCGGGAGACCGGCTGGTACCGGCTGAGCCGGGCGGTGCAAGCCCGCCCCTGGGCGTTCGCGGTCGGCGGCACGCTGCTGCTGCTGCTGCTGGCCGCGCCGGTGCTCGTTCTGCGCTTCGGCTTCGCCGACGAGAGCAACTATTCGGCCGAGACCACCACCCGCAAGGCCTACGACCTTCTCGTCGACGGCTTCGGAGCGGGCGCCAACGGTCCGCTGGTGGTGGTGGCCGAGGTGTCGGGACCCTCCCAGACGGCCGAGCTGAACCGCCTGGCGCAGGCCATGGCGGCCACCGACGGCGTCAGCTTCGTCAGCCCGCCGATCCCCAACAGCCCGATCGCACCGACCGCTGCCGCCATCGAGGTGCGACCCACCACCGGACCTCAGGCGCCCGAGACCGAGGCCCTCGTCAAGCACCTCCGCAGCACGGTGATCCCCGCGGCGACGGCAGGCACCGACCTCGATCCGGTGATCACCGGGCTGGTCGCGGTCAAGGCGGACGTCAGCGACTTCCTGAAGTCGCGCACCGCGGTGTTCTTCGTGGCGGTGCTGGGCGCCTCCTTCCTGCTGCTGATGGCGGTCTTCCGTTCGCTGGTCGTGCCGCTCAAGGCGGTCATCATGAACATGCTGTCGATCGGCGCCGCCTACGGCGTGCTGGTGGCCGTGTTCCAGTGGGGCTGGCTCGGCGGTCTCATAGGAATCGAGCCGGGTCCGATCGAGCCGTTCATGCCGATGATGCTGTTCGCGGTGCTGTTCGGGCTGTCGATGGACTACGAGGTGTTCCTGCTGTCGCGCATGAAGGAGGAGTACGAACGCACCGGCGACGCGGTGAACTCCGTCGCCGACGGTCTGGCCCTGACTGCCAGAGTCATCACCGCGGCCGCCTTGATCATGGTGTTCGTGTTCGGCAGCTTCGTGCTCGAGGACCAGCGGGCCATCAAGATGTTCGGCCTGGGTCTCGCCGCCGCCGTCGCGGCCGACGCCAGCCTGGTGCGCATGCTCATCGTCCCGTCCACGATGGAACTGCTCGGGGCCCGCAACTGGTGGCTGCCCGGCTGGCTCGACCGGATCCTGCCCAACCTCGATGTGGAGGGCGGCCGGCAGACGTCACCCGCGCCAGCCTCACGCTAGGCACGGCCGGGCACGCGGCCAGCCCGTCTGTCGGGCGATGGTCGGCTGGGCCCCGCTCCTGCCGGGTAGGGTCGCCGGCGTGCGCAAAGCACCGACGGTGTGGACTGTGGGGCACTCGAATCCACTCGCTGGACCGGTTCCTGGCCCTGCTGCAAGCCTGTCAGATCGCGGTCGTGGCCGACGTGAGGTCTCAGCCGTACTCGAGGTACGCCCAGCACTTCAGCCAGTCGCCCTTGAGCCGAGCGCTGGCCGATTCCGGACTGAGCCACCCTCGTGACCGGATCTGCCGCCGGAGGTCGGGACATCCCAGAGATCTACGTAGAAGCGACCGCTGGTGTCGGCTCGAAGCTGCCGGACGAACGAGTTGAGATCTTCTTCCGCCACAAAAGCCCGCCTCGTTTTCGGTGCTGGCATTCACGCTGCTCATCCGCTGATTCTCGCGCGAGCCTCGCCGCCTATGCTCGGTCGCGATGGGGGCCGAGACTGCGCCGGCGGCTCGCACGACGTTGCTGGTGTCCGGAGGCGACGTCGTGACCATGAACCCGGCTCGGGAGGTTCTGGTCGGGGGCGCGGTGGCGGTCGCCGGCGATGTGATCGCCGCGGTCGGTTCCAGCACGGAGCTGGCCGGCCGCTGTCCCGAGGCCGAGGTGATCGACGCCACCGGCTGTGTGGTCACGCCCGGGATGGTCAACGCCCACCAGCACCTGACCGGCGATCCCCTCATCCGCAGCTGCATCCCCGATCTGCTGCCCCCGGGCGCCTCGATCTTCGAGTGGTCGGTGCCCGCCCATGGGGCCCACACCGGTGACGACGACGAGCTCTCGGCGGTGCTGTCCTCGGTGGAGAACCTCACGAACGGCGTGACCACGGTGGTGGAGGCGGGCACGGTGGCCAACCCGCACCGGGCCGCGGCCGGGATGCGGCGGGCCGGCATCCGCGGCACGATGGGCGTCTGGGGCTGGGACATCACCGACGGTCCGTTCACCGCTCCGGCCGCCGAGACGCTCGACCGCCAGCGCGAGGTGGTGGACTCCTTCTCCGGCGGCGGGCTCATCGACGGCTGGGTGACGCTGGTGGGTCACGATCTCGCCTCCGACGAGCTCTTGGCCGGAGCAGCGGAGTTGGCCCGGGACCTGGGCACCGGACTCACCATGCACATGTCGCCCACGTCGTCGGATCCCGAGCGGTACCTGGCCCGCACCGGCCGCCGGCCCCTGGTCCACCTCGACGCGCTGGGCGTGCTGGGACCGCGCCTGCTGGTGGGTCACGGCGTCTGGCTCGACGACTCCGAGGTGGAGCTGGTGCTGGCCACGTCGACGGCCATCGCCTACTGCCCGTGGGCCTACCTGCGCCTGGGCCAGGGCGTGGCCGGCCAGGGCCGCCACGCCGAGATCGTGGAGCGGGGCGGGCGGGTGGCGCTGGGCTGCGACGCCTCCAACGCGGGGGACGCCTCCGACATCCTCCGGACGGCTGCCCTGGCCGCGGGCCTGGCCCGTGACACCCGGGTCGAGCCCGAGCGCTTCGGCGCCCACACCGCGTTCGAACTGGCCACAATCGCCGGGGCCGCCGCCATCGGCATGGACGACCGGATCGGCAGCCTTGAGCCCGGCAAGCAGGCCGACATCGTGGTACACGACACCTCCTCGGTGGCCTGGAACCCGCGGGGCGAGACGGTCCTGCAACTGGTGTGGGGCACCGACGGGCGCTCCGTGCGCGATGTGGTGGTCGCCGGCCGCCCGGTCGTACGCGGCGGTGCCTGCGTGACCGTCGACATGGCCGCCTTGCGTACTGAGGCCGCTGAGGCGCACAGTTCGCTGCTGGCGAGAGCGGGTCTGGAGATACCGCAGCGATGGCCCCACATCCCGTGTCCCTAGTGCCCCGGGTCGTGAGCGCATTGAGTAGATGCGGACCCCCTCGGCGGACTCTGTTCGAAGAACTTCCGTCCATTTGCCACCTATACGGTGGTCTTTTGACAGGAGATCAGCCGTGGAGTGCGGCATCGAACTCGTGAGCCTGGACACTACGAGCGAGCGCGGATTGATCGGCGGCCAATCGCGTCGCAGGGTGGTCATTTCCGCTCTTGTTCGCTGCGCTCACGGGCCGCTCGGGCCACGGCCCCGCCCCGTATGGGCCGGGTCGCCCGCCTATCCGCGGGGCCTCTACGGGTTGAGCGGAGAACTAGGAGCACCATGCATGTAGCAGTCGTGACCGGACCGGGAGCAGTCGAACTCCGCAACGAGCCCATACCTCGGCTCGGGCCGGAGGACGTGCTGATTGAGGTGGGAACCTGCGGCCTGTGCACCATGGAGCGACGCCTGTTCGACGGGACCAAGCCGATCTATCCCGTCGCCCCGGGGCATGAGGCTGGCGGCCGCGTGATCGAGGTCGGCCAGGCGGTGGCGTCTCTACCTGGCTCCCCACAGATCGGTGATCTCGTCACCGTGGACCTGCTCACCCGGTGCGGTACCTGCCGCATGTGCCGCCGGGGCCGCAGCGCCCTGTGCAAGCGACCTCAGGGTGGAACCCTGAGCGACGGCACCATCTCGATGGGCGCCGGTCTGGCCGAGGTGGTGAGGGTGGCTGCGGCCCAGACCTACTGTGTGGGCGAGATCCCCGTCGAACACGCCGCCATGGGCGAGCCGCTGGCCTGCGTGGTGCACTCGGCGCGCTTGAGCGGGTTCCGGCCCGGCGACCGGGTGGCGGTCGTCGGCGCGGGCTACATGGGCAGGCTTCACCTGGCTCTGTGCCGGGCCTGGGGGGCGTCGTGCGCAGGCATGGTTGATGTGGATGAGCAGCGCCGGGCGGAGGCCTCCGCCGCCGGGGCTGACTGGGTGGCCGGGCCGGACGGCTTGACCGGGTGGCTGGGCCAGCACGATGTCGTGTTCGTCACCGCCGGAACCCCGGGCGCGGTGGAGTTGGCCCTCGATCTGTGCGACGACGCGGGCGCAGTGGTCCTCTATGGCGCCTTCGCCAAGGACGTGATGGCGTCGGTGGGCGCCGACCGCATCCATCACCACGAGCTGTCGATCATCGGGGCGTTCAGCCAGGAGCCGGAGGACTGGCGAACGGCTGCGGGCCTGCTGCAGTCGGGCGCGCTGGCCGCCGACCTGGACCGCCTGGTCACGGCCCGTTACGGCTTGGCCGACGTGGCCGACGCTCTGGCACTCACCGTCGAGCGGCCCGTCTACCGGGTGATGGTCGGCCAAGAGGCCGAACGGATGTCTGGCAGTTCGCGGACATCACGCGAGAGGTGAGCGAGGCCCTGGCCCGAGCGGCCCGTGAGCGCAGCGAACAAGAGCGGGGAACATGCGACGACCCCCTGGCTGACGTGGAGGACTCGCTGCGGTGAGCTCGGTCGTTGTGGGCATCGATCTTGGAACGGGTGGAGCCCGTGCGGTTGCACTGGCTCGCAGCGGGAGTGTGAGGCTCTGGATGTACGAACCGTTCGAGGGAGCCCCGTCCTGGCCCCCGGGCCGGGCCGACCCCGCCGCCTGGCTCGACGGTCTGGGCCGTCTGCTGGCCCGGGTCAACGAGTCCGGGCTGGAGATCGCCGCGGTGGGGGTCGGCGGGCAGAGCCCGACGACCGTGCCGTTGGCGGGCCGCGGGGGCGCTGCCACTGCGGGGATGGCCGCCACCTGCAGCCATCCGGCCGGGAACGGCCTGGGCCGCACCGAGCACCACCTCGCCCAACTCGGGTTCCTCAGCGACGAGGTGGGACGCCCGCTGGACGGCGCCCAGATCTGGGACTGGGCGCTGCGCTGCCTCGGCGCCGGCGACATCCAGGGGCTGTGGCCCGGCGAGGAGACCATCCCGGGCTACGGCGACCGGGTGGAGGTGGGCACGGTCATCGGCGACTGCGACGGCTCGCTGGGCCTGGCCGCCGGCACTCCGCTGGTGAGCGCGTCCAACGACGCCTACATGAGCTTCTGGGCCGGTGGGCTCTTCACTCACCGCAGGGGCCACGATCCCGGGGGCCGCACCGGCGGCTTGGGCGTGGCTGTGGACGCAGCGAAGCGGCCACCCGACATGCTCGCCTTCTTCAGCCCGGTGGCGGGGGTCGAGGTGGTCGGGGGGGCCACCAACGGGCATGGGCAGCTGCTGGAGTGGTGGTCGGCCATGTCGGGCCGATCCATCGAGGAGTTGCTGGGGCTGGCCACCGGGGTGGCTCCCGGCGCGGGCGGGTTGCTGGTCCTGCCCTACCACGACGGCGAACGTGCGCCTCGGTGGGAGGCCCGCCTGAGAGGGGAGATCCACGGGCTTACCTTCAATGCCGGCGTGGCCGAGATCGCCCGGGCCGTGCTGGAGGCGGCGGGCTACGGCCTGCGGCACATCCTCGCGGACCTGCGGGCCTCCGGCGTGGAGATGGACGTCATGTGCTGCGGAGGCTCACCGGCGCTCAGCCACCTGTGGTGCTCGATCAAGGCGTCGATCCTCGAAGTCGAGGTGGACATGCCCGACCGGCCCGATCAGCTCTCGGCCCACGGCTGCGCGCTGACGGCCGGCTCGGCGCTGGGATGGTGGGACCCCGTCGGCGCCGAGCGCTCGGACTCGTGGCCGCTGGCGGCCATGACCCGCATCGAGCCGTCCCCCGACGACGCCTACCGGGCCGGCTACGAGCGGTTCGTGGCTCTCGGCGACGCCGCAGTCGCCCGACTTGCAGGGGCCGAGCCGATGGGCGACTGAAGCCGGTTCATACGGGCGAGGCCGTGGCCCGAGCAGCCCGTGAGCGGAGCGAACATGAGCGGGGACGACACCGTCGCGACGGCGGCCCTTCTCTCCAGTTCGAGATCGCTTCAGGCCCGCGGTCTAGCGTGGTCGGCACCACTGTTCAGCAACGAGGAGACCGCCATGGTGAACCCGCTGATCTTCGTCGACCTGCCCACCCCCGACCCCGAGGCCACCTCGCAGTTCTACGAGACGCTGTTCGACTGGAAGTACAAGCGCCGCCCCGCCGGCGAGTTCCACGAGGTGCTGCCGGGCGTGAAGCCCAACCTGGGAATCCACCTGGAGACCACCCCGGTGAGCGGACCGGTGCCCCGCATCTACGTGATGGTCGACGACCCGCCCGACAGGCTCGCCCTCGCCGTCGAGATGGGCGCCACCAAGATGTGGGACGAGGCCTACTGGGAGGAGTTCGACGCCCGCCACGCCGCCTTCCGCGACCCGTGGGGCAACGAGGTCGTGCTGTGGCGCAACAAGGGCACCTACGTGCCCGGATCGGCCTCCGAGAAGAACGCCTAGATCCCAGCCCAGACCTCTCTGACCAACCTCCGGTCCTTGAGGGGAACTACTCCCCAGAACCACCGGCAGTTGTCCTCGGCACGCCGGATGGACCACGCTTCGGGCGGAACCGAGGTGCTGGAGTACACCACCATCGACGAGGACGCCCTACGCGGGCGCTGCCAAGCCGCCGGCGAGGCCGTCACCGTCCGCTCCGGCCTGCCTGACAAGGCCAAGTTCCCGGTGCTGTAGCCACACCGAGAGCCAGTCCTCCGAGCGCAGCAGGCTCCCGCTCGCCCTCGCCTCCTCCACGGGGGTCAACCTAGAGCCGAGTCGGCCGCTGGCAGCCCGGGAGCGTTAGGGTCGGGCCATGGCAGAGTTCAGAGTCATATTCGTCGCTACCGACTACGATGCCACCGTCGGGTTCTTCACCGACGTGATGGGGCTGGAGGTGGAGCGGTCCTTCGGCGAGATCTTCCGGGGGACCATCCTGCTGGCCGCCGCCGGCCGTATAGAGGTCATCGAGGACGGCGCCGGGTGGGACACGCCCGGAGTGACGGGCGTCTCGGTGTCATGGCAGATCGCCGACGCCGGCGCCGAGCACGCCCGGCTCGTCTCAGCGGGTGCCACCATCGTGCGGCCGCCGGAACTGCAACCCTGGGGTCACAAGAGCCTCGAAGTTGCCGGACCAGACGGGCTGAGGATCATCCTGTTCGAAGTGGTGGCGGCCCAGTAGCGGGCTAGACAGTCAACCCATGCGTTTCGGATTCTGGCCGTCGAGCGCCCACCGGTGGGATCAGATACTGGCCGTGAGCCAAGCCGCGGAGGACAGCGGCTGGGACGGCCTGTGGCTGCCCGACCACTTCATGCCGCCCGAGGGGGGCTACGGCCACGAGCCGTCCGGAGCAGAGCCCGAGCTGCTGCCCACCCACGAGTGCTGGACCCTGCTGGGCGCCCTCGCCGCGGCGGTGCACCGGGTGCGCCTCGGGGCGATGGTCACCGGCAACACCTACCGCCACCCGGCGGTGCTGGCCAAGCAGGCGGCCACCGTCGACCACGTCAGCGGGGGCCGGCTCGTGCTCGGCCTCGGCGCCGGCTGGCAGGAGAACGAGCATCGCCGCTACGGCCTTGCCTTCGGAACCGTGCGGAGCCGGGCCGACATGCTGGAGGAGGCCTGCGCGGTGATCACCAGCCTGTTCGCCAACGAGCGCACCGACTTCGACGGCGCCCACTACCGCCTGCAGGGAGCGCCGTTGACGCCGAAGCCGCTGCAGGATCCGCTGCCCATCATGATCGGGGGCCGGGGCGAGCGCCGCACCATCCCGACCATGGTGCGCTGGGGTCACGAGTGGAACGGCTGGTGCACGGTGGACGACATGCGCTACTTCAACGCCCTCATCGATCGGCTCTGCGAGGCCCAGGACCGGGATCCGGCCACCATCGCCCGCTCCGCGGCGGTCATCCTGCGCGTGTGCGACTCCGAGGCCGAGGCGGCCCGGCTCCAGCTCGGAGCGTCGGGGCGCCCCGAGCTGGTGGGCACCCCGGAACAGCTGGTCGAGCAGGTGGCCGCTTACGCGGCGGCCGGCACCGACGAGTTGATCATCCCCGACTTCAACCTCAGGCCCGAGGAGGCCCCCGAGGTCGCCGAGCGCTTCATGTCCGAGGTCGTAGCCGCGCTCTGACGCCGGCGGCCCCGGCGGCGATCACCGCGCTAGCGTCCGGCGGGGACTGAGAGGCCCGAGAGGAGAGCGATGACCGAGACCATGTTCACCGGCGGTGTCCCGGCGGTGGTGCAGGAGGCGCCGAGTCGGTTCGACGCCTACGACACCCAGGCCCTCTGGCGCAAGGACGTGGACCATTACATCCACCCCTTCACCGACTTCGCCGTCTGGAGGGAGGAGGGCGCCCTGGTGATGGCCGAGTCCGAGGGCGCCTACGTCTACGACTCCGACGGGAAGCGCTACCTCGACGCCCAGGGCGGGCTGTGGTGCGTCAACGCCGGCTACGGCCGGGCCGAGATAGCCGACGCCATGGCCGAGCAGGCCCGCAAGCTGGCCTACTACTCGCCGCTCACCAACACCACGTCGGTGCCGGGGGCCACGCTGGCCCACAAGCTGGCCTCGCTGGCACCCGGCAACCTCAACCACGTGTTCTTCGGCCTGTCCGGCTCGGACGCCAACGACACCGCGGTGCGGATCATCCACTTCTACTTCAACCGGCTCGGCCAGCCCGACAAGAAGACCATCATCACCCGGGTGAACAGCTACCACGGCTCCAGCTACCTGGCCATGTCGCTCACCGGGGTGGCCCACGACCACATCGGCTTCGACATCGTCGGCGAGCCGCTCATCGCCCGGGTGGACGGTCCCGACGTCTACCGGCGCTCCGGCGGCATGACGCCCGCCGAGTACACCGACCACCTTGTCGACGAGTTCAGGACCAAGGTCGAGGAGCTGGGCGCGGAGAATGTGGCCGCCTTCTTCGCCGAGCCGATCATGGGCGCGGGCGGGGTGCTGGTGCCGCCGCCCGGCTACCTGCCCCGGATGCGGGAGGCCTGCCGGGAGTTCGGGATCCTCTACGTCTCCGACGAGGTGGTCACCGCCTTCGGCCGGCTCGGCCACTTCTTCGCCAGCAAGGACGTGTTCGACATCCAGCCCGACATCATCAGTTCCGCCAAGGGACTCACGTCCGGGTACGCGCCGCTGTCGGCCAGCCTGCTGTCCGACGAGATCTACGAAGTGATCTCGGTGCCGCAGGCGCCCGGCGCGGAGTTCGCCCACGGCTACACCTACTCGGGTCACCCGGTGTCGTGCGCAGCCGCTCTGGCCAACATCGAGATCTTCGAGCGTGAGGACCTTTGCGGACACGTGCGACGGGTAGGCCCCTACTTCGAGGAGCGTCTGCGCACCCTCAGCGATCTGCCCATCGTGGGCGACATCCGCGGCAAGTGCTTCATGATGTGCCTGGAGAACGTGGCCGACACCGAAACCAGGGAGATGTTCCCACCCGAGGTGGAGATCGGCCGGCGCATCTCCGACGCCTGCGACGCTCGGGGCCTGCTGGTGCGTCCCATCGGACGCCTCAACGTGCTGTCGCCGCCGCTAGTGCTGACCACGGACCAGATCGACTGGCTGGTCGACACGCTGCGGGCCGGCATCGAGGAGGTCATGGCCGGCCTCGAGCGCGAGGGCCTCTGGAGGGGCGACTGAGGTTAAGGGCGCATGCGCCGTTAGCCTGTGGATATCCAGCCGGGACGTCCGGCTGGCGGGTTCGCAGACGGGTGTTGGTTCTTCCGGTCATCGTGAACCGACCCGACACCAGCAAGGCCTCCTGACTCATCGAGGCGCCACCGAACCTGTGACTGGCCTGCACGACGCGGGCAAGGAGAGAAATGTCCCCCACCTTCGCCCAGTTGGGCGTACCCGAATCCATAGGCCGCGCCCTCGCGCAGCGCGGCATCAACGAACCGTTCGAGATCCAGTCGGCCGTCCTGGCCGACGCCCTGGCCGGATACGACATCTGCGGCCGCGCCCCCACCGGGTCAGGCAAGACCCTGGCCTTCGGCATCCCGCTGGTTGCCAACGTCGACCGGGCCGTGCCGCACGAGCCCAGGGCACTGGTTCTGGCTCCCACCCGCGAGCTGGCCGACCAGATCAAGACCGAGATCCAGTCCTTCGCCGGAAGTATCCGAGTGGCCGTCGTCTACGGCGGTGTGGGCTACGACGCCCAGCGCAGGGCGCTACGCCGGGGCGTCGACATCCTGGTGGCCTGCCCCGGCCGCCTCGAGGACTTGATCGATCAGCGAGAGGTCAGCCTGTCCGCAGTCGACAGAGTCGTCATAGACGAAGCGGACCGGATGGCCGACATGGGGTTCATCCCCGCGGTGCGGCGCCTGCTCGACCAGACCGCGCCGGAGCCGCAGACGATGCTGTTCTCAGCCACGCTCGACGGTGATGTGGCGTCGCTCACCCGCGACTACCAGCATCGTCCGGTGCGGTATGAGATCGGTGAGGAGACGCCCGACGTGGTCGCGGCCGACCATCTGTTCTGGAACGTGTCCAGCACCGAACGCACCGAGGTCGCCGCCGACGCGGTCACCGCCGCCGGCTCGGCGATCGTGTTCTGCCGGACCCGTCACGGCTGTGACCGGCTGGCCCGCCGATTCGACCGGATCGGCGTTCGCGCCGCCGCGATCCACGGGGGCCGGAGCCAGAACCAGCGCACCCGGGCGCTGCAGGCCTTCGCGGCCGGCAGGGTGGAGGCGCTGATCGCGACCGACGTCGCCGCCCGCGGCATCCATGTCGAGGGCGTGAGCGCCGTGATCCACTACGACCCCGCCGGCGACCACAAGACCTACCTCCACCGGTCGGGGCGCACCGCCCGGGCCGGCCGGGGCGGCGTCGTGGTCTCGCTCGTGCAGCCCGGTCAGGTCAAGGAACTACGGCACATGCAGCGCGAACTGGACCTGCAGCAGCCGCTCACCGATGTGGATCTCAGCGCCGTCCGGTCGCTCGACGGTGGCGCTAGCCGCTCCATGGAACCCCCAGTGATCGCCGGTCCAACCCGTCAACCCGCAGTCGACTCGCAGCCGCGACGCGCCGATAGCAAGCCGCGACACCCGGATGCCAAACAGCGATCTCGCAAACCCGACGGTGGGAGAGCGAAGAACCGCTCCCGGCGCAGGCGGAGCAACAACAGGCGACCACGGCCCACCGCGGCCAAGCGGCCGATGGCCAGGGCACGCGCCTGACCCCTCGACAGCCTGCCCGCTCGGCCGCGTAGCCGAAGCCCGCTTCGGCTACGAAGATCCGCTGACGCCTAGGTGGGCTTCCTGGAGGTCTGTGCGGGTCAGGAACTCGTCGGTGGTCATGTCGATGATGACCTGGCCCCGGACCATCACCATGATCCGATCGGCGAGGCGCACTGCTGCGTGGAGGTTCTGCTCGACGACGAGTATCCCCATCTCGCCCGTGTTGAGCAGGCTGGAGCAAGCGTCGATGAGTCCGTCCACGATCAGTGGAGCGAGGCCTTCGGAGGGCTCGTCCATGATCAGCAGCCTGGGTCCCACGGCCACGGCCCTGCCGATGGCCAGCATCTGCTGCTCTCCGCCGGAAAGGTTGCTGGCGAGGCTGCGCCGTCGCCGCGCAAGCTGCGGGAACAGGTCATAGACCCGCTGTGACGGCCAACTCGGGTCCCGGTGTGGTCCGAGCATGGTGAAGTGCTCATCGACAGTAAGGCTGGCGAAGACGCGTCGGCCTTGGGGCACGTAGCCCACGCCGGCGCGCCCGACGAATGCGGCGCTTCGGCCCAAGAGATCTGTGCCGTCGAGGCACACCGACCCGCGCGCGGTGCGGTGAAGGCCGGTCACTACCTTGCAGAGGGTCGACTTGCCCATGCCGTTGCGGCCCACGATGGCGACCCTCTCGTGTCCCATCTCGAAGCTGACGCCTTGAAGCACTTGAGCCGTTCCATAGGCGGCACTGGTGACGTCGACCTGCAAGAGGGCTTGGTCACTCATCGGTCGAGGTCTGCCTTCGGACCAGAGGAACGCTCGGAACGGGCCTTGTGCTGCTCACCCAGATAGACGGCACGTACGAGCGGATCGGACTCGATCTGGCTGGGTGAGCCCTTGGCGATCATCGAGCCGGATTCCAGCACGATCACCCGATCGGCGACCGTGAGTGCCACATCCATGTCGTGTTCCACCAGGACGGTGGCGACTGTGTCGGAGAGGTTCAACAGCAGCTCGGTCAATCCCGTCCGCTCGTGGGCGGACAGACCTGCCGCTGGTTCGTCAAGGAGGATCACGTCGGGGTCCGGGGCCAGCGCCATGCCGACCTCGAGTTGGCGCAGCTCTCCGTGGCTCAGCTCGCTGGCCGGGGTCGCCGAGCGGCCTTCGAGTCCGACCAGACTGACCAACCGCTCAGTCGAGCGTGCTGCCTCCCGGCGTCCGCGAGAGCTCATCGACAACGACAGCCGGCCGCTACTTGATCCGCGGAGGGCCAGCGCAATGTGTTCTGCGACGCTGAGGCCGGCGAACACTGACGATGTCTGGTATGTGCGGCCCAGACCCCGCCGTACCCGATGCTGCAGCGCCAGCGAGGTCACGTCCTCGCCGTTCAGCAGTACCCGACCTGAGTCCGGCAACAGATCGCCGCAGATCACATTGAACAGGGTCGACTTGCCTGCACCGTTGGGTCCGAGTACCGCGAGGCGCTCCCCGGCTTCGACGTCGAAGCTGATGCCATCGACGGCGCGGAGGCCGCCGAAGGAGCGCGACACCCGCTCGACGCGCAGAGGGGGATCCTGGTGCGTGCGCCGGGTGTGCTCGCTCCAGGTCACGCCGGGGAGCACCTCGCGAGACTCATTCAGGTCAGCCGCAGGACGGGTTGTCGCGGCTGAAGCTGCCCTGGGCGATGTATGCGTCGCGGTCGAAGCCCAGGGTGGCATTGACCAGGGGCAGCGTCTCGATGGTGGCCTGTGCGCCGTCGGTCACCCGGCGCAGGTACATGTCGACCACCGCCTGCCGGTTGTCGTCGAGCACCACCGGACCGATGGGTGTTGTCCAGCTCTGCTGGGCCAGGGCGGCCTGGAATGCAGCGCTGCCGTCGCTCAAGTCGCCTCCGACCTCCTCGAGGGCTTGAAGGGCGGACTTGGTGGCCACGTAGTAGTAGACGTTGAAGGTGTTGGGCGTCTGGCCGGGGAACACGTCGTCCAGGTATTCGGCGAACGTGTCGAACTCGGCGAGCCCGGAGTCGTCCACTACGGGACCGGACGAGACTAGCCCCTCGGCCCGCGACCCCAGTTCGTTGAGCACCGACTGGTCGACCGCGGTCGGGCCTGCGATGAGCGGTATTGCCTGGCCGGTGAACTCGTCGTACTGCTTGACGAAGTTGATGGCGTCGGTGCCGCCCATGGCGAAGAAGACCGCATCGACATCGTCGGGGATCTGTGCCACGAACGACGAGTAGTCCTGGGTGCCTAGCGGAACCCAGATCCGCTCGGCGACGGTTCCTCCAAGCGCGCAGAACTCGGTCAGGACCGCTCCGACCTGGTCATAGGGATACGAGTAGTCCTCGGCCACTGTGGCGATGCGTCGATGCCCGAGCTCCTCGTAGGCGTATGTCCCCACGCCGAAGGTCCACATGGCGCCGTCGCCGCCGAAACGGAAGACGTTAGGCGACGGGTCGCGCAGAGTCAGGTCCTGCGACGCCGATGTGCCGTTGACGAGCGTCACGTCGGGGTGCTCGCGGATGTAGTCCTTCAGTGCCAGGCCCTCGTCGCCGGACAATGGCCCGATGACGATGTTCGCGCCGTCTTGCTCGACCATCCTGCGGGTCGCCTCCACTGCGACGTCAGGGGTCGCGTCAGAGCCCTCGATCACCAACTCGATCGGCACGCCGGCGACTTCCGCGCCCGTGACGGTGTCGCGGGTCGCGTCACCGTCGAGCGTCCCGCCGTACTCGAGCAGGGCGAGCTTCACGCCGTGCATCGAGAAGTCACCGAGGGCCGCGAAGGGGCCGTCGAGTGTGGAAATGGCTCCGATGGTTATGGGCTCGATAGCCTCCGCGGTGCCGGCGTCATCTGATGAGCCGCCCTCATCGCTGGCGGAGCCGTCACTGGAATCGTCACTCGATGCCTCAGCGTCGCCAGCCGAGGGTTCCTCCATGGAGTCGTCGGCATCTGTGCCCCCGTCGGTGTCGGTAGCACCGGCGGGGGCCTCAACCGGCTCAGTGCCGGCGCTGGGTGTGTCTGCGGTGCTGTCGTCGTCACCGCAAGATGCGGCGAGCACGACCACCGCAGCTAGGGCGGCGAGTATTCGCCACGACCGTCCCGCTCCAAGGTTTCGCATGGAAGTCTCCTTGCTTGTTGTTGGGACGGGGCGTGCTGCCCCGTCCGGCTTGCATGCTCCGGCGACCGACGCGAGTCGTCGGTCACCGAACGGTCCAGAGTCGAGTCGCGACTCCGGACCCACCCGAGCGCCCGTTGCGCTCGAGATCCGAGTCCGAGCAGGATTCCTGTCAGTCCCTGCCTGGACACCAGAACCACCACCATGAACACGGCCCCTACGAGCGTCTCGGTGCGATTGGTGAAGTCGCTGACGTAGTTCTGCAACAGAGTCACCGCGAGGGCGCCCAAGAAGGCGCCCTCGATGCGCAGCGTTCCGCCGATCATCACAACGATGAGCAATTCGATCGTCCGGGTGAGATCGATCGATCCCGGCGAGATTGCGCCGTTGTACCAGACGGAGATCACTCCTCCAGCGCCAGCCGCGAACCCCGACACAGCGAACGCGGAGACGGTTGTCGCTTCGGTGCTGTAGCCGAGAGCCTGTAGTCGCTTCGGGTTGTCTCGGAGCCCCCGATAGGCGAGTCCAGCCGACGTGGCCATCACGTATCTGAAGCCCGCCACGACCGCGACCGCCACCACGGCCGTGACATAGAACAGCGGCCGTCTGTCGTTCAGGTCAATGCCGAACAGTGTCGGGGCGTCGAAGCCGTTGAAGCCCGTGTGACCGCGGGTGATGGGCTGGTACTGCTGCGCGAAGAAGAACACGAACACGCCAATGGCCAATGTGAGCATCATGAGATAGAGGCCCGCAGCTCGACGGCTGATCACTCCCACGATCAGACCAGCGATGGGCCCGGCCGCAGCAGCTACAGCAACCGCGAACCACACGCCCCAGCCGTGGTCGAGGACAAGGATCGCCATCACGTATCCCGACACCCCGAACACCGCCGTCTGAGCCAGCGATATCAGGCCCGCCTGACCTATCAGGAAGGCCAGGCTGGCACCGGCGATCCCCAGCCATAGCGATTTGATCGCGATCTGTAGCAGAACGAAGTCCGAGACCAATGCCGGTGTCACCGAGACCGCGACGGCCGCGGCAGCCAGCGACGCCAGCACCTTGCTACGCGCGGTCATCTTGCTGCGAACCGAAGATTCCGTGCGGTCTCAGCGCCAGAATGGCGATGAGGGTCCCGAAGGTGATGAGCACGCTGAAGATCGCGTGGTGGGTCTGCGCGAACGCCTCCACCAGCCCGATCACCACGGCGGCGACGGCCGCTCCGCCGATGCTGCCCAAGCCGCCGGCGATGACGACGATCAAGGAGGCGAGCAGGATGCGGTTGTCCTCGCCCTGGGCCAGCGAGAGGTACGTGCCGCCGGCAGCTCCGGCCAGCCCCGCGAGTGCTCCAGCCATGGCGAACACGGTGCAGAACACCAGTTCCACCCGGATCCCCAGGATCGACACCATGTCGCTATCGTCGGCGCTGGCGCGGATGGTCGATCCCAGCCGCGTCCGGTACAGCAGCAGCCACAGGCACAGTCCCGCCAGCATCGCCATCGCAACCACCGAGAGACGGAACTTCGGGTACAGCAGGATCGATCCCGGCAGATCGATGGACCCGCGCAGCGCCGCGGGTGGGTCGAGGTCCGACGGGACGCCGCCCCAGTTGGCCAGAGCCTGGTCTGCCATCACGATCGCCGCGCCGAGGGTCAGCATCGTCTCGGGCAGCCCGTCGCCGTGCACTCGGCGCAGCACTAGGTACAGCACGGTGCTCAAACCCGCTGTCGCGACTGCGCCGAGGCCTGCTGCGATGAACCAGTTGCCGGTCATGCGTTGAAGTGACAGCGCGGTGTACCCGCCCAACAGGTACAGGCCGCCGTGGGCGAGGTTGGTGACCCTCACGAGCCCGAACACCAGCGTGAAGCCGCTGGCCATCAAGAAATAGAGGCCAGCCGCGGTCAGCCCGTTCAGCAGCACCAGCAGCGATCGGTCACCGATCTCGAGCGATCTCTCGACGATGTAACCGCCGAGAGCGACGCCAGCCACGAGAGCGGCCGTTCGAGTCGCGCTCCTCCGTCGCTGCGACAGGATGGCCCGGGTGCTCCCAACGAGACGCGACGACTGAGTCGCCAACGAGTCCCCTGCGGATGGCTGCTGGTTCACGGGCTATGCCAAGGACTCACAGGTGCTGCTCCTCGCGGAGCCCGATCTCGTAGTCGGCGCGCACCTCAGCCGGTGCCGTGGGAAGGAGCGGGAAGTCCCACCACCCCACTACCTCTGCTGCCGCGATGGAGGCATCGCGAGAGATGAGGGTCTCGACGACGGCCGGCTCGTTGGAGTCGAGGGCTCGCTGCAGCGCTCCGGCCAGATCGGTGGGATCGGCAACCCTGACGGCCTGCTCGAAACCGAAGGTTCGCGCCATGGCTGCGAAGTCGACGGAGTACTCGTTCCCGGCCAGGTCGTTGAACTCGGATCCGATCTGGCGCGTCATCAAACCGTGCTGGCCGTCCCGGATCGATATGAAGCCCCTGTTGTTGAGGATCAGGAACACGACAGGCAGGTCCCGCATCGCGCAGATCGCCAGTTCCTGCATCGTCATCATGAAGTCGCCGTCGCCGACGACGCACACCACCGGTGTGTCGGGTTTCGCCAGCTTGGCTCCGATCGCGGCCGGCACCGCGAAGCCCATTGGCGAGAAGCTGCCGGAGGTTATGTGGGTGCGAGGCTCATAGATCGGGAAGGCCTGCTTCGTGGACGACTGCGGATGCCCTGATCCGACGGTCACGATGCCCTCTCTGGGCAGCACCTGCCGCAGCTCATGCAGCACCCGCAGCATCGTCATGGGAGATCCGGGGTGATCGCGTCGGGGGCTCAGCACCTCTGCCCAGCGCTCCTTGAGTCCGGCAAGTTCGTCCAGGTAGCCCGAGCGTCGACGGGCGGCACGGCGGTCGTCCTCTGGTGACAGGACGGCCAGCATGTCGCTCAGGGCGGACTTCACATCCGCGACGACACCGACTTCTGCCGGGTAGTTCTTCCCGATCTCGGCGGCATCGACGTCGACTTGAACGAGCCTGCCCGGCGGCAGAGAGAACGTCGCTCCCCGGCGCCACGACGACGCGGACCAGTCCGTGAACTTGCACCCGAGCGAGAGCACGACGTCGGCACTCGCGGCGATCGTGTTGCCGGGAAGGGAGCCGGGCCAGCCCGCGGTGCCCGCGTTGAGGGGATGGTCGTCGGGGAGCGCCCCCTTGCCGTTCCAGGTGTAGACGACGGGGATGCTGAGCCGCTCCACCAGGGACTTCAGCTCTGGGGCGGCGTCGGACATCACGGCTCCGCCGCCGGCGACTATGCAGGGCCGTTCAGCCGAGCCCAGCAGTCGCACAGCGGATTCGACGGCGTCGCTGTCGGCCCGCGGCCGACCTACCGGGAGCCGACACTTCAGATCGGCCACGTCGACGTCGGCCTGCTCTACCTGCACATCGAGCGGGATCTCGATGTGAACCGGCCCGGGCCGTCCCGAGAGCATTGCGTTGAATGCCCGGTGCATCAGGAACGGCGCCTCGATGGCTTTGACCATCTCGAAGTTGCGCTTGGTGACCGCAGCCGACACCGCAGGGAAGTCGGGCGAGTGGAACCGGTCGAGCTCCTGCATCACGCCGTGGTTGCGCATGTGGGTGGCCGTTGATCCCGTGAGCAGCAGCAGCGACGTGGAGTCCGCGTACGCGGTGGCGAGTCCGATCACGGTGTTGGTCGTGCCGGGCCCGATCGACGTGGTGGCGGCGATGGGCTGACCGGTCACCCGATAGTGGGCATCGGCGATGTGAACGGCCGACTGCTCGTGGAAGACCTGCACGAACGGCAACTCGCAACCCTCGTCGAGGAACGCGTCCAGCAGGCTCCAGTTGCCGTGCCCCGGAAGCCCGGTCACGTAGGGCGCTCCGTAGCACTTGAGTGCTCGGGCGATGATCTGGCCAGTCGTGTAGCCCATGGTGGTGTCCTTTCGTTGAGGCAAGTCGTCTGCGGGCCGGCGGGTGTGGTGCAACTGCTGTTGTCGGCGTCTTGTGCGCTGCCTGACGGCTATAGGCGGCCCATGCGGACCGTGGCAGTGAGGGCATGGCCGAACATCCCCTCCGCTTCGCTGATGGCTGCTGTCGCCTCTGCCACCGGCTCCGCCGCGGACGGATCCTCGATTAGCTGGTAGGTGGGCGTCTTGAGGAAGCTCCCTACCCAGAGCCCGCTCGTGTACCGGGCCGCGCCCCTCGTCGGCAGAACGTGATTGGTGCCGATTGCCTTGTCGCTGTAGGCCACGGTGGCGTCGGCTCCCAGGAAGATTGTGCCGTAGTTGGTCAGCGCGTCGTGCCACCACCCAGGATCGGCTGCATGGACTTCTAGGTGTTCAGGGGCCATGGCATCGGACACCGCTACGACGTGTTCGCGGCTCTCGCAAAGCACCACGGCTCCGAAGTCGCGCCACGCCAGGCCTGCCACGTCCGCGGTGGGGTACCCGTCCGCCAGGATCCGATCGACCTCGGTGATCGTCGCGGTTCCGATGGCGTCGCTGGTGGTGACCAGGACTGCGGGGCTGTCGACGCCATGCTCGGCCTGTCCCAGCAGGTCGTAGGCGAGCAGCGTCGGATCGGCGGTGTCATCCGCGATCAACAGGATCTCTGTAGGCCCAGCCAGCAGGTCGATCCCGACCGGGCCGAACAACTGTCGCTTCGCCTCGGCCACATACGCGTTGCCGGCGCCGCAGATCAGATCCACCGGCGCCCCGAAGCCGTCGACGCCGTAGGCCATTGCTGCGAGCGCCTGTATGCCGCCGATGGCGTAGATCTCGTCGGCCCCCGCCCGGGCCATGGCGGTCAACTGGACGGGGTGGATGCCTAGATCGGGCTTACCGGGTGCACAGGCGACCACACGCTCCACACCCGCGACCCGCGCCACCGCGATGGTCATCAGAGCCGATGCGATGAGCGGATAGCCGCCCCCGGGCACGTAGCAGCCGACCGAGCGGACCGGAACCACCCGATGTCCAAGTCGAACGCCAGGTCGGATCTCACAGTCGAGCGGCCGGATGCAGTCCCTCTGAGCGCTCGCGAATGCTCGGATGTTGTCGAGCGCACGGTCGATCTGGGCAACCAGGCCGTCGTCCGTCTGGGACCGTGCGGCCTGGATGTCCGCGGATTGAACGCGGAAGCTGGCGGGGTTCCAGCCATCGAATTGCCGGCTGTAACGGCGCACGGTCGCGAGACCGCCCGCAGCGATGTCAGCCAAGACCTCCCGCACGGTGTCGGCCACGTCGAGGTCGTGGTGCTCGAGCCTGGGTGCCTTGATGTACGTTCCGAAGGCCGTTGACGGCAGATGCAATGGGACTCCTCGTGCATTCGTATGCGTAGAATGCGAGAACCCTACTGTGGTTCGAGCTAACCGGTCAAGTCCCAATTCAGACAAGTGTTTAGGCAATCCATGTTCTGTGCGCCCTACCAGCAACCGGAAGGCGAGTGCGCCCATGATGCATATTTGTGCATACAAGGATGCCAGCAGGCAACACGAGTAGAGTCTCAAAGCGATCATGGCTCTCGACGACTCCGCTTCCTCCGCCAAGCCGCCAGGCCGCGTGACCAGCCGCGAGGTGGCCGCCGCTGCGGGCGTTCACCAATCGACGGTCTCACGCGCCCTGCGCGGCGACTCACGGATAAGCCAGGCGACGAGAGAGCAGGTCGAGCAGGCTGCCCGCCAACTCGGCTACGTGCCGAACAGTTCGGCCCGCAGTCTGCGATCGCAACGCACCGGCATCGTGGGAGTGATGGTGCCCAACATCGACAACGCCTACTACCCCCAAATGCTCTCAGACATCAATCGTGAATTCGCTGCCGCTGGCTACTCAATGGTGCTGATCGTCGACCCACCGCATCGCCGCTCCGATGTGAGCAGGCTCGGGAGTCTGCTAGATGCGTCCGTCGATGGACTGCTCATCCTGTCGGCAACGCTCGACAGCGGAATGCCTGCGGTCCTGCACGCCCGGGGTGTGCCCATCGTCTTGGGCGTCCGCTCAGTCCCGGGGCTTGACGTCGACATCATGGAGCCCGACAACTTCTCAGCAGGCCGGGCCGTCGCTCAGCACCTCCTGGATCTCGGACACAGCGAAGTCGCGGCTGCCATGGGCCCCGAGATCACTTCGACGACAAAGCACCGGCTTCTCGGAATTCAATCAGTCCTGGCTGGAACGCTTCCGCCCGAACGCATTCTCCACGGGCAATACAGTCATGAAGCGGGCTATGCAGCCTGTAATCGGCTCCTGCGCGGGGCGGATGTCCCGACCGCGATCATCGCCGGCAACGATGTCATCGCCATCGGGATCATGGACGCCGCCCGCCAACTGGGAGTAGCCATCCCCGACGAACTGTCAGTCGTAGGGTTCGACGACATCCAGATGGCATCATGGCATTCCTTCCGCCTCACGACCGTTGACATGGGCACGGCGGCCATCGCGGAGCAGTCGGCCCGACGACTTGTGGAACGCATCCAGCACGCCGACGGCCCCAAGCGCCATGAGCTCTTCCCGGCGAGCCTCACCGTCAGAGGAACCACCACCGCGCCCCGCAAGGGGCCGCTCACCGTCAAGTGAATGCGCGTTGCTCACTGTTGCCGGCCACATGGAGCGCGGGGGTCTTAGCGAAAATAGATTGAAAATGGTTGCAAAATGCCTATATTCATCAGTAGACATATGGAGCGATAGAGACTGAGCGGAGGCATCGACGATGAGCACATTCACATGGCCCGTGAGAATCTCCAGTCTTGACGGCAAGCGATCGGCAGATGTCGAGGCGACGGTCGACACGGGCACCTTCTTCAGCGCCATGCCGGCCCAAGTGCTGCGCGGGCTGGGGATCGAGCGGGTCCAGAGCCGCCGGATGCGGCTGGCGGACGGGCAGATCGTCGACGTCGACCTCGGCTCGGTGTGGGTCACCGTCGACGGCGAGACAGCGCCGACGCTGGTGGTCTTCGGCGAGGACGGCGCTCCGATCCTGCTGGGTGCTTACGCTCTGGAGGGTCTTCGGTTGTTGGTGGATCCCGAGGGGGAGCGCCTGATTCCCAACGAGGAGATCCCGCTCTACTGAGCGGGCGGGCTCTAGGCCCAGGCGTCCAGGCGGCAGTTGACGAGCAGTTCCGACACCGAGGCGGTGTTGGGCAGTTCGATGACGGTGGCCACCAGATCGGCCAGGTCCTCGGGTTGGGTGATGGTCTCGTCGTCGGGGTCCATCATGTCGGTGGCCACCGGGCCGTGTCAGCGACGCTCACCCCCGCCTGCTGCATCGGCTCGATCCGAGCGCGCTCGTCGAAGTTGAGCCTCTGTGCCAGACTGTGAACCTCTGCCGGCCCAGATGCTGGTGTAGCGACCGGCCATCATGGCCGATCACTTGAATCCACCGGTGGAGTCCGCCGGCCCAGCGACGAAAGGCGGCAGCGCTTCGTCGTACAGCCACGACTCGACCAGGTCAACAGCCTCCGGTCCGGCGAACTCGTCGACGATCCCCAGGAACTCATCGGTGTTGGTGGTGCCGCCGGCCGACCGGTCGGAGTGGGTCCTCAGGATCTCATAGAAGGTGTCGTCGGTCGTGTGGAGGCGCAGGGCGTGCAGCGTTGCGGCGCCCCGGTAGTAGACGGTCGGGCCGAACAGGTCCTGGATCTCGATGCCCTTCGGTGGTCCGATGCCCTCGCTGGACAGCCACGCGTGAACCTGGGTCATCGTGTCGTTGAAGTCTGCTCCGAAGTGCTCGGCCTCGAACATGAGGTGCAGGTAGGTGGGGAAGCCCTCGTTCAGCCAGATCTCGCTCCAGTCGTCGGGCGAGACCGAGTCGCCCAGCCACTGGTGGGCGGCCTCGTGGGCGATGATGCCGGGACCGATGGTGGCCGGTCCGTGGATGGAGAGCGTCTGGTTCTCCAGCGCCAGCCCGAGCGGGAACGGCATCACGATGGTGCCGTAGGCGTCGAACGGGTAGGGGCCGAGGCGCTCCTCCAGGAAGGCGATCACATCAGGCGTGACCGACAGCGCCTGCGCAACGTCGGGCGAGGCGTCGCGGGGTACGTAGTCGCGGATGATCGGGCCGCCGTCGTATAGCGGTCCGTGGTCGATGCGCTCGAAGTCGCCGACGTAGACCGCGGCCAGGTAGGTCGCCATCGGGTCGTCCATTCGCCATGTGTAGGCGGTCTTGCCGTCGGAGGTTGTCTCGTCGACGAGCAGACCGTTCGAGGCTGCAGTTACGCCCTCCGGCACGGTGATCTGGATCTCGTAGGTGGCCTTGTCGGTGGGGTGGTTGTTGGACGGGAACCACGTCATCGATCCCGACGGCTCGCCCAGCGTGTAGATCACCCCGTCGCGGTGGAGCCAGCCCATCTTGGCGAACGGCACACCGGGATCGTCGATCGCCTCGGGCGAGCCCGAGTAGGAGACGGCTGCCTCGAACTGCGAGTTGGCCGCGAGCGGGCTCGCGGGCTGGACGGTCAGTTCGTGGCCCGACCTCCGGAACTCGGCCTGGACGCCGTCGACGGCCACGGAGTGGACCTCCAGACCCAGCAGGTCCAGGTTGAACGCCTCGAGGTCCTCGGTGGCCTGAGCGGTAATCGACGTGAGCGCCGAGATGGTGTTGGCCGCCGGGTCGACGTCGAGGTCGATCTCGTAGTGGAGGGCGTCGTATCCGCCGTTGCCCAGGAACGGGTAGAAGCTGTCGCCCAGCCCCTCGGCCGCGGTTGGCGGCACCGTCTTGGTGGTGGTGGACGCGGTCGTCGTGGACGTTGCCGGCGCGGTCGTGCTTGTCGATGTTGTCGTGGCCGGCGCGGTGTCGGTTGTGGACGTGGCGATGTTTGACTTGGACGCAGCTGTGGCTGACGTGGTGTCGGTCCTCGTGGTCGTCGTGGACGTTGCCGGCGCGGTTGTCGTGGCCGCCAGCGAGGTCGGCGGGACGGTGCCGGCAGACTCGTCGCCGGCCGTGCCGCCGCAGGCCGCCGCAAGCAGCGCGGCGACCGCGATGATCGACCTCGCTCGTGGGGGCACCGCGGGCAGGCTAAGGGCGTGAGCAGTCCGTGGGCGGCGCGAACAAGTTTGACAAGACAACTGCTTGTGGCCGAACGCGGCAGGGGGCTCAGGCCTGGCCGGTCTGGCGCAGGAAGGTCAGGCTGTCGAAGTAGTCGACCCGGCGCTCGATCAGCCCGTCGGTGATCGTCAGCCGCATCACGCCACCGATCTCGATCGGGGTTCCGTCCACTTCGGCCCGCATCACGTAGGCGGCGGCCGCCCGGTCGCCCTCGACCACTATGTCGACGGCCTCGTAGGTCAGGCCCGAGAATGTGGCCAGGAAGTCGGCCAGACGCTCCAAGTAGGCCGCCTTGCCCTGGCTGGGCGATCCCAGTGCGCTGGGGTGCTGGTTGACGAAGCCGTCGCCGACGTGCGCGGCCACCGCCTCAGGGTCGCCCGTGGCGAACGAGGCCAGATAGGACGCCGCGACGGATCGTGTCGCTTCGGCCGCGTCTCCCCCCGCCCCGGAGGTGCTCAGCGCATCACCTTCTGGGCGTGCGCGTAGACGCCCTGGTCGTAGCTGAGCTCGATCATGTTGCCGTCGGGATCGCTGATCATGCAGATGTACCCGATGGGCGCGGGCATGTCGGTGGGAGGCATGGCCAGGCAGCCCTCGGCCCTGGCCTGCTCGGCGGCGGCGTCGAGCTCCTCCCGGCTGGTCACCTCCACTCCCAGGTGGGCGAAGGGCGCCAGGGTGGCGATGGGCGCGTCCTTGAACGGGTCGGACTCGGGGAAGAACTGGGCCAGCACCAGGATGAAGGGCTTGTCGGGGGAGTCGTCGTGCCCCAGCCAGGCGCCGTAGCCGTCGGCGTCCTCCCGCTTGTCCAGCAGCTTGAGCGGCGTGTGCGTGGTGTACCAGTCGATGCTGGCGTCGATGTCGGTGACCCGCAGCGCCACATGGGTCCAGCGGGCGTGGGGCGGGTGGACTGCGTACGTGTCGGCCATGTCCGGTTACTCCTGGGTCCAGCCGTCACCGATGTCGGGTTCGTCGCCGCCGTAGGTCCACAGCACCAGGGTGTTGCCCCAGGGGTCCGTGAAGGCGTTGTTGTAGCCGTTGAACTCCCCGAAATAGTGGTGGCGCCACAGGTCGGTGGCGCCGCGGGCCACCGCCCGGTCGGAGATGGCGTCCATGTCGTCGTCGGGCGACACCAGGATCCAGAGGCGTGTGGAGTGCCCGTCGCGGCAGAGGCGCCGGGGCTCGGGACCTTCGTCGGTGGGGTGGGGACGGCGGTTGGCGACGTTGGTGATGCCCAGGTGCAGGTTGCCGGTGGGGCCCTGGGCACCGTCGGGGAGCTTGAAGTTCTGGCCGGGCACCACCTGGTAGAACGACCCGGCCGGGCGCGGGTTGATCTTCCAGCCGAACACCTCGCGGTAGAACTGCTCGGCCCTGTCGGGTTCGTCGGTGGGCAAGTCGACGAAGATGAGGGTGTTCGGGTAGGGCTCGGTCACGGCGCGCTCCCATCCGCGGGGCTCGGCAGGCGGGCTCAACCTAGCACCGGCGCATTCGACCGGCGTAAGTCGGCCCGCCTTGCGGCTGCGTCTCCCGGTCTTGTTCGCTGCGCTCGCGGGCCGCTCGGGCCCGGGGGCCTCGCAAGAAACCTCTCGGGCTCCGGTAACGTTGCGCGCCGTCATGTCTGATAGCGGTGGTCGGGCCCCGGTCGGGAGTGTGTTGCCTTGGACGCGGCGCGTGCTCGTGGGCGTGGCGGCGCTGTCCGCGTCGGCGGCGGCCCTGGGGGTGCTCGGGCTCGGGG
>VYBO01000144.1 GCA_009844405.1 Acidimicrobiaceae bacterium
GGGGCCAGGGGGCCAGCTCCAAGGCCTCGGCCCTCAGCCACGCTCTGCTCTCCGCGCCCAGCAGCTGTACCGGGGCGGCGCCGGGATCGGATGCAATGGACTCGAACGGAACAACCTCCACCACCGTAGTGCCCGCTCCGAGAGCCCGCAGGAACGGTGCCAGGGTGGAGTCGGCCGGGGGGACCGCGGCCTCGGGGTCCGGCGCCCGCCCGATTACACCCAGCCACGACTCCCACATGGCCCGCTGACGCTGCGCCCGGTTGCCGTCGGCCTCGTCGGGGTTGCGGTGGGCGTAGACGGCAGCCGCGTCGGCCGCGGTCAGCTCGTACCGGCCGGCCGGGTAGACGACCCGCTGCGCTCCGTCGGCGCCTACCTCGATCAGATCATCGACCAACAGGTACGGCAGCGGTTCCGCGGGGCCGATACTGCGGGCGAGCGCCTCGGTGGGCACCTCGACGACCTGCCCGAAGCCGAGGCCGAACATGTCCTCGACCACCTGCCGGACGGCCTCCACCCCTCCCCGCGCCAGAGTGTCGGAGAGCAGCTCGCCCTGCTCGGGGGAGCCGCCCGGGGGCGCGACCACGAGGTCGGCCGGCAGCAGCACCACCCCGCCGCCCGCGTCTATACCCGTCAGCGCCATGAAGGCCACGCCGGCCAGGCGGCCATTGTGGGTGTGGAGCGAGAGCAGCGTGGGGGTGGCCTCGACCAACCTCAAATGTCCCGGCTCGTCGGGCGCCAGGACGATGGGTTCCTCGACGCTGGCCACCGTGGTCCTGAGAACGGCGCGGCCGCCCGTCAGAGCCAGCAGCAGGACCGCGGTCCCGGCTGCCACCACCACTGCCGGATAGACGAGCCTCCAGAACAGGTGGGACTGGGGAGCGGTCCGGCGGTCACGCAGGCCGGGCAGGCGCCGGCCGGGAATCAGCGACCGCACCCGTACAGGCCTCTCGATCTGACGACTTCGATCACGGCGGCGGGCACGAGCGCCTCCACCGGCCGTCCGTCCGCGAATCGGGACCGGACGCCGCACGACGAGACGTCCAGCGCGGGGACCTCCACCACCACGGCCGGCCATCCGGTCGGGGCACGCCCGCCGGAGGGCCCCGGCCGGTCGACGACGACCGTGGTGGCCAGCTCGCGCAGCTCCGATGGTCGCTTCCAGGTGTCGAGTCCCTGGGCGGTGTCCGAGCCCACCACCAGCAGCAGTTCGGCCTCGGGATGCAGACCGCGCAGCTCCCGCAGCGTGTCGGCCGTGTAGCTCTCGCCGCCGCGGTCGATCTCGAGAGCGCTGGCCTCGAGCCCGTCGAGGCCAGCGACGGCGGCTCTCATCATCTCCAGTCTCAGACGGGCCGGAGTCACCGGCTGCAGACCGGACTTCTGCCATGGATCGTTGGCCACTACGAACAGCACCTTGGAGAGACCGAGCCGGTGGCGCACCTCCAGACCGGCGGCGAGGTGGCCGAAATGGGGCGGATCGAACGTCCCTCCCAGCACGCCTATGCGGGAAGGGTCCGGTCGCGGCACCGCCGAAGTCTACGATGGGATGGCCAGCCGCAGTAAGAAACCGTGACGAATGTCACACCATGCGCGGGCGCACACCTTGACTTGCCGGAAGCAAGCGCCTAATCTATGGTGGTTCGTCTGGGCTGGAGTAGCGCACTTGGAGGGTGTGCGCCCGGTACCAGGTCCTCCCCACAAAGAAAGCGAGAAGGTCGCCCCTGCCGACGCGGGCGGGGCCGGCCAGGTGAATCAGACATGAGCGACTCAGTAGGACAGTATCTCAACGAAATCGGTGCCGTCGCGCTGCTCAACGCCCAAGAGGAGCGCGAGCTCTCGCAGGCCATCGAGCGCGGCGTCGAAGCCAGTCTCCGCAAGGAGGAGGGCGAGACCGGCCGCGAGATCGACAGGGCGATCCGCGAGGCCGCTGCGGCCAAGGACCGCTTCATCCGGGCCAACCTGCGCCTCGTGGTGAGCGTCGCCCGCCGCTATCCCCTCCCCCCGGGCATGGAACTGCTCGACCTCATCCAGGAGGGGAACCTCGGACTCGAGCACGCCGTCGACAAGTTCGACTGGCGCAAGGGCTTCAAGTTCTCCACCTACGCGACTTTCTGGATCCGCCAGTCCATCGGGCGGGCCCTCGACCAGAAGGCGAGCCTGGTGCGCCTGCCCGGCGACCGGTCCGCGTCGTTGCGCGCCGCGCTGCGGCAGGTGTCCGGCGACGGCGACGAGCTGGACGACGACCATGCCCGCCTCCACCGGCTGACCACCCCCACCTCCCTCGACCGCACCATCGGCGACGACGACAGCAACGAGCTGATCGACCTGCTCCCCGACGCCAACCCCGGGCCCGAGCTCGAGGTGATGGCCAAGGCCGAGGAGGAGATGGTGACCGGCCTGCTCGACATCCTCGAGCACCGGGCCAAGTACGCCGTGGAGCAGCGGTTCGGGCTCTCCGACGGCATCAAGCGCTCCTACCGCGAAGTCGGTGAGGATCTGGGCGTCACCGCCGAGGCGGCCCGCCGCCTGGTGAAGCGCGCCATCAATGCCGTGCGCGAGCATGCCGAGGAGCTGAGTCTGGCCGAGACGGTCGACGCGGCATAACGCCATGTCCGCCGGAGATCCCACCCTGTTCGCCGGCGGAAGCGACTGGTCGCCCTCGTCCTGGAGGGCCAAGCCGGCGCGCCACCAGCCGGCTTGGCCCGACCCGGCCGAAGTCGAGCAGGCCACCAAAGCGCTGCGCGACCTGCCCCCGCTGGTGTTCGCCGGCGAGGCCCGGGCTCTGACCAGGCTGCTGGGCCGGGTGGCCGACGGCGAGGCCTTCCTGCTGCAGGCAGGCGACTGCGCGGAGTCCTTCGACTCTTCCGCCGACTCGATCCGCGACAAGCTGCGGGTCATCCTCCAGATGGCCATCGTGCTGACCTACTCCGGCGGCGTGCCGCTGGTGAAGGTGGGCCGCATCGCGGGACAGTTCGCCAAGCCCCGGTCCAGCCCGACCGAGACGGTGGGCGAGATCGAACTCACCTCGTTCCTGGGCCACATGGTCAACGACATCGGCTTCAGCGAGGCCGAGCGGCTGCCCGACCCTCACCGCCTTCTCACCGCGTACCACCGGGCCGCGTCCACCCTCAACCTGCTGCGAGCGTTCACCCGCGGCGGTTACGCCGACCTGTCGCAGGTGTCGAGCTGGAACCGCGAGTTCGTGGCCACCTCACCGGCCGGACGGCGGTACTCGCAGATGGCCGACGAGATCGACCGGGCCCTGCGGTTCATGACCGCGTGCGGGGTGACCGCCGACAACACCCCGCAGCTGCACGAGGTGGAGTTCTACACCAGCCACGAGGCCCTGCTGCTGGACTACGAGGAGGCCCTGACGAGGGTGGACTCCCTCACCGGGGCCACCTACGACTGCTCGGCCCACATGCTGTGGATCGGCGAGCGCACCCGGCAGCTCGACGGCGCCCACGTGGAGTTCCTGCGAGGCGTGCACAACCCGCTCGGCTGCAAGGTCGGACCCGCCGCCACCGCCGACGAGGTGCTCACCCTGTGCGAGGTCCTCAACCCCCGGCGCATTCCCGGCCGGCTGACATTCATCACCAGGATGGGTGCCGACAGGGTGGAATCCCTGCTGCCGCCCCTGCTGCGGGCCGTGCGGGACTCGGGGCATCCTGTGGCCTGGACGTGCGACCCGATGCACGGCAACACCTACACCTCGGAGTCGGGCCGCAAGACCCGCCACTTCGACGACGTGCTGGCCGAGATCAGCGGCTTCTTCGCGGCCCACCACGCCTGCGGAACCTGGCCCGGAGGCGTGCACGTGGAACTGACCGGCGACGCCGTCACCGAGTGCGTCGGCGGCGCCGACGACCTCAGCCACGAGGACCTGGAGCAGGCCTTCGAGACGCTGTGCGACCCCCGGCTCAACGGCCGCCAGTCGGTGGACCTCGCCTTCCGCGTCGCCGAAATGCTCTCAGCCCGACGCTGACAATGCGGCGGCAACGTCGTCGGCACACTCGAACAGATGGACGAGCTATCGACTCGCCAGGTCTCGCATCGCTTCAATCAGCGCTCTGGTGTCGTCGATGCCGTGCCTGATCTCATCCCCGGTCGTCAACTCCTTGTAGAAGTTGACGTGCAGCAATTCGACGGCGCTCAGTTGCAGCCGTCGAACCTCAGCACGCTCGGGATCGCGGTCGATGAGCCGGATGGCATTGTCCCGAAGAAGGCGATGCGTCCCTACCTTCCAGCCCTCCTCGATGGCGATCGAGTTGACGCAGTGCGCGAACGCGCCCCAGGCCTTCTCGGCGGCTTGGAGGTTGTCGCCACTGTCGTACTCGTCCTCGGCGTGTGCGAGGAACTGCTCACATATCTCCTGGTGGCGCTCGACTGTGGTCATGGCTGCGCTCCGAAGGGACGGGGCTCGGTGTAGATGATGTTTCAATCTATCTCATGCTTGTCCGTCTGGCAACGCTCCACTGCGTTAACCTAGAGCGAGCGCGGATTGATCGGCGGCCAATCGCGTCGCAGGGTGGTCATTT
>VYBO01000011.1 GCA_009844405.1 Acidimicrobiaceae bacterium
TTTCAAGTCCATACCGGTCTACGCTCTTTTCCCTTTTTTTCGGGGTCTTGTTTTTTTTATTTATTTCATTTCCCCTCCCTTTGCCCTGGGACCCCCCCCCCCCCGGCGGATCGGCCTGTCGACGCTTCTGAGCTGATCGACGCACTAGAGGACGCTGACACCGGAACCGATCCGCGTTTCTCAAGTCCCTCGCCGTCGACCATTGTCGAGGTGGCCCGCCGCCTGGCGGAGGACGCTCCGCTGCTGCTGATCATCGACGAGTTCGGCAAGAACCTGGAAGCCGTGCGCGACGGCGGCGACGCTGATCCTTACCTGCTGCAGCAACTCGCTGAGGCCGGGCAGGGATCGGGCCTACCGATCTTCGTCGTCACACTGCAGCACCTCTCGTTCGAGGATTGCCTGGCCGGCGCGGACAGCGGGCAGCGCCGCGAATGGGCCAAGGTGCAGGGCCGTTTCGAGGACGTTTCGTTCGTGGACTCGCCCGAGCAGACCCGCTCGCTCATCGGCACGGCTTTCAACATCAGCGACGTGAGCCTGAAGACCCGCATCGACCGCTGGACACGGACGCACGCCCGCAAGATGCGAGCCCTCGGCATAGCGGAACTCTCCGACCCGGCCGTCATCGCCGCCTGCTTTCCGCTGCATCCGCTGACAGCACTGGTGCTGCCTGAACTCTGCAGCCGTTACGGCCAGCACGAGCGCACGCTGTTCTCGTTCCTCGCCGGCCAGCACCCCGACGGCGTTCAGTCGTTTCTCCAGACGACGAACCTGCCCGCTAGAGGTCCACTGCCATCTCTAGGCCTCGACGCGGTGTACGACTACTTCGTTGCCAGCGGTGCGCTCAGCATCGCTTCGGCCCGCCAGTCGAGCCGCTGGACTGAGATCGCCACGCGGTTGCGCGACTCTCATGGCCTCACTCCCCCACAGGCGCGCATGGCGAAGGCCGTCGCCTTGCTCAACCTCGTGGCCACCACGGGAACGATCCGAGCATCGCAGCCGCTTCTGGCGCTCACCGGCCGGGGCGCTGAAGGGACTCTCGCCGAACTCCAGAGCGCCGGCGTCGTCACGTATCGGGACTTCGCCGACGAGTACCGGATCTGGCACGGCAGCGACATCGACATCGGCCTGCTCACCGACGCCGCCCGTCTCCGGGTGCAGGGAGAGCCCCTGTCTGAGATCGTGTCGGGGATCGACCGGCCCGATCCGGTCGTCGCCGCTCGTCACAGCGCGGAGCACGATGTGCTTCGGGTCTTCAGCCGGCGCTATGTCAGCGGGAGCGAGCAGGTGACCGCGCCCGAAGCGGTCTCGCCCTACGACGGCGAGGTCCTGCTCGTCGTCGATCCGAGCGACCAGCTGCCCGGCCTGGTCCGATCAGCATCCGGGGTCAAGCCCGTGGTCGCGGCCATTCCGCAAGACGTGTCGGCCGTCGACGCCGCGGCCCGGGAGGTGGCTGCGGTGGCTGTGGTGCTCGACGACCCGGCCGTGTCCGGCGACCGGGTGGCGCGGCGCGAGCTGGGTGAGCGTCTGGCGCAGACCCGGGTCGCCCTCGATCACGCTCTGGCCGGCGCCTTCGGCTCGGAGGCGTGCCGTTGGGTCCTGCTGGGGAGCGACGACGACACCGATGGCCTGACCGAGCTTCCGGCCGGACGGGGCAGTGCCCCGGTGTCGGCGGCCGCTGACATCGCTTACCCGTGCACGCCGGCCGTCGGCAACGAGATGCTCAACCGCAGCGAATTGACCTCGCAGGGGGCCAAGTCGAGGCGCCTGCTGCTGGAAGCCATGATCGAGCGAGGCCACACAGACATTGCCGATCTGGGGTTCGAGGGCTACGGGCCCGAGACCGCCATGTACCGGTCGTTCCTGCTGCGGACCGGGCTGCACTCCGCTGGTCGGCGCGGCGAGGCCATGGCGTTCGGGCCGCCCGCGGACGCGACCATGAAACCCGCGTGGGAAGTCCTGGTGGGCGAGTTCAAGGGCTCCAGGGACCGGCGCATCAGCCTGAACGACGTCTGTGCCGCGCTCATGTCGCCCCCGATCGGCATGAAGGCCGCGGTGGTTCCCGTCTTCGTCACCGCGGGGCTGCTGGCCTTCCGCGACGAGGTCGCCATCTACGAGCACGGCACCTTCAAGCCGCTGCTGTCGCCCGAGCTCTCCGAGCGGATGGTCCGCAATCCGGTCCATTTCGACGTCAAGCACTTCGCCAACACCAGCGGTGGACGTCTCATGGTGGTCGAAGCGCTGGCGGACCGTCTCGGACTTGTCGCTCGCGGGACCGGGAGCCGGCGGCAGCGAGTGGCCAACGTCCTTGCGGTGGTCAGCGGTCTGGTCTCGCGGATCAGCCGCCTGGACAACTATTCCCGCCACACCCGCGGGCTGGGTGCTGAGGCCTTGGCGGTGAGAGAGGCCTTGACGGTGGCGGTCGAGCCCGACGACCTGCTGTTTGCCGCTCTGCCCGAGGCTCTGGGGTTCGACCCGGTCGCGGCGGACGCCGAAGACTGCAGCGTGGCGGGCGACTTGGCCAGCGCCGCGGCGGCCGCCCTGGACGAACTGGAATCGTGCCTGGACCACCTGCTGTCCGAGTCGCTGGAGTTGCTGCTCGACGCGAGCGCGACCGGCAGCCGCGTGGCGGTCATGGGCGAGGCCGCGGCATTGGGGGACGAGGTGCTCGACCCTGCAGTGCGGGCGTTCGTGCTGGCGCTGGCGAACGAGAGCGCCGGATCCGACGCCGACTGGATCTCCACGGTGGCGACCGTCGTGGCTCGCAAGGCGCCCGCCGAGTGGACCGACGATGACCGGCTGCGATTCCGCCGCGACTTGCCCGAGAGGCTGGCTGCCTTCCACCGGCTGGTCGCCCTGCACGCCGAGCGGCGCGCCCATGGCGGCGGGCCGTTCGACGCGCTGCGGGTGACCGTCACCCGCTCAGACGGCAGCGAGCACATCCGGCTGGTGGACATCGACACCCGCCGTAGGCAGGAGTTGGAGGCGGCCCTCGACGACGTGCTGACCGACTTGGCGGAGATCGCCGGCTCGACGCAGCGGGCGGAGCAGAGCCTGTTGGCCCTGCTGAGCGAGCGCCTGCTCCCCGCGGACGGATCGAGCGAAGGGCTCGATCCCACCGTCCGAGCCGTCGACGGCCGGCCCCTTGCGGCAGAGCGGAGCGAGCCGGCGGTGTCCGGTGTCGCTGAGGCGGGACGGAGGGCTGCCCGTGGCTGAGCGTGAGGCGCCTGTGCGCCACATCTGCGGCATCTCCGGCGGCAAGGACTCCAGCGCGCTGGCGGTATACATGCGGGACCGGGTGCCGGGGATGGAGTACTTCTTCTGCGACACCGGCGCGGAGTTGCCCGAGACCTACGAGTACCTGACCCGCCTGGAGGTGATCCTGGCCAAGCCGATCGCCAGGCTGAACGCGACGCGGGGCTTCGACCACTGGTTCGAGGTGTTCCGGGGGGCGCTGCCGTCGCCGCAGATGCGCTGGTGCACCAAGAACATGAAGATCAAGCCGATCGAGGAGTGGATCGGCGACGCGCCGGCGGTGTCGTACGTGGCGATTCGAGCCGACGAGTCGAACCGCAAGGGCTACATCTCGACCAAGCCCAACATCAAGACGATGTTCCCGTTCGTGGAGGACGGCATCGACCACGACGCGGTGCTCAGGATCCTCCAGGACGCCGGCATCGGCCTGCCCGACTACTACGAATGGCGGACCCGCTCGGGCTGCTATTTCTGCTTCTACCAGCGCAAGGCCGAGTGGATAGGGCTCTCGGAGCGCCATCCCGAGCTGTTCGAGCGGGCAGTCGCCATCGAGCAGAAGGTCCTCCAGGACGCGGGTGTCGACGGCGACGCCGACTTCGGCGACCGGGCCATGCGGGGCCGCCAGTACACGTGGTCGGGCGGCGAGACCCTGGTCCAGCTCCGCAACCGCCGCGACCAGATCCTCGAACGCCACGAGACCGCCATGGCCCGAGCCAACAAGACAAGGGCCAATCTCCCCCTTATCGAAGCCCTAGCCGAAGCCTTCGACGAAGAAGACGACACCGAACCCTGCACGGTCTGCGCCCTATGACAAGCACCGGTTCAGCAGTACGAGAGGACGCTGGCGGCAAACCCGTCTGGTCGTTCCGGGTCACTGAGACTCTCCTTCAAACCAACCGCCGAATCGCCTTCCCCGAAGCAGTCGCCACCCACCTCGGCTGCAAGCCCGGTGTGCTCACTCGAGTCACCGTCGAGGATCCCGCTGGCTGCCGCAAGCTGAAGGTCTGCCTAGAGCAAGGCGACCCGCCACGGACGGTCGTGCTCAATCTCGCAGAGCCGCTGACGAGAATCGGCATCCTCGACGGACAGCTAATCGACTTGGTAGTCACTGCCAGACACCAAGTGGCACTGAGGCCAAGCCAGAAACCGAATCGCCCGGAGCCAGACACCAAGCTTGACGTCCTCCCATCTCGCGGCTCAGCCTCGCCCCAAGGCACACAGCCGGGTCCTCTCTCAAGGTGGGGCGCTACGCCGACACCGCTGCTTCCCCGCTGGTACTTCGACGCACACGGCAACGAAATGGTCCCAGCTGAATTCATCAGCGTGTATCCGTCGGTCCGACGCATCCGCGACCTCAAGCGGTTCTGGCAATTCTCCGACGAGCCCCTCGACCAGAGCGTGGTCTGGGCCTTACGCGACATGGCCGCACGACTGATGCCACCGCCACAGCTCAGAATTCTCGGACCCAACTTCGGTATCGACGCGCTTGACCGTCTGCCCCTGATGAATCGCACTCGGAACTGTGTGCGCCGGGGCCTCCAGCGGGGCTCCCTCGCCGACGGCACCATCGCAGAGTTGATGCGGTTGCCGAGCTTCGGCATCGCCTCTCTTCTCGACCTGATGTGTGTGCTTGAGGCCGCTCATGAGCACGGCCTGGACGTGAGCGCACGTCCAGCCCCTGCCGCCGGACCAACGTACGACGTCACAGCCGAGCCCGTGACGGTGGCGCCTGATGACAGCTCGCCTAGGGCCACGGCGGCCGGCTGGCCATCGGACACCACGCAGCTGATTGCCGTAGCCGCCCGAGAGTTGCGCGGCGCGGCCACTGTCGGCGATCTGCTGAGACTCGACTTATCGGATCTGATAGCCGCGGCCGGCGCGGATGCAGCACTCGACGAGTTCCCGCTTGAGACTGACCACTCGACCGTCGCCGATCTGGCTGTCGAAACAGTCGCTGCCTGTATGGAACTCATGTCCGAAACGCAGCGAATGGTGGTTCTCGGGCGCTTGGCGACCAGCTCGCCGACAACGCTGCAGCAACTCGCGGACAAGGCGGGATTGTCTCGTGAGCGCATCAGACAGCTCGACAGGCAGGCAACCGAGGCGTTGGAGGAGGCAGCCGGCCCCTCGCTCGGGCTACTCGCGCTGGCCGCATCCGAGCGTTTGGGAGATGTCACCACGAAGCCGGAGATCGAGGAGATGGTCGTCGCACTGCTGCCCCAACCCAGACAAGTGGACTGTGTGGATTCCCCGGTCGTTGCTCGCTGGGCGCTGTTCGCCCGGCTCGGCTATGCGTGCCGCGACCATCTCTGCCTGAGCGCCAAAGCCGTCGAGGCCGCCAAGACGCTCAAAGAAACTGGCACCCGCCTCACCGACGACGCCGGCCTGATCGACATCGAGCAGTGCCGGCAAGTTGTGCCCCCGGAGCTTCACGACGACTTGGATGCTCTTGTGCGCTGGGTCGGTTGGCATCGCCTGTCGGAGCATGTCGCGCCGCGAGCTACGGCGCGTGCACGTGTCAAGGCGGCTCTGCTCAAGATCGGAGCGCCCGCCACTAAGGCCGAACTCGCCCAAGAAGGCGGCATGACTGAGCGCCAAGTCGGTGGCGCCTTGTCGAGCATCGCCTCCGTCGCCCGCGCCACCAAGGATCGATGGGGCCTGCGCGAGTGGATCGACGACATCTACGAGGGGATTCCCGCCGAGATCATCCAGCGCATCAACGAGGATGGCGGCTCGACCCGGCTGAACCGTGTGCTGGACGAGCTTCCCCGCCTCTTCAACGTCAGCGAGTCAAGCGTATGGGCGTATCTGAACACGCCGGCCTTCAGGGTTGAGCACGGATGGGTCACTGAAGCGACGGAGTCGGACTTCCAGGTGGGTCCGCTCGTCGATGTGGTCGACGGGTTCACTGACGAAGGTGATCCGTACTGGACGCTTGAAGTTGCCCAGCGATACCTCCGCGGCTACAGCCTCCACGGCGTGCCGCCCGAGATCGCATTGGCGCTGGGCTGCACTTTCGGCGACCGCACCACGGTCCCAGTTCTCTATCCCGACAGCTGCCAGGACATCTCAGTGATCTGGCGCAAGACGTCCATGCACGGACCCGAGATCGGCCGCCTCAGCGATGCACTTCAGGCCTTGGGCACTCAGGATGCCACGCCAGTACGCCTCATCATCCACAAGGGCCGTCCTTGCGTCTCCTTCCGTCCGCCGGAGAACCCACGTAAGGCCACTCCCGCGACGCGCGACCAGCATGGAGTTAGGCCAGACGCAGCAGTGCCCGGCAAGTTCGCCGGAGTGCGCACAGCTGCGCCGATCCGAGGTGGGTTCGACGGTCAACCTTCCGAGCCAGGGCCAACCGTCTCTAGGAGTGAGACCCTGCAGCCGGATGTCGCAGGCTCAACACATTCCGTTGGGAGCCAGGAATGACTCGTCTGGAGGGCTGGTCCCTAAGCGAGGACGACTGGCGACGTTTGGCAAGGCTCCTAGACGAGGTGGAATGGCGGATCACCCAGCTCCGCTCCCTAAACCAGGATGACGTGCCATCTACCGCCGGTGTCTACATACTCATGACCGACAGTCAACGCGTATCGGACCAGTACCGGCTTCCGAAGGGCATCGCCAACGTTCTCTATGTTGGGCGCTCGACCACTTCCCTTCGGAAGCGATTCCTGGATCATGCATCCGACTCGCCTGACAACCCATTGATCAAGATTTCACGGCGAACCTTCGGGGAACTCCGCTACGCCTACGCGCGCGCGCCCGGCAACGCCGGTACCTCTCAAAAGCGGTGGGTCCGCGACGCGGAGTCAGCACTCATCAGCGTCTTGTCACCACCCGCCAACCGAAACGTGCCTCAGGCAAGCCCGATGACAGCCCGGTTGGAATCACCCCAGCCCATTGGAATCTAAATCACCGGCAAGGAGAACCAGAGATGCAGCTATACCCAGCCATCAGAGCGAAGATGGGACGATGGGAATACTACATCGTCCGAATGTCGATGCGTGAGTTGGTCAAGAACGTCCGCTTTGCATCGGAGATTCACGAAACGAGCCTACTATCGAAGGCCATCCAACGGCAGCTCAACGAGTCCCGAGCAAAGAAGCAGATCACGAGCTACCTTGCAAAGCAGGAGGACAGGTTCTTCGCGTCAATAGTGGTCGCGGTTCTTGGGGGTGAGCCACATTGGCATCCTGTTGTGATGGAGTCCAAGGAGTTCAGCATAATTGCAAGCGACAAGAAACTTGCAGATTCCTTTGGGGTGCTCACCTTTAATGATGAAGAGCGTTACTACGCACTCGACGGGCAGCATCGTCTTGCTGCCATTCGTGAACTTGTTCAGAATCCAGCTGCAAACAACGCTCCTGAGAACTTCTGGAATGAAGAAATGTCTGTGATTCTGGTCACACCGATACAGCTTGAGGATTACGATGAATTCCTGATCCGTTATCGTCGCCTCTTTGGACATCTGAACCGCTATGCCAAACCAATGTCGCATTTCGACAACATTGTGATGGACGAGGATGATGCTATTGCAATCGCCACTAGGCGACTGGTGTCAGGACACGCGTTCTTTACTTCTGCTGGAGATCAGTTTGAATCGAGTCGAATTATGATGAAGAAGGGCAAGAATGTGCCCGCTGGCTCAAGTCACTGGACGAGTCTTGAGAACCTCTACGATCTCAATATCGCGCTGCTCTCAACCAAGGAACGGCGCACCAACGGCTGGGGCAAAGACCGCGACAAGTTCTCGGAGTACCAGCGCTTTCGACCTGATGAGGATGAGATCGACCAGCTAGCAGACGAGTTGTTCAAACGTTGGGATGCCCTCATCGGTGCGCTGCCCGTATTGAGCGAAGACCCGAGTGGTATGCGCGTCCACAACCCGCAGGAGTTGGAGAAGACCGGAAGAGACAACGTGCTATTCTGGCCGATTGGACAACAACTGTTGGTCAGTTTGGCGCAGGAGTTGCTTGACGAAACCCTTGCGGAACAGTCGGATGACGTCGTGGCCTTGGCACCTAGCGAAGCCCGACGCGCGCTTGAGCCCCTGAGCCAAATCGTGTGGGACGCCCACCGCTCTCCCTGGCGCCACCTGATCCTTGGCAGGTCCGGCGATGACGGCCGGTGGCGAATCACCAATGAGGAAAGGAAGCCCAGAATGAGAGTCGCTGAACGGATTGTGCGATGGCAGCTTGGTCTCGATCAGCTGTCCGAGGAGTTGCTCACGGGATCCAAGGGGCTGCAAGAGACATGGCGGTCCTTCCTGCCCGTAGACGCCGCCGACGAGATCCACGACATGTGGAGTGAGATTGAAGCCGGAGCCCTTGACTGACGTGAGCCGCCTGGCACCGCGGTAGCCGGGTCGTCCTAGCGTCGCACAGGGCCAGTTCTGGTTGAACTAGAGGATTGACTCATGGCCGCTTCAGCACTCGGGAAGCTGGAGCTTCAGGACACGTCATCGCTCAACCGTCGGCGACGCGCAGCGATCTCGTGGCTTCTTGAGAACGATGCCGCCGTCGCCCGCCAGGCGGAGCGCGGCCCTGGACCGTCGTGGACTTTCGATCCCCGGCCAGGCCATGAGCGATCGTGCGACCGCCGGCTGCGGAGAGTGCTGCCCTTGCTGCTTCCACCGGGAGTGAAGGACGACCTCTACCCGTTTCAGCGCGACGGCGTGGCCTGGCTGCTGCGGAATCGCAAGGCGATCCTCGCGGACGACATGGGACTCGGCAAGACCATCCAGGTGATCGCCGCGATCCGACGCCTATACCGATACGGCCGTATCGAATCGTGCTTGGTAATCGCGCCTCGGACGCTGCTCACAAACTGGCTTGCCGAGACGGACAAGTGGGCACCTGATCTCATCGTGAGGCGGTTGGAGTACACGAAGCGCACATTCACCCCATCGCAATGGCGGAGCGCCGTGGCTGGTGCGCACGTGCTGCTCGCCAGCTACGAGGACCTGCGCGACCTCTGGGACGACCTCGACGGTCAGCCGCCGGACCTGATGGTCGCCGACGAAGCTCACCGGCTACGCAAAGCCGAATCGCGGGCGCATCAAGGGATGCGCCGCATCGCCGCACCACGCATGTGGGGGCTTACCGGGACGCCAGTGGAGCGCGACGCCCAGGATCTTGCCTGCCTGCTCTCGCTACTCGATCCGCGACGGTTTGCGATCGACGACCACCGGCACGGCATCGACGTGCTGCGGTCGCGAGTGCGCCCTTACCTTCTGCGCCGCACCAAGGAGGCTGTTCTACCGGAAATCCCCGAAGCGACCGAGCACATCGAGACAGTCAGCCTTCATCCCGCGCAGCGAGACGCCTACAACACTGCCCTGTCGTCGACCGGACGTCGCTCTGATGAGGGGTACCTGGCGCTGTTCAACCGGCTGCGGTCCATCTGCGACATCGATCCCGCGACCGGCGAGAGCGCCAAACTCGACCGCGCCGTTGAACTCGTCGAGTCGGCTATGGCCGACGGATGCAAGATCGTCGTGTTCTCGTACATGCTCGATCCGTTGCGGCGCCTGGGGGAGCGGCTAGTGGCCACCCACGGCAACATCGCGGCGATGTTGACGGGCGAGCAAACACTCGACCAGCGCAAGAGAACGGTGGAACGCTTCAAGACCGGGACCAATTGCTGGGTGCTCCTCGCGTCCTCACGTGTGGCCAGTGAGGGCCTCACGCTCACCGAGGCCAACCGGGTTGTCTTCATCAACCGTTGGTGGAATCCGTCCACCAACTCCCAAGCTGTGGACCGAGTCGTTCGCATAGGCCAACGCAAGCCTGTGACTGTGCACTACCTCACATGCATGAACACTGTCGAGGACCGGCTGCAGCCCTTGTTAGACCGTAAGGAGATGACCTTCGACCAGCTCATCGAGGCACTTCAGCATCGTCCCGAAGCTGTTCGAGAACTCCTCAACCCTTGATGTAGAGGCCGGCGCACATACGAGTGCGCGCTGCTATAATCACACGCCCGGGCAAGACCTTCAAGCGCTAGTCGATGGCGCCGAGCGAGATCTCGTACTTGTCGCCCCCTTCATGAAGGCAAGAGTCCTCGACCAGCTTCTCAAGGACGTGTCCGACGAGGTGGGAGTGCGCTGCGTTACGCGCTGGAAGCCTGGTGAGATTGCGGCAGGGGTGTCGGATCTGGGCGTGTTTGACGTGCTCTCCTCGCGCCCTCGGGCCAGTCTGCGTTTGTTGCCGCATCTTCATGCGAAGTACTTTCGGGCCGACGAACGGTGTCTGATCGGTTCCGCGAACCTGACCGCCAGCGCCCTCGGATGGGTCTCGCCGTGCAACGTAGAGATTCTCGTGGAGGTAGCTCCAACAGACCCCCGGCTCCAGGAGTTTGAACACTTCGCTCTCTCGAAAGCTCTGATCGCCACGGCCGAACTCCGCTCGCTCATGGAAGCCGCCACTGAGGAGGTGCTGATGTGTCAACGCGAGTTGGACGTACCCGTCTCCGCTACCTGGCAACGCGAGGCCGAAGATCGCGCTCACGAGGCCACCGCTGACATCACGATGGCGACCTGGCTGCCAGCGATGCGCCAGCCCCGCGGCCTCTACCTGGCGTACGCTGGCCGCTGGGACGAACTCTCCGAAGCCTCCCGCGAGACGGCGCTTCGAGACCTCGCTGTACTCGATCCCCCTGTTGGGCTCCCGCAGGAGGTCTTCGCCAGGGTGATCGCGGCAACGCTGCTTCAGATGCCCATGCTCGCGGAAATCGACGCATACGTCTCGAGACCGCGCCGCTTCGGTGCCGTGCGAAACGTTCTCGCTTCCAAGACGGGACAAAGTCGCTCGGAGGCGTCTGACACCTGGCAAACGACGATGCGGTGGCTACTGCACTTCCTTCCCGATCGCTACGGGCGCACGCAACCAGCGCATAGCGAGCTGTTTGCACGCTTTCCAGCGCCATACTGCATGAAACTCCCTGAGCCCGATCGGGGCCCTGCTGGGATCGCCCTGGCTTGCCTGACTATCCAGTGGACTGGCGACGCTTGCCACCGCTTGCCCAGTGGGCTGGTACCCAAACCCGTGCTCTCCCATAGCTATCGCACTCATCAGGCCCAAGCCGCCGCCCAATCGGAGTACATCATCCACGCCGTCGCAGTCAGCGTCCCGATCATGGCGTCGGTACGCTTGAACCATGCAGCACATCGATGTGCTGCTGACCGAGGCACAAGCCCGCTACCTGGGCAAGCGCGCCAAGGCGACCCAGACCACGCCCAGCGCTGTGCTGCAAGCGCTGATCAGCCGGGTGCTGCGCGACGCGGTCGTGGGCCGCGCACACGAAGCAGGCCCCCTCGGTGCGGGCAGGTCTCGGCACTCTCGCTGAGCAGTACGCAGCCATCGCCGACAGCTTGGGCGAGTCCGACCCCCAGTTGCGCCTCGATGAGCCCCCCGAATCGCCTGCGGTCGAGAACACGAAGCCCATCGAGCGACGCCCGGGCGACACATCCGGTTCATCGGAGTCTCTCGATGTCACTGACGAGGAGATGCGCCAGGCCTTCGAGGAGTTTGAACGGGACCATCACAAGATCTCCCAGGAGCTCTTCGGGGAGGAGTCCACCTTCTCGGGCCACCTGCCGGACCGGCACTTCTAAATTCAGGATCCGTTGCCGGGCTGTCTGCGAGCCGCGGATCGGAGCGCGCGCAGCCCGCTTCGTCGCCTGCGAACACCCGGCCCTTACGGGAGGCGGCATCGATGCCGTGAACGAAGATCGGCTCTCCGATGAGCAGCTCTGCGGAGAGGACCACTCGTGCTGTCGTGTAGAGTATGAAATCATGTAGCAGTACTTCTGAGAGAGGTGACATGCGGATATCTGAGAGGGGTCAAATCACGATTCCCAAGGGCCTGCGCGAGCGGTTCGGCCTGAATCACAACGTCGAGGTGGAGATCACCCCCACCGAAGGGGGACTGCTCATCCACAAGCGGACCGCCGCCCGGCATCCGGTCGAGCAGGTCTATGCCATCGTGAGCAGCAGCGGGAGCACCGACGACTACATCGAAGATGTCCGCGGACGGTGATCACCGCCGTCGACACCAACGTCCTGCTGGACATTCTCCGCGGCGACGAGCGCCACGGCCCCGAATCGCGCGAAAGGCTCAAGGCGGCCTACGACGCCGGCGCCGTGGTCGTCTGCGACATCGTGTACGCCGAGCTCGTGCCGGCGTTCGACGACCGCTCCGGCCTCGACGACACGCTGCGACGGGTCAACGCGTCGCTCTCGCCGATCACCACCGACATCGCCTATGAGGCGGGCCTACGCTGGCAGCGATACCGCCGAGCCGGCGGACCCCGTGAACGGATCATCACCGACTTCCTGATCGGCGCCCACGCGCTCGCCGGCGCCGACACCTTCCTCACACGCGACCGCGGGTTCTACGCCACCTACTTTCCCGAACTCGGCAGTGACGGGGCCCTGGACTAGGACGCCCCGGCGAGCAGCTCCAAGCCACCTGAGACCGCGGCGCCTCGGCTGGACTCAGCCCCAAGAGCCTGCTCGAGCCGAGTCAGCGGGCCGGGTGCTTGAAGAGGTTCTTGTTGTGCCAGTCGACGTGCTCGGCGGCGGGAAGGCGATACCTGCGCAGCGGCCTGCGAATCTGCGTTCCGACCAGACTCTTGATGCGCGCAGCAGACTCCTGGTCGCTCAGGTTCAGGTGCTCGCTGACGAGGATCCGGTGGTCCTGATCCAATCCGAGCGCTCCGAAATCGAACAGGCGGTGGTGCTGCACGCACAGGGCCAGACCGTTCTCGATGCGATCCGGCCCTCCTTTGGAGCGCATCTGGACATGGGCTGCGTCGATCCCCACCGGTGAGCCGCCCAGGCGGAGGTCGTAGCCACAGAACGAGCAGCGATCCTCATAGGCCCGAAGCACGGTGCTCTTGAAGCGCGGATCCCGAGGGGACTGCTCTCGCGCGATCAAGTGGCCGAGGTTGACCTCCTGAAGGATCTCCTCGTGCAGCGTCTCGGGGAACTCCATGTGCAGCAAAGCGTTCACAACCCGCGAGCGCACATGGGGATCGTGCAGCGCCAGCTCGAACTCGGGGGCCAGGGCACCGACCGCCTCCTCGCGCAAGAAGACCGGGCTCTCCTTGGTCTGCTGCGGCATCTTGGACACGTCGTTGCCGCCCGAGTCCTCCACTCTCCACAGCTCCGGGTTGGTGCCCAGGTACACGAACGGAAAGCCGACGCGAACGCTGCGGCCCAGGCGGTACCTGTGCATCAGCAGCTTCAGGTCCAGCTCCGACTCTTTGAACGACACCTCAGCGGGACGCCCCGCGGCCAGGCGGCCGATCAGCCACAGCAGGAGCAGCGGCTTGTACGGGGCCCGGGCGTCCTTGTTCTCGCTGGTGAAGCGCCGGATCGACTGGACCCTGCCGACCCAGTAGCCGGCCCGGACCGCCGCTTCGGCTTCGTCCTTCCACAATCGATCCACTTGCTCCACCAGTAGCACGCGACGCAAGCGATCATACCAACGGCGACCGAGTCGCCGAAGCCCAAGAAGTGTGTCGTGGCCGGCGCTGCGTCCTCGGAGAGTTGGGCTCCGATAGCGACCTGGGAAGCCAACTCCGGCTTCATGAGCATACAACGGGGCGCCTCTGTCGCCCGTCTCGTCCTACACATAGCGACCGACAACCTGGTTCCCCTCGATCGCTATGCCCCTCCTCTCTTGACCGACGCAGAAGGGGCCGGACCGGCTCACGGCTGCCGATCGCTCTAGGGCGCTGGAGATCATCGCCTCACTCGACACGGACCCGTCCATGGACAAGCGTCTTCAGGGACGGCTGAGCGGCTGCCGTTCAGTGAGGTTCGGCGACTTCCGGATCATCCACCGACAACGCGACGACGGAGTGGTCGTCGTGCTACGAGTAGCGCCTCGCGGACGCGCCTACCGGCCCCGAGCCCCGTTCAGCACTGGTGAGCCCGGGCGCGTCCCCCGCCACTGCTCGATCTCGAGCGCCATTCCTATGCTGTCGTTTCGCTTAGAGGCCCCGCGGATAGACGGGCGACCCGGCCCATACGGGGCGGGGCCGTGGCCCGAGCGGCCCGTGAGCGAAGCGAACAAGAGCGGAAAATGACCACCCCGCGCCGCGATTGCCTGCCGATCAATCCGCGCTCGCTCTTAGGACATGCCGCACATCGATGTGCTGCTGACCGAGGCACAAGCCCGTTATCTGGGCGAGCGCGCCACGGCTGCCCAGACCACGCCGAGGTGCACGCCTCAGGTTGTGAGGATGGGGTTGCGCTGGGTCGGGGTGGCTGCGGGCTGGGCGACCGGCGGCAGGGTGTCGCGGGGTTGCAGGCGTTGCCGGTTGTGCCTGTGGGGGCGGAGGTGCCAGTCGTCGTCGTGGATGAGGTGGTGGCAGCGGTCGCACAGCAGGGCGAGGTTGTCGATGTCGGTGGGTCCGCCCCGGCTGTGCCATCTGATGTGGTGGGGCTCGGCGGCGTCTGCGGGGGCGGCGCAGTTGACGCAGCCGCCGTCGCGGGCTGCCAGCACGATGCGCTGGCCGAGGCTGGCTCGGCGTGCCGCCCTGCCGAGCCACAGCGGGTCGCCGTCGGCGCTGAAGACGGCGGGCAGGATCTGCGCTTCGGCGCAGACGCGCGCGATCTGGTCCGCGGCCACGGGCTGTCCGTCGTCGTAGCGCAGACCGCGAAGCTGCCGCGCGCAGACGTCGTAGTCGGCGATGACCAGCAGCATCGTGTCGGGGCGGTCGCAGGGCGCCTGGCCGGTGATGAGGCTGGCCAAGGCGTCGGCCCGCAGATGCGCGCCGGAGCGTTCGCCGTCGTAGATCGTCGCCGGCGGGGGCGGGTCGTTGCGGAACCGGCGCAGCATCGCGTTGAACGCCAGGCTGACACTCTTGCCGACGTCGGCGTCAAAGCACGCCGACAGCCGCCACGACCCGTCGGGGTCCTGCACCAGCGACGCCCGGCGGGCCTCGCGCTGGCGCCTGCGCTCGGCCGCGGACCGCTCGGCCCTCATCCAGCGCCGCGTCATGCGCGAGAACACGTCCACGGGATGATCGCACGCCATCGCCAGCAGCGCCGCCTCGTCGCAGTGCTCGGGATCAGACGCCACACGCGCTATCACGCGGGCGTGGCCCGCGGTGATCCGCCCAGCCCGCCACGCCGCCGCGGTGGCCGGGTGCTCGCGAAGCGACTCCGCGAGGGCGACCTCGGCGTTGGCCTGCCGGGCGGAGACGTGCAGTTTGTAGCGCATCGTCTCGCCGGCGGCGCGCCCGCCGTCGCGCCGGGCGATCTCCGCGGCGACGTCTGCGAGCCGGGCCTCGGCCTGAGCGCGCCGGACGCCCGCCCGGCCCAACTCCTCGACGAGCTCGGCGTCGCTGAGCGTGCCCACATCGGCGTCGAGGTCCACCGCGGCGCCGTGCGCTCCGCCCGGATCGATCATGAGTTCCATACCCACAACTTAGTGAGGGGGTATGACAAGCACGATCTGATTATCACAAAACACCGCGCAATAAGATGATACTTGTTGCCGCGCGGGCCTGACGAGATCGCCTCATGACTCGGCGCAGGATGATTGGTTTGTTCGATCGCGCTAACGGCGGGCGGGGCCTCGGAAGACCTCCCGTTCGTGCCAACTGCGATGCCGCTCGACGATCATGTCGGAGTCGCTGCGGGGATGCCGCAGGTCCCGTCCCATCAACGACGTGACCAAGTCCTCCGCGGCGTCGTTGCGCCCGACGAAGTGCGACGAGACCAGGATCCGCTGGGACCGGCCCAACCCGAGAACCCCGCGGTCGAACAGCTTGTGGTGCATCACGCACAGGCACAGCCCGTTGGCGGTGCGGTCCGGCCCGCCCTCGGCCCACCACTGCACATGCGCGGCCTCGAGCCCGACCGTGGTGCTGTCGAGGCGACCGTCGAATCCGCACATGGCGCACTGGTAGTCGTAGGCCCGCAGCACACTCACCCGGAACTCGGGGTCGCGCCTGCGCTTCTCGTCCACCAGCCGCCCCACACGATCCGACGCCACGCCGGACTCCAGCCCCTCCAAGTCCAGGCCCACGCTCAAGCAGATCTCCGCGTGCAGGCTCTCGGGCCAGTTCGCGGCCAGCAGCGAGCGCGCCACAACGATCAGCAGCCCGGGGTCGCCCAGCAGCGCCGCCTCGAAATCCCCGGCGAGCTGCCCGACCGCCTTGGCATCGAGAAGCCTCCTGTGGCTGGGGTTGCCGGAAGCCGTGACGACTGCCGAGTCGCCCTGCGTCGTCACCGTCCAGAGGTCGTCCGTCTGCAGGCGCCAGAACGGCTGCTCGGCGTGGTTGGCCTTGCGAGGCGGACCGAACTCGGTGAGCAACGATCTCAGCCGTGGCGCCAGATCCTCGTAACGGACCCGCGAGGTCCGGTCGTTGTGCAGCCGGGCCAGCGAGTGCAGCAGCAACAGCGGCTTGTGCGGCGCTCGCCGCCCGGTGCGCCCCGGCTCCCGCCACTGCTTGATCCGGTCGATTCTCCCCAGCCAGTAAGCGCGCCCCCGCTGCTCCACCGCGGCAAGGGTACGCGAGCACCAACAGGACCGCGGCCCTTGCAAGGTGGGCAGCCCGGTCGGGATCCGTCACGCCGCGGGGCAACCCGTCTCCGGTGATGAGCAGGCACGCCTCTACGCAGCAGGTCGAAGCGGCCGTCGAAGGACCGCCATCCGCGCCCAACAGCCCAGGCGATGTCAAGCGCAGTAGGCGACAGGATCGAAGCGTAGAGTCTCCCGCTCGTGGCTCTCAGCGACACTGCGGCGAAGCGAGTGGAGCGGTTCCTGGCCGCGCAAAGGCCTGGGATGCGAAGGAGCGACTAGGGGGACGTATGGAATCCAGTCGACATCGTCGACATCCGTACTCGCGACGGCGCACGGAGGCCGCTGACTCTTGTGGATGACGTCGCCAGGATCTCCCGGGTAGGTCGCGTCAGGGCGGAGTCCGGCGACAACCTTGCCGAGACCGAGGATGTCGGCGTCGAAGTAGTAGCGAACCGTGGCGGGTTTCACGCCGCGCGAGGCGCGGCGCGGGAAGTCTCATACGCCACCGCCCAGCGGACATCCTGCACGGCCAGATCGAACTGATCGGCTACTTCCTCCTCGGACTCTCCCCCATCAAGATGCTCGAAGATCGCCGATGTGCTGATGCCGCATACGGCGGGGCGTCCAAAGCGGCGGCCCGGACGGCACCGGACGGGTGAGCTCGCATCGTCGTGCGGCCTCCATGCGACAGGCAGATCATCGTCCCATTCGACACGCTTCACGAATGACTCAGCCGGTGGCAACTGCATCAACTGACCGCTGACAGGCGCGATGAGCCACAGGTCGCCGGGCAGGTCGCACTCCTGCTGGAAACGCATCAGCAGTCGCGGACCCGCACCCACCCACGGACGGGCATGGGCCAGCGGGTGCGCGACGCCCAACTCATCCCTGAGAGCAGCAACGAACTTCCTGATCTCGTGAAGCCGCACACCGAGTTCTCGGCGATACTGGCGCAACAGACCGGCTTCGACGAACTCGGCCCACGTGAGGCTGCGTTCGCCTGTCGGCTCTATGCGAATCACCGGCGGATAGACGCGCCGCCCGCGCTCGCCGCCGTCGAGCCACCACGTGAGCGTGCTGGGGCTCATACGCAGAATCTCCGCAGCATCCGCAAGGGAGTACACCGGACGGTTCAGGGTCTTCACATCCACGCGCCCATAATGCCCGACAAACGCTACCCCTCCACGATCTCGGGGCAAGCCCAATCGGTCTCGAACGGAGGCGGACAGTAGCTTGGGACCATGGTGTAGAAGGCACCGGTGTCCACGGTGGCCTCGATCTCCGCTGAACGCTCGCTGCTCGATCCGGCGATCCGCAGAGGCCACTCGAATGTTCCCATGACGGATTGCCTCCCATCTGATCGGGTCGCGCCCGCGACTACGGTGAGCCGACGAGCCACAGGACTTGAATACAACTTATTGTAAGCTGGTTTCAAGTGATTTACATATTCTACCCCTCAACCTAGGGAGCCTCAGCTCGCAGCGGTTAAGGTCGATCCCTACTTCAAATGTGATGCAAGGAAGGACGTGATGGACGTCTCCGCGAGAGTCACTTCGAAGGGCCAGGTGACGATTCCCAAGGCGGTGCGCGATGCGCTGGCCCTGGAGACCGGGGACCGAGTGGTGTTCCGGGTGGAGCAGCATCGGGCAATCATCGCCCGGACCCCCGACCTACCCCCGACCTGCTCGAGATGGCCGGTGCGGTGGAGGTGCCGGCTGCCAAGCGGGGCGCGAGCTGGGACCAGGTGCGCTCGACAACCCGGGACCAGCAAGCGCGACGGTCTGCGTGAGCATCAGATCGTCACCTCTCGCGGCGCGGATTGAAGTCGCTCGGCCGAACCTCCCGGCCAACCGTCACGCCCGCATGGCACGGCAGACGGGCCGCGGCGCCTCGCCCCGGTTCATTCGGCTCCCCACGCCTCGACGTCGTCCCAGAAGTCGTCGGGCTGCTCGGGGAATCGCTCGTACCCCGCCCGGTCCGCCTCACCCCTGGCCCGCTTCACCGCGGCCACGACACCCGCTATGTCTTGCTTATCCATTATTTTTCAAGATACAACATGTTACTGTGTAATCTCCAACCTTCTTCGGAGCACTGCTGTCTCACCAACGTGGTCGACAGCAAATCGGGAGCACCTCTGGCGGCTCCCCACTAATCGAGACAGTCATCGAGTAGAGGGGACCTCGCCACGGTGATGACCGAGACGCAACGCACGACGCTGTACAACCAGTTGACCAACACGATCGGCCAGGAGGCCGCCAGAACCCTCATGGAGCAACTACCCCCTATGGGATGGGACCAGGTCGCCACCAAGGAAGACGTAAAGGCCAGCGGGAAGATGTTCCTCGGTGAGCTGAAGGAGACCGAAGGACGACTCATGATCCAGATAGCGGACTCCGAGTCGAGGCAAGGAGCCCGGATCGACGAGACCAATAGCCGGATCGACGAGACCAATAGCCGCATCGACGAGACCAATCGGGAACTGTCCGAACTGAAGGACGAGGTGCGAAACGGCTTCGCCGACCTGAAGCTCGCGCTGGCCAAGCAGATCCGATGGGTGGCGGCCGTGCTCCTGGGGTTCGCGGTGTCGATGGCGATACCGCTGACGGTCGCCCTGCTCTGACGCTAGAGCGCGGGAACGCCCGAACTCAGGGAGCGATGGGGGTTTGGGCGGTTAGGCCGCCGTCGATGGTGAAGAGGCTGCAGCCGGTAGGAGATCGCCTTGTCCCGGTCGAACTCCACCTGGATCTTGGCGTCCCGAGCCACCGAGGCCAGCAGGCTGGTGAGGTTCTCCCCGAAGATGCGCCGAGCCTCGGAGGCGCGTCGATGTAGTGGTAGGTGCCGTCGGCCTTGTTGGCCAGCTGCTCCATGAGCTCGTCGTTGAACGGGCCCAGACCGACGCCGATGGTGGACAGACCGATTCTTGTTCCCGCCGGGACACAGAGTCCCGCCGCCGGCGTGCCCGCCGGCCTCTAGCCGGAGGCGGAGAGGGCCTGGTCGACTAGCTCCAGGGGGTGCCGCACGTCCAGGCCGGCTGCGGCCAGATGGAGCGAGCAGCCGGGATTGGCGCTGGCCACCACCGTCGCGCCCGAGCGGGCCACCGCCGCCGTCTTGCGATCGCGGATCGCCCTGGACAGCTCGGCCTCCATCACCGAGTAGGCGCCGCCCGCCCCGCAGCACAGGCCGTCGTCGTCGAGGGCGACCACGCTGGCGACGAACGGCACCAGCACGGCCGGCACGGCCTGGTGGGCCCGCTGCACGTGACGCAGGTGGCAGGGGTCCTGGACGGCCACCGTCACGTCGAGAGGCTCGACCGGCCTGCGGGACTTCAGTTCGTCCAGACGTCCGGCCAGCCACTCGTGGACGTCGAACACCCGGGCCGAGAAGGCTCGGGCCTCGTCGGTTCCCAGCAGATGCCCGTAGTCCTTCAGAGAGGCTCCGCATCCGGCCGCGTCCACCAGGATGGGACGGTCGTCGCCGGACAGGCCGGCCATCACTTGGCGGGCCATGTCCTTGGTCTCGGCTTCCAACCCGGCGTGGATGTGAAGCGCCCCGCAGCACGGAGCGGCCCCGCCGGTGGGCTCAACCCCCACTCCAGCGGCCTCCAGCACCCGCTGCACAGCGAGATGCACGTCGCGCTGCCAGGCATCCATCACGCAGCCGGTGAACAGCCACACATCGTCGCCGGAGGTGCGCAGCGGCGGGCGCCGCAGCGGCATCCTGGCGGGCAGGCCGAGGCGCCTGGTCGGCACCAGGCGCAGCCGTATGGTCAGAGCCAGGAGGGTGGAACCGGCCAGCAGCAGGCGGCGATGGCGCAGCATCCGCATGGCCAGTCGCTGCCAGCGGGGCGTGATCCGGCCCGCGCCGGCCAGGGCAGCCCGGGTGCCCTCCATCAGATGGCCGAACGGCACCGCGCTGGGGCAGGCCGTCTCGCAGCCGCGGCACTGCACGCAGGTCTCCATCGACCGGAGCAGGTCGTCGGTCACCGGCGCGCCCTCGTTCTGCACGGCTCGCATCAGCGCGATCCGCCCCCGGGGCGACTCGGTGTCGCGCCCGGTGATCACGAAGGTGGGGCAGTGCGGCAGGCACAGCCCGCACGCCACGCACGCCACCAGTTCGTCGTCGTCCAACCCGAGGTGCATCAGGGCTTCCTCAGGGGGTCGCGGCCGGGGTTGAGACGGCCGGTGGGGTCGAAGCGGTCCTTGAAGCGGCGGTTCAGCTCGGCAACGCCCGGCTCCACGGGGCGGAGCGGCTGGGGCTCCGAGGCATGCACCACTCCGACGCCGATCTCAGCCACGAAGGGGCCGGCCGTGCCGTTGCGGGCATCGAATGCGGCTGCCTCCGCCGGCGTGCACGCCCACCGGTGCGGCGGCAGCTCGGGCGGGCCGTCGACGTCTTCGCAGGCGCCCAGCGCCGCCAGCCGGCTCAGGTCGTCGTCCACATCGACCTCGTAACCGCTCAACAGGGTCCACGCATCGGCGCCGTCCCACAGCACCGACGCGGCGGTGTGGCACGACCGGACCGCGCCCGGATCGGCGCCGGCCAGGCGCACCCAGCGCTCCGTCTCCCCCACCGGGAAGGTGCGCAGCAGCACCTCGCCCACCAGGCCGAGCGTGCCCAGCGACCCGACCAGCAGCCGGCAAAGGTCGAAGCCGCTCACGTTCTTGACGGTGCCCGCGCCCGCGCCGGCGATCCGGCCGTCGGCGCACACGTAGCGGGCCTGAAGCAGAGCGTCGCGCACCGGTCCCAGCCCGAGACGGGCGATGCTCGACTCGCCCGCCATCAGCGCCCCGCCCACCGTGCCGCCGGCCCGCTCGGGCAGGGCGGTGCGCTGACCCGATTCCGCCAACTCCTCGTGAAGTGCCGCGACCGGTGTCCCGGCTCGCACCCGCACGGTCATCTCGGCCGGCTCGAAGGCCACGACGCCCTCCGGGGCCTGCACTTCACGGGTACCCGGGGCAGCCTCCCCGCCGAGGCTCCAGCGGGTCCCGCCGCCCCGCACGCACACCGGCCCGTCCGCTCCGACCTCGGCCGCGAACGCAGGCAGAGCCTCGTCGAAGTGCGCCACCGGTTCAGCCCCACACGCCGGCGGCGTCGGCCGCCTTCAACGCGCCGATGTCCGAGCAGCTGTGGGCGCTGGGCAGCACCTTGCCCGGGTTCATCCGGCAGTGCGGATCGAACGACGCCCGCAGCCGGCTCTGCTGGTCGAGGTCCACCGGACTGAACATCCGGTCCATGTACTCGCGCTTCTCCACCCCGATCCCGTGCTCGCCGGTGAGCGCCCCTCCCATGTCCAGCGACATCTCGATGATCTCGCGGCCCGCGGCGTGCACCCGCTCCTCGGCGCCCGGCACCCGGGAGTCGTAGGCCAGGATGGGATGGAGGTTGCCGTCGCCGGCGTGGAAGACGTTGAGCACCAGCAGGTCGTGGCGGTCGACGATGTCGTATATCCGCTCCAGCACCTCCACCAGCCGGGTGCGGGGCACCACCGTGTCGTGCAAGTAGTAGTCGGGCATCACGTTGGCCACCGCCCCGAAGGCGCTCTTGCGCCCCTTCCACAGCCGGGCCCTCTCGCCGTCGTCCGCGGCGGTGCGCACGCTGACGGCCTGGTTGCGCCGCGCGATGCCGGCCACCCGATCCGCGGCGATGGCCACACCGCCTGCGGCGCCGTCCACCTCGACCAGCAGCACCGCGGCGGCCTCCTTGGGGTAGCCGGCCTGGGCGAAGTCCTCGACAGCCCGCACGCAGCGCTGGTCCATCATCTCGATGGCGGCCGGCACGATCCCGGCCGCGATGATGGCGCTGACGGTTGTCGCCGCGTCCGACACGTCGTCGAAGCTCAGCAGCATGGTGCGAACCGCGGGCGGATTGCGGGTGAGGCGCACGGCCACGGCCGTGGCGATGCCGCACATCCCCTCGGAGCCGACGAACGCGCCTCGCAGGTCGTAGCCGGCCGGCTCGGCGGTCAGGTCGCCCAGCGTGACCACCGAACCGTCGGACAGGACCACCTCCACCGCCGCCACATGGGCGCTGGTCACGCCGTAGGCCAGGCAGTGCGGGCCGCCGGCGTTGTTGCCCACGTTGCCGCCGATGGTGCAGGCCGCCTGACTCGACGGGTCGGGCGCGTAGTGCACGCCGTGCGGGGCGAGGGCCCGGGTGAGGTCGAGGTTCACCATGCCGGGCTGCACCCAGGCCACCCCGTTGTCGAGGTCGATCTCCAGCAGCCGGTCCATGCGGGTCGTCGACAGAACAACCGGCCGGCCCAGTGGCGCGGCGCCGCCGGAGAGGCCGGTTCCGGCCCCCCTGGGCGACACGGCCCGCCCATGGCGGGTGGCGACCTTCACGCAGGCCACCACGTCGGAGGTGGTGCCGGGATAGCACACCGGCCCGGCGTTGCCCTCCTTGTAGATGGAGGCGTCACGGGAGGCCAGGTAGCGGGCGGCCGCGTCGGCCCGCACCCGGTCGGCCCCGATGGCCTCGACCAGGTCGGCGACGAGCGCGGCGTCGGCGGCGCCGGCGGCCGGGGCGGCAGCCGCTCGGTCGCCCCGGCGGCGGGACCCCAGCACCCGGCGGGTGGCGGCGGCGAGCGTCCTGGCCACGGTTCAAACCATAACGCGGCGCCGTCAGGCAGCGAACCTCGGCGGTGCTCAAGCACGAGCTGCGTGCCCGGCTGTTGAGCGAGAACGACGTCCAGCGCCGCTGTGCGCGTAACGTTGCCTGCCATGACCTCGCCGTTCGTGCCGGTGCCGCTCACGCCGGTCTCGTTCCTCGACCGGGCCCGGCTGGTGCACGGCGACCGCCCCGCAGTGATGGACGGACCGCTGCGGCGCAGCTACGAGGAGTTCGCCTGCCGCTGCGAGCGGCTGGCCGGGGCCACGCTCGACCTGGGCCTTCAGCCCGGGGACGCGGTGTCGGTGCTGGCTCCCAACGTGTCGATGGCGCTGGAGGCGGCGTTCGGGTTCCCCATGGCCGGAGTGGTGTTCAACGCGCTGAACTCCAGGCTGTCGGCATCGGAGCTGGCCTGGATCGTCGGCCACGCCGAGTCCAAGGTGCTGTTAGCCGACCACGGCCTGGCCGATGTGGCCCGGTCGATCCAGCAGCAGGTGCCGGGGCTGCGGCTGGTGCTGTCGCACGACGCCGGCGTCTCAGGCGACTCGGACTGCGAGTACGAGGCGCTGCTGGCGGCGGCGCAGCCCCACCGGGCCGAGATCACCGACGAGCACTCCGTGCTGAGCCTCAACTACACGTCGGGCACGACCGGCCATCCCAAGGGCGTGATGTACTCGCACCGGGGCGCCAACCTCAACGCGCTGGCAATGGCCGCCCAGTGCGGCCTCGACAGCGACGCGGTGTTCCTGTGGACGCTGCCCATGTTCCACTGCAACGGCTGGTGCTTCCCCTGGGCGGTCACCGCGGTGGGCGGCGCCCACCTGATGCTGAGGACCCTGGACCCGGACACCGTGTGGCGCCATGTCCGCGACGACGGCGTGACGCACTTCAACGCCGCCCCCACCGTGCTGATCGGCCTGGTCAACCACCCCGACGCCGCGCCGGCGCCCCGGACCGTGAAGGTGTGCACCGGGGGCGCGCCCCCGTCGCCCACCCTGCTGGCGCAGATGACCGAGCTCAACGTCGATGTCACCCACCTGTACGGCCTGACCGAGACCTACGGTCCGTCTCTGATCTGCGACTGGCGCAGCGAATGGGATAGCCTGCCCGCTTCCGAGCAGGCCCGGATCAAGGCCCGCCAGGGGGTGGGCACGCTGGTGACCTCATCGGTGCGGGTGATCGACGCCGGCGGCGCGGACGTGCCCGCCGACGGAACCACCCAGGGCGAGATCGCCATCCGGGGCAACAACGTGATGCTCGGCTACTACAAGGATCCCGAGGCCACCGCGGCGGCGTCGGCGGACGGGCCGGGCGGGACCTGGTTCCGCACCGGTGACATGGCCGTGATGCACGACCACGGCTACGTGGAGGTGCGGGACCGGGCCAAGGACGTGATCATCTCCGGCGGCGAGAACATCGCCTCCATCGAGGTGGAGCAGGCCCTGGCCTCACATCCCGACGTGGTGGAGTGCGCGGTGGTGGCCGCCCCCGACGACACCTGGGGCGAGGTGCCGGCCGCGTTCGTGGTGCTTCGTGCGGGAGCAGCCGTGACCGAGGCCGACCTCGTCGGGCACGTCAAGTCCCGCATCGCCCGCTTCAAAGCCCCGAAGTCGGTGACGTTCGGCGAGCTGCCCAAGACCGCCACCGGCAAGATCCAGAAGTTCGCCCTGCGAGACCAGCTATGGGCCGGCCGCGACCGCCGCGTCAACTAGCGCGGCCCCGGGCTCTCAGGTCTCGTCCACCGGGGGGACTACCGACTCGGCGAAGGCGGCGAACTGCTCCAGGTGCTCGTCGAGGGTGCGGGCCCGGAACTTGAGGCGGAAGGTGTTGGCCCCCGCGGCCCGGCCGGCCCGGACGCCGGCCGCCATGTGTGGATCGGCAGCGCTACGCCGCAGGTCCAGCCGCCCGGCGGTGTGATCGAGGCCATGGCGGCCGATGCTGCGGCGCGCCGACCCAGGGGCGTCAGCCAGGCTGGTCGCTAGCTGCGACAACCGCTGAAGCCCGGGTCCGGGCCGGGACGCCGCGGCGGGGCGAAGAAGTCGTTCTCACCGTCGGCGAGCTGCTTGCGCTTGCGCATGATCGCCCGGCGCTCGGCCTCCAGGTACAGGTACCTCTGCACGTCGTCGGGCGTGCTGTCGCTCATGAACATGTCGACGGCCACCGGGTCGCGGCACAGCTCCTCGCGGATGTCGTCCTTGGTGATGGTCCTGCCGTCGCCGCGGCCGGCACGCTCGCGCTGCATCCGCCCGCGGTACCACCGGTTCCTCGCGTAGGGGACGATCAGGCCAAGGTTGAACATGGCCAATCCGAAAAGCAGGTAACCCACGACTGTCAAGAACGGCGCCATGGTTTGCTCCTCCTGTGTGAGCAGACATCTGGCGCCCGGACGACAGGCCGCGATACTCGTCTGATTTCAATATATCCGATGTTCTGCCGGAGGGCTACCCCCGATGGCCTCAGCCCGTCAGCGCCTCTCGATAGGCCGCCAGGGCGCGCTCACGGGCCTCGTCGTGGTCCACTGTCGGCGCGGGGTAGTCGGCTCCGAGCCTCACCCCCGCGGCGGCAAGCTCGGCGGGCGCAGCCTGCCAAGGCGCGTGGATCGCTCTGCTGTCCAGCCGGTCCAGTTCCGGCAGCCAGCGGCGCAGGTACCGGCCCTCCGGGTCGTGCCGGCGGCTCTGAGCCACGGGATTGAAGACCCGGAAGTACGGAGCCGCGTCCGGGCCGGTGCCGGCCACCCACTGCCAGTTGCCCGCGTTCTGGGGGATGTCGCCGTCGGTGAGCATGCGCCGGAACCAGCGCTCGCCCCGGCGCCAGTCGA
>VYBO01000067.1 GCA_009844405.1 Acidimicrobiaceae bacterium
GCGGAAATGACCACCCTGCGACGCGATCGGCCGCCGATCAATCCGCGCTCGCTCTCAGGACAGAGGTTCGGCAGTTCCTGGCCGAGTACTTCACCGGCGAGATGATCGCCGCGACCCGCGACGGCGTCATCCACTCCCCCCGCTCTGCACCGGGCCACGTCTGGGCCTGCCCCGTTCACGCTGAGCGCGCTTGGGGTGCCATGCCCCTCCACGGGTAGCCTGATCAGTCGCACGGGACGTGGCGCAGCCAGGTAGCGCACCTGCTTTGGGAGCAGGGGGTCGCCGGTTCAAATCCGGCCGTCCCGACTCTTGCCATGAGCCGACTTCACGAAGCCCAACGCCGGGCCGATCCGATCAAGCGATATGTGGCGCCCGAGTCGTTGGAGGACGCCTTGGCCGTGCTGGCGGCGCGCGGTCCCTCGGCCCGCGCCATCGCCGGCGGCACCGACCTGCTGCTGGAGCTCAGCCGCGGCGCGAGGACCGGCATCGACACGCTCGTCGATCTGAGCGTGCTCGAGGGGCTCGACACCATCACCGAGCACCGCGGTCGGGTGGAGTTGGGGCCCCTGGTCACCCACGGCGACGTAGCCGGATTCGAGCGGATGCTGTCGGTGGGACTCCCGCTGGCGCAGGCCTGCCTGGAGGTCGGGGGTCCGCAGCTTCGCAACCGGGCCACGATCGTCGGCAACATCGTCACGGCCAGCCCCGCCAACGACACGATCTCCGCGCTGTACGCGCTCGGTGCCGACGTGACCGTCTCGTCGGCCGGAGGCGGCCACCGGACCATGCCGATCGAGCACTTCCTCACCGGTTTCCGCACCACCGCGCTGGAGCCGGGCGAACTCGTGACCAGGATCTCCTTCGACGCGCTCGGCGGGGGCCGCCGGGGCATCTTCGTGAAGCTCGGGCTGAGGAGGGCGCAGGCCATCTCGGTGGTCCACGCCGCCGCGGTGGTCACCGAGGGCAGCGACGGAACCGTGTCCGACCTGGTGGTGGCTCTCGGCAGTGTCGGCCCGACCATCGAGCTGGTGGACGCGGCCGCCGGCATCGCCAGGGGCCGGCTCCTCGCCGACGCGGCCTCCGACGTCGCGGCCGCGTCGCGGGCTGCGGTCACACCAATGGACGACCTGCGCTCCACCGCCGAGTACCGCAGCCACACCACCGAGGTGGTGGTGGAGCGGGCGCTGCGCACACTGGCGGCCGGCGCCGAGGCCGCCACCTGGCCCCAGAGCCCGCCCCGCCTGGTCTCCGTCCCGGATTCGGTGGCTCCGTCAGCGCGGCAGGAGCCGTCCCGGCGGGAGGTCACCGATGCCAGCACCATCACAGCCACCGTCAACGGCGTCGAGCGCCGCGGGGCCAACGCCGCGGGCCGCACCCTGCTCGACTGGCTGCGGTTCGACCTTGGGCTGACCGGCACCAAGGAGGGCTGCGCCGAGGGCGAGTGCGGAGCGTGCACCGTCCACCTCGACGGTAGGGCCGTATTGTCGTGCCTGGTGCCCGCCGCCCGCGCCGACGGCTCGCGCATCACCACCGTCGAAGGCGTCGCCCCGCCCGACGGGAGCCTGCATCCCGTCCAGCAGGCCCTGGCCGACTGCGGGGGCGTCCAGTGCGGCTTCTGCACTCCCGGGTTCGTCATGAGCGCGGCCATGCTGGCCGACGAGGAGCCCCACCCGAGCCGGGAACAGGTGGAGCACGGCCTGGCCGGGAACCTGTGCCGCTGCACCGGGTACTACTCGATCATCGACGCCCTCGCGGGCAACGGCGAAGCCTCGCCGCGAATTGGCAGCCACGAGCGCCCAGACGGGACTCCCCCGCTGCCAATTCCGCCCGGCGAGTCTGGAGCGACAGAACTGTGAGCGTCGGCACCTCCCCGGCCCGCATCGATGCGCCGGCCAAGCTCACCGGCGCGGCCGAGTACCCGAGCGACCGGATCCCGGCCGACGCGCTGTGGGCCATGGCGGTGTTCACCGACCAGCCCCACGCTCGCCTGACCGGGCTCGACTTCTCCGCCGCGGAGGCCGTCGAGGGAGTGGTGGCGGTGTTCGGCTCGGCCGACGTGCCCGTGAACGAGTTCGGCCTCACCATGGCCGACCATCCCGTGTTCGTCGGCCTGGAGCACACCGGCCGCAGCCCGCTGCCCTGCGACGTGTCCCGCTGGGAGGCGGACCGGCTGGCGCTGGTCGTGGCCGAGACGCCCGAGGCGGCCCGGGCCGGCGCAGCCGCCATCGACGCCCGGTGGGAAGCGTTGCCGGTGCTGGCCGACATCGACCAGTCGCTGTCCTCGGAGACGATGATCCACCCCGAGAACGGCGAGCCCTCCAACGCCTACTACTCGCTGCGAATCCGTAAGGGCGACATGGAGCAGGGCTGGGCCGACGCCGACGTGGTGGTGGAATCGACCTACGAGTTCCCCTACCAGGAGCACGCCTACCTGCAGCCCGAGGCGGGCCTGGCCTACATCGACGGCGAGGGCCGGGTGACGGTGGAGGTCGCGGGCCAATGGACCCATGAGGACCAGGAGCAGATCGCCCACGCCCTCGACCTGCCCGCCGAGCGGGTCCGGGTGATCTATCCGGCCATCGGCGGCGCGTTCGGCGGCCGCGAGGACATATCGGTCCAGATCGTGCTGGGCCTGGCCGCGATGAGGCTCCGCGAGCGGGGCATCGACCGTCCGGTGGCCACCGTGTGGTCGCGCGAGGAGTCGATCGTCGGGCACGGCAAGCGCCACCGGGGACGCATCACCGCGCGCTGGGGCGCCCGGCGCGACGGCCGCATCACCGCGGTGAGCAGCAGCGCCTGGCTCGACGCCGGCGCCTACAACTTCACCTCCAACAAGGTGCTCGGCAACTGCCACCTGCACCAGGCGGGTCCCTACGAGGTGCCCAACGCCGAGATCGACAGCCACGCGGTGTACACCAACGCCACTCCTGCCGGCGCGTTCCGGGGCTTCGGCGCCCCCCAGGCCGCCTTCGCGGCCGAGAGCCAGATCAACAAGCTGGCCGAGGCGCTGGGTATGGACCCGGTGGAGATCCGCCGCCTCAACACCCTGCGCGAGGGCAGCGTCGGCATCACCCAGTCGGCCATGCCCGAGGGCGTGACCATGGGTGAGGTGATCGACCGCTGCGCCGAGGCCGCAGCTGAGGCGCCCTCCGATGGCGACCGCGCCGGTTTCAGCCCGTTCCCGTCGCTGCCGCCCGAGCCGTCGGCCCTGCGCCGGGGCCGGGGCTTCGCCTGCTCGTTCAAGAACGTCGGGTTCTCCTTCGGCTTCCCGGAGCGGAGCGAAGCCGAGATCGTGCTCCACGGCGGCCAGGATTCCGACGGTCCTGAACGGGCCGAGCTGTACCACGCCGGCGCCGAGGTGGGCCAGGGCGCCCACACCGCGCTGGTGCAGATGGCCGCCGAGGCCACCGGGCTGCCCGCGGACCGCATCGAGCACCGCTTCAGCGACACGGCCACCTCCGGCGACGCGGGCTCGGCGTCGGCCTCGAGGCTCACGTGGATGTCGGGCAACGCGATCCTGGGCGCGGCCGAGGAGGCCGAGAAGGCCTGGCGGGACGGCCAGCGTCCGGCCGCAGGCCGTTTCCGCTTCGTGCCTCCGCCCACCGAGGCGCTCGACCCCGTCGACGGCCACTGCGTCCCCAACTTCAGCTACGGCTACGTGGCCCAGAACGTGGAGCTCACGGTGGACACCGGCACGGGTCACATCCGGGTCGATCGGGTGGTGAGCGCCCACGACGTGGGGCGGGCCATCAACCCGGACCTGGTGGTGGGCCAGATCGAGGGTGCCGTCATCCAGGCCCACGGATACGCGCTGAGCGAGAACCTCCAATCAGACGATGGCCGCCTGCAGAACATGCGCCTGAGCACCTACCTGATGCCCGGCATAGGCGACATCCCCACCACCGTCGACAGCGTCGTGCTGGAGTTGGCCGACCCGCTGGGCCCGTGGGGCGCCCGGGGCATGGCCGAGATGGGCATGATCCCCTACGCCCCCGCGGTGGTGGCCGCCCTCCACGACGCCACCGGCGTCTGGTTCGACAGCTTCCCCCTCACCCCAGACCGGGTCCTGGCCAGCCTAGTCGACGCATCCACCCAGCCCTCTACATCCCCGGACGGGTAGACCTCGCCGAGTCCTGGGCCGCGGCAACGCGCTGGTGTTGGCCGTTGACAGCGGGCCCGCTTGACCCCGGATGAGGCGCACCTATAGCTTTCGCGCCCATGCCAGAGCCCGATATGAGGACTTCTTCATCTACGGCCCCGGAGTCGGAGGTTAAGCCGACCGCTTCCGCGCTGGCCGCGCCAGTGGGAGCCTCCGGCGCTGCCCGGCCCGCACTGCCCCTGAATTCGCCTACCCCCCCCCCGGGGGGAGCCGGGCGCCGGGGATAGCGGGCCGGGCGGAGCGGCCGGGGGGGGGCCAAGGGGGGCGGCGCCGGGGGGGTTCGGGGGGGGCGGAGATCG
>VYBO01000089.1 GCA_009844405.1 Acidimicrobiaceae bacterium
ATGCTCATGCCGCCACACTACCAACCCCGCAATCAAACCCACGACACACCACTAGTCGGCCTCGTCGTCGCCGTTGGAGGACGTCTCGGCCGGCTCGGCGGCGTGTTCGGGGGTCGGGTGCTCGGCCTCGGTCGGGGGGCTGGCGACCAAGGCCTGCCACGGCATCTCGCCCGACACCATGTAGCGGACCCGGTCGCCGACATTGACGGCGTGGTCGCCGATGCGCTCGTAGTAGCGGGCGATCAGGGCCAGTTGCATCGTGGGCTGGACGTCGAGCTCCTCGAGCCGGCTCCTCTCCAGGACGTTGCGCACGAAGATCCGGTGGAGGGTGTCGAGCCGGTCGTCGATGTCGTCGAGGGCGGCGGCCAGGGCGACGTCGCGCTCGGAGTAGGAGTCCACCGAGAGCCGGATGAGCCGGACCGCCTCCTCGCTCATCTCCGCGATCAGGCCCCGCAGCCTGGGGGGCAACTCGGCCGGGAACATCCGTCGGGTGCCCTTGCAGATGTTGCAGGCCAGGCCGCCGGTGCGCTCCAGCTCGGCGTTGATCCACATGGCGGCCAGGATCTGGCGAAGATCGCCGGCCATGGGCTGTTGCAGGGCCAGGAGGCCCTGGCACTTCTCCTCGATCTCGAGGGCGACCACGTCGATTAGCTCGTCGTCGTCGATCACCTGCTGGGCCTCCAACAGGTCGTACTTCAGCAGCGCGTCGGTGGCCCTGGCGACGGCGTCGCCGACGCGGGCCGCGATCTGCACGACCAGGTCGCCAATCTCGTCGATCTCGGCGTGGAACGACTTGCGGGTCTCTTCGGTCATGATCGTGTCCCCGGCCGTCCCTAGCCGAAGCGCCCGGTCACGTAGTTCTCCGTGCGCTCGTCGGAGGGATTGGAGAACATCTTCTGGGTGGTGTCCACCTCCACCAGGATGCCGGTGCGGGTGTCGTTCTCGGAGTGGATGTCGGCCGTGAGGAAGGCGGTGGTGTCGCTCACCCGGGCCGCCTGCTGCATGTTGTGGGTGACGATCATGATCGTGTAGTCCTGCTTGATCTCCTGCATGAGGTCCTCGATGCGGGCGGTGGCGATCGGGTCGAGCGCCGAGCACGGCTCGTCCATGAGCAGCACGTCGGGATCGACGGCGATGGCCCGGGCGATGCAGAGCCGCTGCTGCTGGCCTCCCGACAGGCTGAGGGCCGAGTCCTTGAGGCGGTCGCTCACCTCATCCCAGAGCGCCGCCTTTCGCAGCGATCTCTCGACGATGTCGTCGAGGCCCTTCTTCTGGCCGGCCACCCGCGGCCCGTAGGAGACGTTGTCGTAGATCGACTTGGGGAAGGGGTTGGGCTTCTGGAACACCATGCCGATGCGGCGCCTGACCTCGACCGGGTCGACGCGCTCGTCGTAGAGGTCGGTGCCCCGGTAGGTGATTGAGCCGGTGACCCGGGCGTCCTTGATGAGGTCGTTCATGCGGTTGTAGCAGCGCAGCACGGTGGACTTGCCGCAGCCCGAGGGGCCGATGAGGGCCATGATCTCGTTCTTGGGCACGGTGAAGGTCACGTCGCGCACCGCGCGGAAGATGCCGTAGTAGACGTTCACGTCCCGGGACTCGAACACCACGTCCCTCTCGGTGGCCGGCGCAGGCGTCTCCTGTTCGGGGCTCGCCCCGCCGGCGGCGAGCGGGCGCTCGATCAAGCGGGGGGCCTCATCTGTCATCGACACTTCAGCCTCTCTCCTGCCTCACTTCAGCCACGCTTCAGCCCCTCTTCTTCTCGAACCGGTTCCGCAGCAGGATGGCGGCGGAGTTCATCATTAGCACGAATACGAGCAGCACCACGATGGCGGCGGCCGCCGCGGCGGCGAAGCCGACGTCCCGGCCGGACTGCGCGGTCCAACTGGTGATGATGATCGGCAGGGCGGTGAACCTGTCGTCGAGGGCGCCGACGTCGAACAGGCCCGGACTGTCGCCCAGCCGGCCGGTCACGGCGCCCACCAGGATCAGCGGTGCGGCCTCGCCGATGGCTCGGGCCATCGACAGCAGCGTGCCGGTGAGGATGCCGGGCGCGGCGTAGGGGAGCACCTGGGTGCGGATCATCTCCCACCTGGTGGCCCCGACGCCGTAGGCGCCCTCCCGCAGCTCCATGGGCACCGCCCGGAAGGCTTCGCCGGAGGTGATGATCACGATGGGGAGCACGAGGATGGCCAGGGTGATCCCGCCCGAGAGGGCCGAGCTCCCGCCGGTCAGCCGGTCGAGGCCGAAGATCTGGCCGTTGAGCAGCAGGGCCAGCCCCAGCAGGCCGTACACCACCGACGGCACCCCGGCGAGGTTGCGGATGTTGACCTCGATGAAGGCGGTGAGGCGGTTCCGGGGGGCGTACTCCTCGAGGTAGACGGCGGCGCCGATCCCGATGGGGAAGGCCAGCACGGCCACGATGATGGCGATCCACAGGGAGCCGTACATGCCCTGGTGGATGCCGAGGCTCTCGTCGGAGGAGCGGGAGCGCAGAGTGCCCTGGAGGAAGTCCCACAGGCGGGTGCCGAGCTGGTCGGTGCTGTCCAGCGCCACGGTGACCAGCAGCACGGCCAGCAGGGCCAGCGTGATCAGCAGGCACGACTGGAGCACGACCTTGAACAGCAGGCCCCGGGCGTCCACCCGGCGCCTCTCGATGGAGGCGGCGATGGCGGCCCGGGACTTGTCGTCGACGAGGCGGCTGATCATTGCGCTGCCCTAGTGGTCACGCGCGTAAGTCTTGTGGCTGTCGTTTGGGGTGGTATGTCCATTTGAAGGGTTTGGCTCGGTTGTTGTGGTCGGCGAGGTGGTCGAGGATTGCTGCGGTGAGGTCTGTGGTGTGGTTGAACTCGGCGGTGTGGAGGAGCTGGCGGGTGAGGATGGAGAACCACATCTCGATCTGGTTGAGCCAGGAGGCGTGGGTGGGGGTTCGGTGCAGGAACACGCGGTGGTGTTCGTCGAGGAACTCCTCGACGGCTTTGGTGCTGTGGGTGGCGAGGTTGTCGACGATGCAGCGCAGTTCGAGGTGCGCGGGGACCTGTGAGTCCAGTTCGGCCAGGAGCTTGACGAAGTTGTCTGAGCGGATCGAGTCGGTGGGCGCGGCGAGGACCTCTCCGGTGGCGCACTCGAACGCGGCGGACAGCGCTTTGGTGCCGTGGCGGCGGTACTCGAACTCCTGCTGCGCGGGCCGGCCCCTGCCGCCGCCCTGTGCGGGCTGTGCGGGGCGGGTCGGGTTGGTGCGGCTTCGGGCCTGCATGCCGGTCTTCTCGTCGACGCTGAACACCGCCCAGTTCTCGGGCGGGTCCAGGTAGAGGCCGCAGACGTCGGCGGCTTTGTCGTCGAAGCCGGGATCATGCGACGCCATCCACGAGCGCGTCTGTCAGGGCTTGAGGCCCATCGAGTTGCATATGCGCCACACCTGGGAGTCCGAGATCGCGATGCCGTGCTCGTCGCGCAGTATCCGCCCGGCCTCCGGCATCGACATGCGCGCCTTGAGCCGCCGCCGGCCGAGCTGGCCCGCCTCGGGCGGGCGCGTCGTGATCATCTTGACCAGAGCCAGCCTCTCCGAGGGCCCATACACCCGCGGCCGCCCCGGCCGCGGCCGGTCATCGAGCCCCGCGAGGCCCTCCGCGGCGTAGCGGCGACGCCACACGTCCACCGTGTTGCGGTTCAGGCCCACCGCCTCGCCAATCACCCGCGACGACAGCCCCTCGGAGGCCAACAGCACGATCCTCGCCCGCTGCCAGTCGCGCCGCGGCGTCGTCGACGCCACTGCCCGCGCCTCCAGCACCGCCCGGTCCCCATCGCACACCTCCACAGCTCTCGGCACAGTCATACCCCCACCCTAGCACAGCCATAAGACTAACGCGAGTATGCACTAGTAGGCCTCGCGGACCTTCGACACGAAGCGCGAGGCGATGATGTTGAGGCTCAACGTGATAACGAACAGCATCAGGCCCACGAAGTAGAGGCTTTGGAAGGTGAGTCCCTCGCCCACGACGCTGTCGGTGCCCGACGCCAGCGAGGCCATGGCCGCGGTCATGGTCAGGCCGCCCTCGAAGGGGGAATCGGTGAAGCGGGCGGCGTCGGCCGCGCCGGCGGCCATGAACACCACCATCGTCTCGCCGACGGCCCTCGAGATGGCCACGATGAAGGCGGCCGCGATGCCGGATATGGCCGCGGGCAGCACCACCGTGGTGGCCGTGGTTCGTTTGCGGGCGCCGAGTCCGGCCGAGGCCTCCCGTAGCGAGTCGGGCACGGCGGCCATGGCGTCCTCGGAGATTGAGGCCACCAGCGGGATGACCAGGATCCCCACGCCGATTCCGGCCGCGGCCAGCGATCCGGCGTTGTTGGGGGCGAAGTTCAACCAGACGTTTAGGGTCCAGGCCGCGGCCAGGGCGAATGCCACCACCAGTACGGCAATCGACGCCACCGCGCCGATCCGGGCCGATGGGTCGGCCGCCCCCTCCCGGTACTGCTTGATCTTGGCTCGGGCGATGCCGGCCGACACTGCGGCGTACACGAGGAGGATCGCCGCGCCGATCACCAGGAAGGTGGTCTTGCCTATGCGTCCGACGATGTTGGGTGCGATCCAGGTGAGAGCGAAGAAGCCCAGCACCACCGAGGGGATGCCCGCCAGGATCTCCAGGGCGGGCTTGAGCCAGGACCTGACCCTGGGGTTGGCGTACTCCGACAGGTAGACCGCCGCGCCCAGGCCCAAGGGCCCGGCCACCACCATGGCGACGCCTGTGATTATCAGCGAAGGGACGATGATCGTCGGCAGGTCGTACAGGCCCCGCCGGGGGAACCAGCCCTGCTGTCCCCAGGTGTCGGCCCACATCACCTCGGTGATGAAGGTCCAGGCCTCCCGCAGGAGGCTCCACACGATCAGCGCGCTCACCACGACCGACACGAGCGCCGTCACGACCAGGGTGTACCTGATGATCACGTCGCGGCGCCTGCGGGCAGGCGCGATCTGAAGCTGATCAGCGGTGACTAGCTCTGAATGCAACGACGCTCCGTGTCGGTGACGGCTTTGGAGGGATCCTCTCCGGGGTCCGGGGTCCGGGTCAGGCCGCCCGGTGTTCTAGCTGATGAGGCTGCGGCTGTGCCAGCGCTCGGCGGTCTCGGCGTGGGCTGCGCCGGCGAGGGGGACGTAGCCGACTTCGCCGACGGCCTGGCTGAGGGCGTCGGAGACGTAGAAGTCGACATAGGCGACCAGGGCGGGGTTGGCGGCGGCCGCATCCGCGTTGACGTAGATCCACAGGTCCCGGCTGACGGGGTACTCGTTGGAGGCGATGGTGTCGCCGGTGGGGGCCACGCACCCGTCGCCGCCGTCGATCTCGAGCAGCTTGACGCCGGAGGCGTTGATGGCGAACGCGAAGCCGACCCATCCCAGGCTGGTGTCGCTGGACTGGATGCCCTGGATGATGACGTTGTCGTCGCCCGAGGGGCTGTAGTCGGTGCGGGTGGTGGCATCGACGCCGGCCTCCCCGGCCAGGTCCTCGAGGACGATCTCGATGAAGGAGTCGAAGGTGCCGGACTCCTCGCCGGGGCCGAAGAGGTCCAGCGGGGCGTCGGGCAGGCCGGCGGAGGCCTCGGCCCAGGTGCTGGTGCCCTCGCCGTCGGGGCCGATGAGGTCGAAGAGCTGCTCGAAGGTCAGGCACTCGACGGCGTCGTTGCTGGCGTTGGTCATCACCGCGATGCCGTCCACGGCGACCTTGAGCTCGACGATGTCGGTGATGCCGTTGGCGAAGCAGTCCTCCTTCTCGGCGGGCTTGATCTGGCGCGAGGCGTCGGAGATGTCGGTGTCGCCCGCGCAGAACAGCTTGAAGCCGTCGCCGGTGCCGGGACCGTCCACGTTCACCGACACATCCGGGGCCACGTCCTCGAACAGCTCCGCCACCCGGATCGAGATCGGCTCGACCGTCGACGAACCCGAGATGTTCACCTCGCCCGAGACCGAGGCCGTCTGGTCGGCCGTGCCGGTGCCGGCCGTAGCCGAAGGTGTCGAGGTCTCTTCCTCGTCGTGTCCGCCGCACGCCGCGGCCACTAGCGAGAAGCTCACGAGAAGCGCCGGCAGCCAGAGGAGCCGGCACCTTGAGTTGCGCACTTGGTTGTCCCTCCCTCGGGGAAGATGGCATGGCAAGCCCGCACCTGTTGCGGCCCGCACGCATGCTAGACGAAGCGAGGTTTCAGACGGCTTCGGCAGCCGTGAACCGGGAGCGAATACCGGTTGAACGGCGGGTGAATTTGTCAGCCGAGGCCGTCCAGCGCGTCCTGGAGGCGGTTCTTGTTGAACGCGCTGACCCTCTCGATCTCTGTCGCGCCCGCGCCGTCGAGCAGTATCAGGTTGGGATTGCCGGCTTCGTAGTGGCGCCACGCCTCGAAGGACTCGCCCCAGAGCATGTTGGCCGGACCGCCGGCCGAGGCGAGGAAGCTCTCGGCTTGGGCGAGCGTGTCGGAGCCGCCCACGCCAATGACGATGACTCTGCCCTCGTTGTCTCGGGCGAACTGCCCGACCGGCGAGGCCTCTCGCCGGCAGACCGGTCAATGCGGGGCCCAGAACCAGAGCAGCAGGGGCGTGGAGCCGTCAGCGAAGTCGCGAAGGTTGACTGTCTCTCCCGTGCGCAGATCGATCATGTCCTGATCCGGCACGTCGGTCTCGATGACCGGCGAGGCGGTTGTGGTCGGGGCCGAGGCTCTTGTCGGCGCGGCGGTTGTGGTCGGGGCTGCGGTGGTTGTGGGCGAGGCGGTTGTGGTCGGGGCTGCGGTGGTTGTGGGCGCAGCAGTCGTGGTGGTCTCCGCTGCTGCTTGGGCTGCGGCTTCGGCTGCCGCTTGGGCCTCGGACTCCGCAGCGGCGGCAAGAGCCTCGGCCTCGGCGGCTATGGCTCGGGCCTCAGCCTCGGCGACTGCGGCCTCTGCGGCGGCTTCGGCCTCGGCCGCGGCTGCCTGCGCGGCTGCCTGCGCGGCAGCTTCCTGCGCGGCTGCCTCGGCCTCGGCTGCCTCGGCCTCGGCTTGGGCCTGTGCCAGCTCCTGCTCGAGTTCGTCGACCACTCCGGGGTCGACCGTTCCCTCGGGCTCCGCCTCGGCAGCCGCCAGCGCGAGCTCGGCCTCAGCAGCCCTGGCGGCGGTGGCGTCGGCCTCGGCCTGAGCTTCGGCCTGGGCGGCCGCTTCAGCCGCAGCGGCGGCTTCGGCCTCGGCGGCTGCCCGCGCGGCCGCTTCGGCCTCTGCCTTGGCTTCGGCCTCGGCGCCTGCGGCTGCCTCGGCCGCGGCCGAGGCAGCTTCGGCTTGCGCCTGCTCGAGCGCGGCCTGATCCTCGGCGCTGGCGTTGACGCCTTGATCGCCAGTGCTCGGATCGTCATCGCTGCCGCAGGCGGCGGCCGGCAGGACGACGGCCAGGAACACTGCGAGTATCCGAGCGGCGTACGGCATCTTCATCGCTCAGGTTAGGCCAGCAAGCTCGTCGCTGAGCCTCGCTGCGTCGAAACTGCCGGGGCTGTCGTCGGCCAGGTTGCCGCCGCTGTCGAGCAGCCGGACGCTCGAGTTCCTCCCGACACCGAAGTGGCGCCAACTCTCATTGGAGCCGCTCCACAGCATGGTGAAGGTGGTTCCTGTCTGCGACACGAACCGCTCGGCGTAGGCGAAGTCGTCCTGGGCGCCGATCCCCACGACCTTCACCTTGCCGGCGTTGTCCTGAGCGAACTGCTCAAGGGCCGGAGCCTCCCTCCGGCAGGTCGGTCAATGGGGCGCCCAGAACCAGAGCAGGGTCGGCGTCTCGCTGCTAACCGTCGACTGGAGGTTGACAGTCTCGCCCGTGTGCACGTCGGCCATGTCCAGATCGGGCACGTCGCCGGCCGGGCTGGCCGGTGCAGCAGAGGCCGCCACGTCAGTCCCCGTTGAGGCCGGTTCGGCGGTGGTCGCCGCGTCGTCGGCCCCGCAGGCCGCGGCCGCCATAGCAAACATCACGGCGCACACCAGGAGTCGGACTCTCATCCGTCCATCCTCTTGCCGAGAGCCTTCTGCTCCTTCTGTCCCGACCGGTCCCATCCGTTGGAGGATAACCGCGCGCCGGTGTCGGGGTGGCCGGGATCGTCGCGGTCGACGTCGATGCCGTACCGGTCGATGGCGGCCGCCACCTCGTCCGTGGAGGCCTCGCCCGATTCCATCAGTGCCGACAGCACCGCCAGCACGATGTGGACCCCGTCGACCTCGAAGAACCGCCGCAGCGCCTCGCGGGTGTCGGAGCGGCCGAACCCGTCGGTGCCCAGCACGTGCAGCGGCCTCGGAGTGAAGCGGGCGATCTGGTCCGGGACCAGGGTCATGAAGTCGGTCACGGCCACGATCGGGCCGTCGGAATCGGACAGTTGCCGGGTGACCATCGGAACGGCGGGCTCGTCAGTGGGATGCAGCCGGTTGCGGCGCTCCACGTCGATGGCCTCGCGCCGCAGCCGCTGGTAGGAGGTTGCGCTCCACAGCTCGGCCGACGTGTCGTGATGCTCGGCCAGCAGCGCCTGAGCCTCGAGCGCGGCGCCCACCGACGCGCCCGAGAACAGGATGGTGGCCGAGCGCCTGCGGCCCCCCGGGCCGTCGTCGAACTTGTACAGGCCGCTGGTGATGTTGGAGTCGGTCACATGGTCGGGACGGGGCGGCTGCGCGTAGTTCTCGTTGTAGACGGTGATGTAGTAGAAGACGTCGGTCCCGTCGGCGGCGTCCGGCGGGTACATCCGTTGCAGGCCCGCGTCGACGATGGCCCCCAGCTCGTAGGCGAAGGCCGGGTCGTAGGCCTCGCAGGCCGGCACCGTCGAGGCCAGCACATGGCTGTGGCCGTCCTGGTGCTGGAGCCCCTCGCCCGGCAGCGTCGTGCGCCCCGCGGTCGCGCCGATGAGGAAGCCCCGGGCCCGGGCGTCGGCCGCGGCCCAGATCGAGTCGCCCACCCGCTGGAAGCCGAACATGGAGTAGAAGGCGAAGAACGGCACCATGGGCACACCGAGGTTGGCGTAGGAGGTGGCCGCGGCCAGCCAACTGGCCAGCGAGCCGCACTCGGTGATGCCCTCCTCGAGGATCTGGCCGTCGGTCGACTCGCTGTAGCTCAGCAGCAGGTCGTGGTCCACCGGCTCGTATAGCTGGCCGTGGGGAGCGTAGATGCGGAACTCCCGGAACAGCGAGTCCATGCCGAACGTGCGGGCCTCGTCGGGCACGATGGGCACCACCCGCCGGCCGAAGTGCTGGTCGCGCATCAGGTCGCGCATCAGGGCCGTGAACGCCATCGTGGTGGAGACCTCCCGCCCGCCCGAGCCCTTGCGCATGTCGATGAAGGGCCCGTCGGCGGGCAGGATTAAGGGGCGGCGGTCCCGCACCACCCGCCGCGGCACGGCCCCGTCGAGGGCGCGGCGGCGGTCCATCATGTAGCGCATCTCCGGCGAGTCGGGAGGCGGCCGGTAGTAGGGCGGGATCCCGTCGGCGAGGTCCGCCTCGTCGATCTCGTTCTCCATGTGCAGCCGAGAGCGCAGCTCCATCAGCTGCGTGGCGGTCATCTTCTTGATCTGGTGGGTGGCGTTGCGGCCCTCGAATCCCTCGCCCAGGGTCCATCCCTTGATGGTCTTGGCCAGGATCACGGTGGGCTGGCCTGTGACCTCGGTGGCGGCCTTGAACGCGGCGTACACCTTCTGGTAGTCGTGGCCTCCCCGGGGCAGGACCCGCAGGTCCTCGTCGCTGAGGTGCTCGACGAGCTTGCGCAGGCGGGGGTCGGGGCCGAAGAAGTGCTCCCGGATGTAGGCGCCCGTCTCCACCGCGTAGCGCTGGTACTCGCCGTCGACGGTGGTCGCCATCTTGTTGAGCAGGGCCCCGTCGGTGTCGCGCATCAGCAGCTCGTCCCACCGGGTGCCCCAGATCACCTTGATCACGTTCCAGCCCGCGCCCCGGAACACGCCCTCGAGCTCCTGGATGATCTTGCCGTTGCCCCGCACCGGGCCGTCGAGGCGCTGGAGGTTGCAGTTGACCACCCACTTCAGGTTGTCGAGGTCGCTGCGTCCGGCCAGCGCGATGGCCCCCAGGGTCTCGGGCTCGTCGCACTCGCCGTCGCCCAGGAAGCACCACACCGTGCTGCCGGACGTGTCGTCGATGCGTCGGTGGTGCATGTACCGGTTGAAGCGGGCGTGGTAGATGGAGTTGATCGGCCCCAGCCCCATCGACACCGTCGGGTACTCCCAGAAGTCGGGCATAAGCCGCGGGTGGGGGTAGCCCGACAGGCCGTTGCCGCCGACCTCCATCCGGAAGTTGTCGAGCTCCCGCTCGCTCAAGCGGCCCTCCAGGTAGGCCCGGGCGTACACGCCGGGAGCGGCGTGGCCCTGGAAGTAGATGTGGTCGCCGACCAGGCCGTCGTCCTTGCCCTTGAAGAAGTGGTTGAAGCCCACCTCGTAAAGGGAGGCCGACGAGGCGAACGTGGACAGGTGGCCGCCGATCCCGTCGGCCGTCTTGTTGGCCCGGATGACCATGGCCGCCGCGTTCCAGCGGATGAAGCGGCGGATGCGCCGCTCCACCTGCTCGTTGCCGGGGAAGAAGGGCTGCTCGGAGGCGGGGATCGTGTTGATGTAGGGCGTGGACGTGGTCGGTGGCACGCCCACCCGCTGCTCGTTGGAGCGCTCGAGGAGCTTGGCCACGATGTAGCGGGCCCGTTCCCGGCCGCCGGCCGCGATGACGGCGTCGAGCGAGTCGATCCACTCCTGGGTCTCGGCCGGATCGATGTCGGGAAGCTGGCGCAGGAAGTTGTCGGCCACTGTCATTAAGGATGGCAGCAAAGCACGCATTCGCGACCTCGCAGCCCCGATGCGCGACCATCAGTGCGTGGCAGCCGAACCCGCGGCCGGAACCGCCGCCGAGCCCACCGTCGTGTACACGGACGGCGCCTGCCTGGGCAACCCCGGACCGGGAGGCTGGGCCTGGGCCGTGCCCGGCGGCGCCCGGGCCTGCGGCGCCGAGCCCGACACCACCAACAATCGCATGGAGTTGCAGGCGGTACTGGAGGCGCTGCGCGAATTGGACGGCCGGGTCGAGGTGGTGTCGGACTCCACCTACGTCGTCAAGTGCTTCCGCGACCGGTGGTATGAGGGATGGCGGCGGCGAGATTGGCGGACTTCCAAGAAGAAGCTAGTAGCCAACCGGGATCTCTGGGAGCCGCTGATCGGGCTCTACGAGTCCCGGCCGGGCGAGATCTCGTTCCGGTGGGTCAAAGGCCACTCCGGCGACGAGTGGAACGAGCTCGTCGACCAGCTCGCAGTCGGCGCAGCCACCGACCAGATCTCCCGCGGCGTGCCTGCCGAGCCCCTTCCCGGACTCGCCGCTGACTCTGCTGCTGAACCCGCAGCCGGAACCGCAGCCGAACCTACGATCGTGTACACCGACGGCGCCTGCCTGGGCAATCCTGGACCGGGGGCCTGGGCCTGGGCCGTGCCCGGCGGCGAATGGGCTTGCGGCGCCGAGCCGCACACCACCAACAATCGCATGGAGTTGCATGCGGTACTGGAGGCACTGCGCGAGTTGGATGGGCCGGTAGCGGTGATGTCGGATTCCACCTACGTGGTCAACTGCTTCCGCGACCGGTGGTACGAGGGCTGGCTGAGGCGAAACTGGCGCAACGCCAACAAGAAGCCGGTGGCCAACCGCGACCTGTGGGAGCCGCTCATCCAGCTGTACCTGGACCGAGGGGAGGAGATCTCGTTCCGATGGGTGAAGGGCCACTCCGGCGACGAATGGAACGAGGTCGTCGACCAACTTGCGGTAGGCGCGGCTACCGATCAGCGGTCCCGCCGCAGCCGCTAGATCTTTGGGTGGTTTGTCGCGAACCGCCGATGGCATCGCAGGGCGCTCCCGCTGGCCCTGCTAGTCGGGGGTGAACAGAGGTTCCGGTTCGGCACACTGCTGAGCGGCCCTCAGAGTGGCCCGCGCGGCTGCAGGACCGGGCCGTGTGATCGCGGCGCCGGCATCGGTCGACTCGGGGTTGTGATGGTTGTCGTGGCCCACCAACGAATGCACGAGTCGTAACTGAGTGTGCCGCTTATGCGGCCCCAACTGTTCGGGGGCGTGGGCGGGGCCGTAGGTGGCCGTGTCGGGTGGATGCAGGGTGCGGTTGCCGGGCGGACCGTGGATCTGCCAGCCGAAGTGGTGGATCTTGTTGTGGCAGCGCCAGCAGGCTAGGACCATGTTGTCCAAGCTGGTGGCCCCGCCCTGAGACACCGGCCTCACGTGATGGGCGTCGCAGATGTCGGGATGGGCGGCGCAGGCGAAGCAGCCGCCGTCTCGGGCGATCAGCAGCTGGCGCTGGGCCTTGGTGGCGCGGCGCACCGAGTGGGCTCGCCATATCGGTCTGCCCCTGCGGTCATAGATCACGCCGGTGAACCTGGCGTTGCAGGCAAGCTCCTCGAGCACCGACTGGGGCAGCCTCACATCGTCGGGCAGCTCGGCGATGAGCTTTCCGCTGGCCTCATCGACATGCGCTACGACACAGATGTCGGCGAAAGGCTTGCCACTGGCCCCGCCGGGGGTCGCAGCGGTGAGTTGATCGAGGGCGTCGGCCATGCACTGGTCGAAGCTGCGACGCTCGCCGGAGTCCCCGGAGTCCTTCTTGTCGGCGTCGTGCATGCGGGCAGCCTCGGCCCGCAGCCGGTTGCCGATGCGGCGCCCGGTCACCACGTCGAACTCTCCTCGCAGGTGCACCATCCCGTCGTCACCGTCCCAAACACGTACGCAGCGCCGGGCCCGCTGACGGGCATGCTCGCTCTCGCCGCCATCGCCCTGGCGCTCCACAGCCCATCGGCGGGCCTCCTTGGCGAACGCCACCGCCACCGTGGAGATCACCTCCACGGACGGCCGCTCCACAGCCCATCGGCGGGCCTCCTTGGCGAACTGCTCGGGACGCATGGACTCGGCCTTGGCCAACAGATCTCCATCACCCTCGACATCCGCGGAACTGGTCTTCCCCGCAGCCTCCGCCAACCGCTTGGCGTTCGTTACCGAGACCCGGCCCGACTCGACCGCGTCCCGCAACCTGGGCGCGCTGCGGAGCGCCTCCGCGGTCTTGACTTGGCTGCGGGCCTCCTGCCGCGACAGCCCCGCGCCTGAAGCCAGCACCTCAGCGCCGCCGTCGCCGTGACGCTCACGGCCGGCGACACTCGCCGCGGCCGTGGTCTGGGCGACCGTCATGATCGCGATAGCCGCCTTGAACACCTCCAGCATCTGCCGCATCTCCTCGCACGAAGCGTCGCCGGCATTGACAAGCGCCAGCGCCTCTTTGGCGGCGGTCTCGATCCGTCGAGCGGCTTCGATCAACATGCAAACATCATCCCATAGAGGTATGACATCTGTCAAGCATTTACAAGAATGTTCAGTATTTTTTGTGTCGAACTTGCATGCGACTTCCCGCTGCGCTTGGTTGCGAGTCACCAGTTAGATGGTGAACTTCAGGCTATGTCGGTGTAAGCATCTCAGGTGACGCGGGGGCGTAGCTGTGAGAGCGGGTCAGCGTGGTGGTTCTCAGTTTGCGAGTCGCAGCGGGTCAGGGCCATTCACAATCCTGGCCTGGATGAGCTCTCGGACTGCCCGATCGAAAGCCCTCTCGATGTCGGGTCCCACTCGCTTCCAGCCATAAAGGCGTGCCCATGCCTCCCGCAGGTCGGCTTTGCGGGAAGCGCCTGCATCCGCCAGCAGATGCGTGATTGCCAACTCGATCTCATCGGGCGGAACCTCCTCGACGGGGCACCGAGGCGCATCGTCGAAGGCGGGGACACGCACCACCGTCGACCCGTGCGGGCTGTGCAACCAATCCCCGCGCCGTTCGACGCTCTCGCTGGCGACAGCACGTCCCACAGCATTGTCGAACGCCTTCCTCATCAGCTTGCCCGCACGACCGCGGCCCCAGGACTTGCGAATGACCCGAAGAACAACATCGCGATGGATGGGCGCGTGGTCGTTGACGACCTCGCAAATCTGAGCGACGATGACGCCGCGAAATGCCGGGTCGTCGAACTCGGCGGTAGTCGAGGGGGGCGCCGAAGCCTCCGGTTCGACGTAGTCGCGCGCCCATTCGGGTCTCGCGTCCAGGTCGGTCGGGATGGTATCCACCACCGGTCCCGGTGACGTGGCTCGCGGCCCGCCGCTGCCCGTCGGTGCTTGAAGAGCGTTGTCGATGGCGGATCCAAGGGATCTGATCTCTCTGCCGCGGTCAGCGAACCACGCTGTGCTCCAGATCCGGTGTATGGTCCATCCCAGGCCTTCGAGAATCTCCTGTCGAAGGCGGTCCCGGTCCCGGGCCACCTTCGACGAGTGGTACGAAGCGCCGTCGCATTCGACTCCGACCAGATAGCTGCCGGGCCTATCGGGATGACGGATCCCAATGTCGATTCGGTAGCCAGCCGCGCCGACCTGGGGCACCGCCTCGAAGCCCATCGATCTCGCAGCGCGCAGGACTTCCTCCTCGAAGGGACTCTCGCAGTCGCCGGCCGAGTCTCGAAGATCGACGGCCAAGGCGGGAAGTCCTTGTTCGGCGAAAGTCCAGGTAGCCGCGCAGATGGGTGAGCGAACCGCCGTCGGCGCGAATGTCCCCGCTCTCGATTGACGAGATGATCTCGATCCGCCGCCTAGCGCGGGTGACGGCAACATTGAGTCTGCGCTCGCCACCCTCACGGTTGATCGGGCCGAAGTTCATGGTCAGCTTGCCGTTCTCGTCGGGGCCGTACCCGATGGTCAAGATGACGATGTCGCGTTCGTCGCCCTGCACGCTCTCGAGGTTCTTCACGAAGAAGCCCGACAGCCGGTCGCCGGCCTCCAACTCTCGCAGTTCGGGCTCGCCGGCGGCTCGACGCTCGATCTCGGCTTCCACGGCAAGTTGCTGCGCGGTCGATAGGGCTACCACCCCGATGGTGGCCTGCGGATGATGCCGTCGGTGATGGAGTACCCGGTCGACGACCTTGGCAGCCTCTTGGAGGTTGTCTCGGGTCGCGCCGCGCCGGTAGATGCCGTCCACCTTGATGAACTCCATACCGAGATCAGGTGCGTCGGACACCGCGCCGGGGAACGTATGGAGCTTGCCGTCGTAGAATCGGTAATTCGAGTAGGTGATCAGATCCTCATGGCGACTGCGGTAGTGCCATCGGAGGGGCAGAGGTGTGAATCCCTGCGCCTTGCACCGGTCGAGAACGGACTCGAACCCCAGAACCTCTTCGCTCGCTTCGTCGAGTTCGTCCTCGTCGGTGTCGACCATCCGGTCGAAGAAGCTGGTGGGCGGCAGCTGCTTGTCGTCGCCCGCGACGATGAGTTGGCTTCCCCGGTAGATGCAGCCGATGGCATCGGCCTCCTTCACTTGGGAGGCCTCGTCGAAGATCACTGCGTCGAAGGTGAAGTCCGCCGGAAGAAACTGCGACACTGACAACGGGCTCATCATGAAGCAAGGTTTGAGTCGTTGAGCCGCATCGCCGGCTTGGTTCAGCAGTGTGCGAACCGGCTTGTGGCGTCTCTTGAGCTGAGCCTGCTGCCGGATCACCCCGGCTCCGCCGGCCGAAGAGGTCGGACGTCGGCTCGAGCAGGCGTTGATCACGCTGGCCGCGGTGTTGCGCACTAGCTCGCGGTCGAGCCTCTGGAAGTTCGCTCTGATCGAGCCTCGGTCGTCCGATCGGTGCGGCTTGAGCCGGTGGTCACGGTCGACGATCTGATCCGCCCAGCGGCGCAGGAGTGCCAGCCTCAGCGTGGGTGCAACGTCGCCTGCAGGTGTGCCGCGGCGCTCGCATTCCTCGACGGCAGGCGCCAGGCCCTCGGACGCGAGCGCTCGGCGGGTGTCGACGTAGTCGGACCAGATACGCAGGTCGGTTACGGACTCTTCCAGCGCGTTGAGCCGTTCGCAAGCCCCACGGTACGAGTGTTGGAGTTCTTCGATCAGCGACTCCCGGTGCGGTCCCTCGGCAAAGACCCCGACAAGGCGATCCAGTGCCTTCTTGGCGCTATCGGCAGGATCGGCGATGTCGGCTTCCCGCCGGTCCGAGCCCAGGATCAGCTCGGCAGTCCGGGAATCGATCTCGCCGTCGAGGTGCGCGCGGATCCGGTCGACCCATTCGCAGGCATCGTGCAGCGCCTCGCTGTCCGGATGCTCGGCCATGGCGCCGATCAGGTGGCGGGCGGACCGAGCCATAGCCTTGACTCTCGCGGCGCGCTCTGCCTGCTCGGCGCGGCGTTCCAACAGCTCCTTTGCCCGCGCCACAGTGACGTTCATGCCCGACAGCTCGTCGATGGGCGACAACTCAACGGCCACGGCGGCGCAGAGCGATGCGAGCCTGTTGCACCAGGTCCCGACATGCGCCAGTGTCCTGAGATCGAGGGCGAGCATGGCGGGGCCGGCCTGAGAAGCGAGCGACCCATATCGGAACGCCTCGAGATGCATGGCAGCGTGGTCGGCAGCGTCGACGATCCCGGAGATGGTCGTGTCCCGGCCGATGACCCTGGCAAGCGATTGCGCGCCGATGGTCCCGCCCCCGGCGTCGGCCCACCGCGTCGCGGCTCGGACAGCTCGGGTCGCGACCTCGATGGCGTTCGCGGCGCTCTCGAACTCGGCACGGTCGCTGTCGGGATAGTACGCGCCTAGCTGTGCCGCATGGACGGCCTCGACCGCTTCGAACTCCCTGAGCGCCCGCTGCCAGGTGATCAGCTCTTCCAGACGTCGCATGGTGCGCCCGGTGGCTTTGCCCGAGACGGCGGCGGCCACAGTCGCCTTGTCGGCTCGATAGCCTCGACCGAGCTTCCCGAGGATCTTGACGCGTTCGTCGCGGCGTTCTCGCAGCGCTTCGAGATCCAGCTCGACAACGGCCGGCTTGAAGTCCGCCATCATCTCGTCCCGCGCGGAGATGTAGCGCTGGACGATCTCCGACAGCAGTCCGAGCGCCTCCGAAGCGGCGTGCAGCCCCTTCTCGTCGAACCATCCCGGCTCCGGGAGAAAGTTGGAACCGGCCAGTCGACCGAGTTCCACGAGTCGGTCGATGGCGACCAGGGAGATGTCGTCCACCGGACCGGCCTCGAACGCGGCCGCGAGCAGATCCGCCGAATCTCGAGCCTGCTCAATGTGCTCGCCCGCTTCATCGAGAGCTTGCTTGAGGGCAAGAAGATCACTCGAGTTGCCGTCGAGGCCACGCCCATAAGGAGGATCGATCCCGGCCGACGCTCTGGTGAGATTCTCCAACCGTTCAGAGGCCGCCGGGTCGAGCTGCTGCCAATCGGGGATCTCGGCCGCGAGTCGGGCCTCAGCCGTGGCCAACTCGCCGGCCTCCGTCGCAAGCTGACGCACTCTCGCGGTGTCCTCGTCGAGGTCGGATGCTGCGAGCCAAGCACCGGCTACCGGCGGCCGGTGCTCGACTAGCCGTAGCAGTCCCTGGAGCCATTCCGACATGGCAGGCGTCGGCCGTTCTGCGATACCCAGGTCTTCATGGACGGCCTTGCTGACAGTCTCGAGATCCCGCAGCGCGTCGCGGAGGCGGTGTACCCGGTAGCGACATTCTGTGACGCTTGCGCTGGGACGCCAGGTCGTCGACGAGATCCCGCCACAGGAACTGCTCGCCGCGTTCCACTGGCGCCCAGGCCTCGCTGAGGCGAACCGAGAGGTCCTCAATCCTGGTCAAATCATCGGCGCCCAGATTGGCCGCGTCGATGTCGGGCAGCGGGATCACCGGTAGTCCCTGCGACTCGATCTCGCTGATGTCGCCGATCACCTCATGGAGGCTCCGCTGCGAGGGCCGGCAGACCTCATTCACAGCGAGTGCGTAGTCAGTGAGCTGCTTGCGCTCGCGCTTGATGCGGGCACGATCTCTTGCTGTGAAGCGCGACTTCGCCTGAGGCTTTTCTGAGAGAGCTTTCCCGAGATCCTGAGCCACGGCTTTGCGGGTCGCCCTATGGCTGTGCAGCTCCAGCACAAAGGGGTCGAGGCTCACTTCGGCGAGGCGCGACGCTCGCCGGTCACGGGACGGCCCATCCCGCGCCAGCACAAAGGGGTCGAGGCTCACTTCGGCGAGGCGGCTGTAGACGACATCGAGCGCGGCCGCCTTCTCGGATACGAACAAGACTGTCTTGCCGTCGCCGATCAACTGGGCGATCACGTTGGCGATGGTCTGCGACTTTCCCGTGCCGGGCGGGCCGTCCATCACGAAGCTGTGCCCCCGTCGTGCGGCAATGATGCACTGGCGCTGGGTCGCGTCCGCGTCGAGGATGCACGCGAGATCCTCGGGCGGGTGCCGGTCGTCGAGCCCGTCGTCGGGTTCCGGCTCGAAGCTGAGGTCTTCGCGTTCGGTGTTGGCAGGCCCCTCGGCCAGCAGCCGCACGATCTTGTGGCCGGTAACGGCCTCCTCATTGGCTCGGAGGTCGCGGTAGATCACCTCCTTGTGGAAGGTGAAGGTGCTCAGCACAGCCGTCTTGTCGATTCTCCAGCCTGTTCCGCGGACAGCCTTGCGGACGGCCTTTGTTGCAGTGTCATAACTGATGTCCTCCAAGTCGTCGAGGGCGGGCAGCGAGATGCCCAGATCCTGGTCGAGCTTGACGGCGAGGCTCGGGTTGAGTGCCGGTTCGCCATCCTCGGAGAGTGCCAGCCGCCACCTGTCTTGCTTGACTTCCAGCTTCAAGTCGACTGGCAGGAGGTAGAGTGGGCTCTTGGCCTCACTCGTGCCGTCGCGCCAGTGCAGGAGGCCGAGGCCGAGGTAGAGCACCCACAGGCCCGCGTCGAGAAACTCCGCCCTCGACTTACTGGACAAGGACTTCAGGCTGCGACGTATCTGTTTGCTGGTCTTGTTCTGACTGGCGGCGATCACCAGTTCGTCATCACGCGGCTGGGTCCTGCGACGCGACTCTTCGGGGTCGGGCGGCAGGTAGAAGCTCCATCCGCTGGGCCCTTCCAATCGGCCGAGCAAGGTAGGAGCATCCTGTTCGAACTCCAGCGATCCGGACTTCAGGTGTCTGAAGTAGAGCAGGCGATTGCGCTTGGTGAGGTCGATGAGATCCGTTCTCCATTTCTGGAGCTGGTCGCGCACCAAGTCACGAGAGCCGGTCATCGAGGTAAGTGTTGCCCCCTCGACAACAGACTGGCAACGTTGTCGGCCGAACCCCAAGACCGCTTGGTCAGGCGTCGGCGTCGCCCCAGCGGCGGTCCACGGGCACCTGATGAGGAGCTCGTCGTAGGCGTAGCAGGCACACTAGGAAGCTCCGCTCGTGAGCCTGATGTGGTCGAAGGCGGCGCTCAGGCCCGGGCCAGCACCGCCTCGATGCCGGTGGCGATGTCGGGATGGGTGAACCGGAACTCGCGGCGCAGCAGCAGGGCGGGTTCCACCCGGGCGCTGCTGTAGAGCAGGGCCCCGGTGAGCTCGCGGCCCAGGCGGGCCCACAGGGCTGGCTTGGGGGTGGGCAGCAGCGTGGGGCGGCGCAGCGCCCGCCCCAGAGCCGCGGTCAGCTCACGGTTGGTGACCGGCTCGGGCGCGGTGAGGTTCACCGGCCCCTCCACGTCGGCGGTCAGCAGCCAGAGCAGGGCCTCGACCTCGTCGTGCAGCGTGATCCAGCTCATCCACTGGCGGCCGCTTCCGATGCGGCCCCCGATACCCAGCCGGAAGAAGGGCAGCATCTCGGCCAGCGCACCCCCCGACCGGCTCAGCACCACGCCGGTGCGGGGATGGGTGACCCGGATGCCGGCTTCGCGGGCCGGATCGGCGGCGGCCTCCCAGTCGCGGCAGACCCGGGCCAGGAAGTCGCTGCCCCCGCTGGACGACTCGTCGAGGCGCTCGTCGCCCCGGTCTCCGTAGTAGCCGATGGCCGACGCCGACACCAGCACGCCCGGCGGCTGGTCGAGCCGGGCCAGGGCGCCGGCCAGCAACGCGGTGCCCTGCCTGCGGCTGGTGGCGATCCGCTGCTTCTGCTCGTCCGACCACCGCCGGGCCGCGATCGGCTCGCCGGCCAGGTGCACCACCGCGTCCAGGCCCTCCAAGGCTTCGCTCTCTATCTGGCCGGCTCCGGGATCCCAGTTCACGGTGGATCCTTGCCGGCCGGGGCCGCCGGGCGACCTGACCACCCTCACCGTCTGGTGCCCGTCGGAGGCCAGACGCTCGACCAAGGCTCGGCCGATGAGCCCGGTGGAGCCTGTGACCGCTACGCGCATAGCTGTACCACTGCGGTTGGTCTAGCATCCCCACGACCCGGCCGGAGAGACAGAGGCTGGGACTGTTTGGGCTGTGGACGAAAGGGCCTCTGGTCTAGCATCCCCGCAACCCGGCCGGAGAGACAGAGGGCTGATGTGGATGAAGACCTGACACCCTCGGACGCCGGCGCCTTCGACGCCGGACCCGCCGGCGCCTCCGAGGCCGGTGGCCGCGGCGTCAAGCCGGCGGGGCGGAAGTGGTCGATCCGGCCCGGGATGGTCCTGGCCATGCTGGTCGCGGCCGCCCTGATCGTCTTCGTCGTCCAGAACGGCAGCGAGGTTCCCGTGAAGTGGTGGTTCGTCGAGGTGGACGGCCCGCTGTGGGCGGTGATCATCGTCGCGGCCGTCGCGGGGGCGTTGCTCGGCGAAGTTGTCGGCTGGGTGGTCGGCCGCCGCCGTCGTCGCCGCCGCCGAGGCTCGAGGTGAGCACCCGCCGGCTGATTCTCACCGCGCTGCTGTGCGGTCTCGCCATCCTGGTGGCCTTCACCGTCCAGGTGCTGTCGGGCAGGTTCGGCTGGTTCTGAAGCCGGCAGGAACCGGTAGGGTCGCGGCAATCACCCGGGAGGCCTTGTGAGCGACGCAGCACACGACGTGATCGTCATCGGCGGCGGGCCGGGCGGCTACGCCGCCGCCCTGTACGGCGCCAGCGCCGGCCTCGACGTCGCAGTGGTCGAGAAGAGCAAGGTGGGCGGCACCTGCCTGCACGTCGGCTGCATCCCGGCCAAGGAGCTTCTGGAGGCGGCCTCGGTGTACCGCACGGTGGCCAGGGCGGCCGAGTTCGGGGTGGGCGGCGTCGAGCCCAGCCTCGACTGGTCGGCCGTGCTGGACCGCAAGCAGCAGGTCATCGACAAGATGATGGCCGGGCTGTCGTCGGTGCTGGGACAGCGCAAGGTGACGATCTATGAGGGCGTCGGCTCCTTCGGCCCGTCCGGCACGGTCCTGGCGGCGGCGGCCGACGGATCCGAGCACACGCTGTCCGGAGGCTCGATCATCCTGGCCTCGGGCTCTACCCCCCGGACCATCGGTGGCTTCGACATCGACGGCGAGCTGGTGGTCACCTCCGACGAGCTGTTCTCGATCGGGGTGCTGCCGGCGTCGGCCGCGGTCATCGGCGGCGGCGCCATCGGCTGCGAATTCGCGTCGATGATGGGCGACCTGGGAACCGAGGTCACCGTCCTGGAGGCCCTTCCCAACATCCTCACCGGCTGCGACACCGAGGTGGCCAAGGTAGTGAGGCGGTCATTCCGCAAGCGGGGCATCGAGGTGCACACCGGCGTGATGGTGCACGGCCACGAACCCCGCCCGGACCGCTCCGGCACGGTGGTCTCCTTCGGAGAGGGCAAGAATGTCGACGTGGAGATGGTCGTGGTGGCCGTGGGCCGACGGCCCCGCACCGGGAACCTGGGACTCGAGGCCGCCGGAGTGGAACTGGACGACCGCGGCTTCGTGGCGGTCGACGGCCGCTGCCGCACCACCGCCGAAGGCGTGTGGGCCGTGGGCGACGTGGTCGACAGCCCGCAGCTGGCCCACACCGCCTTCGCCGAGGGCATGCTCGCAGTCTGCGACATCCTGGGCGAGGACCCCGACCCCCTCGACTACCACGGCACGCCCTGGTGCATCTACTGCCACCCCGAGGTGGCCTTCGCCGGGCACACCGAGCAGAGCGCGATCGACGCCGGATTCGACGTGGTGACCTCGATGCACCGCTTCATGGCCAACGGCCGGGCCCAGATCCTGGGCGAGACCGAGGGCATGGTGAAGGTGGTCGCCCAGAGGAAGGCCGACGGCACCGGCGGCCGCATCCTCGGGGTTCACATGGCCGGGCCATGGGTGACCGAGCAGTTGGGCCAGGCCTATTTCGCGGTGAACTGGGAGGCGACCGTCGACGACGTCGCCCGCCTGATACAACCCCATCCGACCATGAGCGAACTGTTCGGCGAGACGGTCCTGTCGCTGGCGGGCCGCTCGCTCCACGGCTAGGGCGGGAAGGACTGCTGATGGCCGACGTCATGATGCCGCAGCTGGGCGAGACGGTCACCGAGGGGACCATCACCCGATGGTTCAAGCAGATCGGCGATGAGGTCGCCCTCGACGAGGCGCTCTTCGAGGTGTCCACCGACAAGGTCGACACCGAGGTGCCGTCCCCGGTGGCGGGAGTGCTGGCGGAGATCCTCGCCAACGAGGGCGACCTTGTGGAGGTCGGTCAGGTCCTGGCCCGGGTCGGCGCGGCGGGAGACGCACCGCCCGCCGAGCCGCCTGCGGCTGAGCCGGTGGCCGCACCGCCGCCGACCGCTGAGCCAGCGCAGGAAGTGTTGGAGCCGCCTGCGGCTGAGCTGGCGCGGGAGGCCGGGGAGCCGTCGGCTGTCGAGCCGGCGCGGGAGGCCGGGGAGCCGTCGGCTGTCGAGCCGGCGCGGGAAGCGGCTGCGACGCCGCCCGAGCCGGAGGAGCCGAAGACCGCTGGGGCGCTCCGGGCGGCGGGGATCGTGCTGTCGCCGGTCGTACGCCGCCTCATCAGCGAGAACAACCTCGATCCGGCCACGCTGACCGGCACCGGCCTCGGTGGCCGCATCACCCGCGCCGACGTCGAGCAAGCCATAAGGGCGCGCGCTTCGGCCGAGGCTCCCGCCGCTGCTGCTGAGGCTCCGGCCGCCGCTGAGGCTGAGTCTCCGCCTCCGGCCGCCGCGCCAGAGGAGCCCAGGCGCACACGCCGGGCCAGACGATCAGCGGTGCCCGCAGTGGCGATCCGCAGCGGCGACGGCGTGGTGCCCCTCAACAACATCCGGCGGCGCACCGCCGAGCACATGGTGATGTCCAAGCAGACGTCGCCCCACGTCCTCACCGCCATAGAGGTCGACTACGAGGGCATCGAGAAGGTCCGCCGGGCCGCCAAGCAGGCGTGGAAGGCGGAGGAGGGCTTCAGCCTCACCTACCTGCCGTTCATCGCCAGGGCCGTGGTCGACGCTCTGCGCGACTACCCGCATCTCAATGCCAGCTTCGGAGGGGACGAACTGGTGGTCCACGCCGGCGTCAACCTGGCCGTCGCAGTGGACATCGACTTCCAAGGGCTGCTGGCGCCGGTGATCCACGGGGCCGAAGGCAAGCGCCTCCGCCAGATCGCCCGCGACATCGTGGATCTGGCCAACCGGGCACGCAGCCGCAAGCTCGGACCCGACGACCTGGCCGGGGGCACGTTCACCCTAACCAACGCCGGCCAGTACGGCACGATGATGCAGTTCCCGATCATCAACCAGCCCCAGGTGGCCATCCTGAGCACCGACGGCGTGTCCCGCAAGCCGGTGGTGGTGACCGACAACTACGGCAACGAGTCCATCGCCATCCACTCGATGGGCGTGCTCGCCATGGCCTGGGACCACCGGGCGTTCGACGGCGCCTACGCGGCGGCGTTCCTCCGCCGGACCAAGGAGATCATCGAGACCCGCGACTGGGAGGCTGAGATCCGCTGAGCTCCTCGCTGCTGGCCGCTGACCGGCCCGTACTGCGGATCCGCTGGCTCGGCCGTGTGGCCTACCAGGACGCCCTGGCACTCCAGCGCCGCCTCCACGGCCACTCCGCCGACGACCACCTGCTCATGCTCGAGCATCCCCATGTGGTGACCCTGGGCCGCCGGGGCCGGCGCGAGCACCTGCTGGTCGACGTCGAAGCGCTGGGCGGCTCGGTGGTGGAGACCGACCGGGGCGGCGAGGTGACATACCACGGGCCCGGCCAGCTGGTCGGCTATCCGATCCTCACCGTGCCCGGCCGGCGCGGCGGCGGGATGGCGGACACCGCCGCCTACGTGGGCGGCGTGGAGCAGCTGTTGATCGACGTGCTCGCCGACCTGGGGCTGGAGGCAGGGCGTCTCGACCGTCACACCGGGGTGTGGATCGACCCCGAGGGGCTGCGGCCCCGGAAGATCGCCGCCATCGGCGTGAGGCTGTCGCGGGCCCGCTCCATGCACGGCTTCGCGCTCAACGTCGATCCCGACCTGGAGTGGTTCGCTCGAATCGTGCCCTGCGGGATCACCGGTCTGGGAGTGACATCGCTGTCGGCTGAGGGCATCGACGTGTCGATGCAACAGGTCGTGGACCTCGTGGCGCAACGGGCGGCTGGGAGGTGGGGCGCGCACGGCCGCATCGACCGGGCCGACGTCGCCCACCGGGTGGCTCCCGCCGACCTGGCCCAGTTCACCCGAGACGCCGCTGGCGAGGCGCCCGGCAGCGCGGCCGGTGAGGCGGAGCCAGATGGAGCCGCGGCCGGCGACGCTGCGGCCGTTGACGCTGCGGCCGGCAACGGCGACGGGACCTCGTCCCGGCTGCTGGGCCGGCTGGCGCATGCCCGGCTGCAGGGCGGCGACGACGCCGGCGGTGTGCCGTACCGGTCGCGCAAGCCGGAGTGGATGAGGGTCCCGCTCAGCACCGGGCCGACGTTCCACGAGGTCCGCTCCACGCTGCGCTGCCTCGACCTGGTGACCGTCTGCGAGGAGGCCGGCTGCCCCAACATCTCGGAGTGCTGGAACGACGGCACGGCCACGTTCATGATTCTCGGCGAACGCTGCACCCGGGCCTGCGGCTTCTGCCTGGTCGACACCCGCCGCCCCGGTCCCGTGGACTCAGACGAGCCGGAGCGAGTAGCCGAAGCGGCCGTCCGGATGAGCCTCGAGCACGTGGTGGTGACCATGGTGGCCCGCGACGACCTGCCCGGCGGGGGAGCCGAGGCGGTGGCAGCCACAGTCGCCGCCGTTCGGCGCCGGTTGCCGGATGCCCGGGTCGAGACGCTGATCAGCGACCTGGGCGGCGATCCCGACGCCCTGCAGACAGTCTTCGACGCCCGTCCCGACGTGCTCAACCACAACATCGAGACCGTGGCCCGCCTCCAGCGGGCCGTGCGCCCGTCAGCCGGCTACGCCCGCAGCCTGGCGGTGCTGTCGAGGGCCAAGTCGGCCGGGCTCACCACCAAGTCCTCGATCATCGCGGGCATGGGCGAGACCCACGACGAGGTGGTCCAGACCATGGCCGACCTGCACGCAGCCGGGACCGACATCGTGACCATCGGCCAGTACCTGCGCCCCAGCGCCCGGCACCTCCCGGTCGATCGCTGGTGGCCGCCGGACGCATTCGAGCAGTGGAGGAAGATCGGCGAGTCGATGGGCATCAGCCACGTCGAGTCCTCGCCCCTGACCCGGTCCAGCTACCACGCCCGCCAAGCCGCCGACGCCGCCGCGACCGCCGGCCGCTCGCCCGATCAGCCTCTAGCCACCACTTGAAGCGACCAAGGGTGCCCATCTGGGGAACCCACCCTCTATGGCGAGTTGCGTCCGGTTGGTTCCGTCGGCATTCATGACCCAAGTGGAAATGCGATAGTTGGTGTAGGGGTCGCCGGGGGAGTCGTGAGCGTACTCGTAGGCGGTGTAGACCGTATAGCCTGAATCCACCGGTGGGCGGCTGGTGTGGCGGGGTTGTGGCTGGTCGGGCGCGGCGGGGGGT
>VYBO01000105.1 GCA_009844405.1 Acidimicrobiaceae bacterium
CGCCACCACCCGGTCCACCGCCACCGCCACCGCCACCGCCGCAGACTGGTGTGACGCCCGGCGCCGACGAGCAGGCCGATGACGACGACAGCGCCTCGCGTCGCGGCTTCGTCGACGCCGCCGGCACCAACGAGGTGCATACCGGAGCGGTGGCAGCCCTCGTCGAGGCAGGCGTGCTGGACGGGCTCGGCTGCGACGATCGGCGGCTCTGCCCCGCAGAGGCGATCTCGCGCTGGGAGTTCGCGGTGGCGCTGCTGCGAGCGGCAGACGCCGCCGAGCCGGCGCAGCGCGATGATGCCGATGCGACCGACAGCGGGCGGCCGCAGTTCGCGGACGTCGATGCCGAGGCGTGGTGGGCGCCGTATGTGCAGCGCCTCGCCGGCGCGGGAGCGATCGCCGGTTGCGACGCCGAAGCGGCCCGGTTCTGCCCGAACGATCCGCTGTCGCGCTCCCAGGCCGCTGCGATCATCGTCGAGGCTCTCGGACTGGCTGCGGCGCCGCCCGCGGGATTCGTCGACACCGTCGGCCATGCGAATGCCGCAGAGATCGACTCGCTGTTCGCGGCCGGCATAACCGTGGGATGCAGGTCCGAGCCGCTGCGCTACTGCCCCGACGAGCTGCTCACACGCCAGCAGGCTGCCAGCATGCTCCACAGATGGCTGGCCGCGCAGACGGCCACCTCCGGAACCTAGATGGTTAGTTCCAAGGGGTGCGGATGCAATTCGGCCCTGAATGTGGCCGAGAATAGCCAAGAGGCATTAGCAATGATGGTGCTGGTGCCGGGACTGGGGTTCCTGTGTGACGCAGATGTTGGAAGATACCCCGTCGCATTCGCCGCGAACGTACGCTCGCCCGCCAGCAACGAGATCTCACAAGTGCTTTATCAGATGTTTCGACTCGTTTCATTGTAGATTTCCGCCCATGCCCTTGGAACTAACCATCTAGTGGTGTGTCGCGGATTTGATGATCCGGGCCATCTACGGGTCTAAGCAGGTCGAAGCGTTCGCCATGCGGGTCACCGTTCTACGACGTACCACTAGTGGTGTGTCGCGTCGGGCCGAAGCTCCGGTTTCCGAGCGATGGTCCGCACCCAAGCTGGGCCGATAACGGTCAGGTGATGCCGAGAGCGCGGTGGAGGCGCTCCAAGGCGGCGACTGCGTCGATGCCGTCGTGCCAGAACTCGTCGACGCCGGCGGACTGCAGCGTCGCGAGCAGGTCGGCGGGGGTGCCGGGGTCGCAGGCCAGGGCCACGAAGCTCGCCCCTGCTTCGGTCAGGGCGCTGGCAGTGGCCGCGCCGCACAGACGGTACATGTCGTCGGCGCCGGTGATCACGGCCACAGTCAGGCCCGAGGCCGCGAAGTCGGCGGACGCCGCGACTGGCGAATCCACGCCGATTGCACCTCGGGCCTCGATGCCGCCGGCGGCCAGCAGGTTCTGGGCCCAAGCCGTGCGGGTCGAGTGGGCCGCGGCCGACCCCAGGGCCGCAATCCAGACTGCAGGCCGCTCGCCGGCGGCAGCCCGGTGGCGGTCGGCGGCGTCGCGCAGGTCCTCGAAGGGTTCGGCCAGGCGCCCGACCGGCAGGCCCGTGCCGTCGCCTGCGTCATCCAAATCGACGACGGATGCAGGTGTGGGTTCGTCGAGCAGGGGGAACTCGCTCACTCCGGTGAGCGGCTCGCGCCGGGTCCTCAGTGCGCCCAGACGGGACTGCCAGCTCTCTTCCATCGCTGCGGCCAGTGCGCCGCTGTCGATGGCGGCCTCGATCCCGCCGGACGCCTCCACGTCCTGAAGCACCCGCCAGCCCGCCGAGGCCAGTTCCTCGGTGAGTGACTCCACGTAGAACGATCCGCCTGCGGGATCCGACGCTCTGGCCAGGTGCGATTCCTCCAGCAGGAGCGCTTGGGTGTTGCGGGCCAGCCGGCGACCGAGAGCGCCGTCGGCGTCGACAGCCCCGGATGCATGGTCGAAGGGCGGCACGGTCACCGAATCGGCGCCGGCCACGCCCGCGGCCAGCGCGGCGGTGGCGCCCCGCAGCAGGTTGACCCACGGGTCGCGCCGGCTGTAGGTGTGGGCCGCGGTCACTGCGTGCTGGTACTGGCGGGCCGGCTCGACAGAGCCACCGCTGGCCGTCACTACCCGGGTCCACATCACCCTGGCCGCTCGCAGCGCAGCGATGGTCAAGAACTGGTCGGCGGTGGCCGCCATCCGGAAGCCGATCAGCCCGGCCGCGGCGTCCACCGGAACACCGGCCTCAACCAACGCCCGCAGGTACACCACTCCCGTGGCGGTGGCCCAGCCCAGCGCCTGGGCCTCGGTCGCGCCCGCGTCCGAGTAGCGAGTCGTGTCCACCATCAGGACCCTCGCGCCAGAGGCAAGCAGAGAACCGCCCGAGACCTCCGGCCCCGAACCCTGCGAGCCCCAACCCCCCGGACCCGCGACCAGGGAGGCGGCCCAGGCCGCTGCCGGTGCGCAGTCCTTGCGACGACCCGAGCGGGCCCACTCCCCCACCGGATCGACGCCGAACGAGCTTCCGGGCGCTGGACCCGCGCCCCGGCGGGCTGCCAGCGCCCAGAGCGCGCCGGCCGCGTCCAGATCCGCGTGGGGCGCGAGCGCCAGAGGCGTTCTGGCCATGTCGACCCCACCCAGTAGGCGGTCGAGTCCGTCGACATCGACACCTGAGGGGAGCTCGACCTCCGCCGACGTTGCGCCGCCGGCCAGGTCCTCCTCGATCCGGCGCCTGAGATCTTCCAAGGCGCCGCCCGCCGCCGCGAGCCGGTGAGGCTGGCGAACGTCCCAGCCCTTCTCGGAACGTCGCGGATCCGCGGCCGCCACCGCCGGGGGCCGGTCCGGGCCGGCGGTGTAGAGGGGCCGTATCTCGACGCCGTCGCGGGTCATGCTGGACAGTTCGGCTATGTCCCGGCCCCGCAGCGACTGCTGCACCAGGGCCATCCACTCGTCGACACCGGCCGCCGGCCAGCCCTCCGCCGTCATCTCACCGCAACGCCACTGGTTCTGTGTGCAGAAACCCGGGCATACAACGGGAAAGTGCACACAGAACCGGACGCTCCAGGCCGCTGGGACGCCATCACATTGTGAAACGGAGGCTTCGGGCCGCGTGCTCGCCCCAGTGGGCGTCGCCGCTCCAGGAGATGGAGCCGTCGTCGATCTTGGCCTGGGGGTCGATGCGACCGCAGGCCAGCATGATGAACGTGGTCGAGTCCGCGGTCAGCACCACGTCGGGATCGGCCAGCGACGAGGGATCGACCGCCTTGGCCCGGCCGTCCACCCTCACCGCGATCTGGCGCTCGACCCGGCCGGTGATGTCGGCCCGCAGGCTCATGCCGTCGGGCAGACCGACCTTCTTCCCCATGATGTAGCCGATCGAGCCCTCCACCTGGTCGAGGGTGATCTCGGCGGCCGGCCCGCTGTCGTCGGTGGGGCGCCCCAGCGGGATCGTGCAGTCGCGCCCATGGACCCACAAGTCGAAGATGCGGATGGCCAGGAAGCCGCCGTAACTCTGCACCCCGACCGGCGTCCACGAGGAGCGCTCGATGTCGTCGTCGCTCAGCCCGGCCAGGTCGGACCGGCGGGCGTCGAAGATCTCGGCCACCCGAGCCCCGAACCCAGCCGACGACATTCCTGCGGAGGCATCGGTGAGGGCCTGCATCTTCTGGAAGGGCGGCATGTTGTCGGTGCTGATCTCCCAGCCCGAGATCACGTCCTCGACGCCGACGGCGTGGCCGATGGCCTGCCGGACCGTCCAGTCCGGGCACAGCGACTGCACGGTCCACTCCTCGTCGGAGAGGTCGGCGCACAAACTCGAAATCTCGGCGAAACAGGCCTCGGTGGCATCGATAAGGGACTGCCGGGAGTAATCGATCATGAGGGGACTATACGCCCCAGGCCCGCAGCTGACGGCGGAGAAGCGGCAGCGGTCCTATGCGCCCGGCTCTGCCAACATTTGGGCGACGACCGCCGCGTCGAACCTGCGCTCGGGCCTGAGTTCACGCTCACCGCCACCAATCACGAGACGGCTCAGGATGCTGCGGTCCAGAAGCGGCTGGGACAGGCGCGGGTGGCGCAGGTAGCGGATGCTCTTGCGGCCGCCCAACGCGAAGGACTTGTCCGTCTGGTGACCCAGCGGCATTCCCTTGTAGATGCCGAGGTATGAGAAGTCTCCCGTGCTCAACAAGTCATAGAGCCCCCTAACGTGACGGGCTACTTCCCGCAACGGACGCGACACCCTGTCGATCCCGTCTGTCGATTGGTCAACGGGCACCCGCATGACCGCAGCATCCGACCACACGAACACGTCAAAGCAGTGCTCGGCCAACACGAACGATTGGCCCTCCGTACGCCACAAGGGCTGGAGCAGAAACGGGCGCTGCAGGCCACGCTCGGCGACCACACGCAATGCCCCGTCGAGCGCAGCGCGCAACATGCCGGCGCGCTGGGCGATCTCCGTCGCGTTGTCCCACCCGGTGATCTGGTTGTACGCAAGGCGCAGGTGGGTTGCTACAGCCTCGCTTGCCTCGTCGTCACCTGCCAGGCTCGCGGCGACACTCATCATGGCGTAGGCCGAACTGACGGGCCGCATCACCATCTCGGGTGCCCACTTGTCGGTTCCTCCGCTGGCGGTACCACTGTCAGGCACGACCGTCAGCTTGATCTCTAGCGGACGCAACGGCTGGCCATCTGTAGTCACTACCAGGTCAATATTGTCCACTGCATCGCGGCAATAGCCCGCATACGGGTCAAACGGCGACTCGAACATGTAGTAGCAGTTGGCTGGCCCGATCACGTCGCGCATCTGCCACAGCGTGTCGTTGGCGACTATTCTCCCTCCATCCTCAATGACCGTCACCGGCGACTGGTTGTGGTCTCGCATCCACAGGCACAGCGCGAGCGGAAAGGTCGAGTTGAACTGGTTCTTGCCCCAGAGACTTGCGCCGTGGCGTGTCGAGTTCGCTTTGGTGATGCCGTACAGCGACGGGCTAACCGTCGATGGCATCACGTATCGCGGCCCCTACCCGGGCCGCGAGCTGCACCGGCACCGCGTTGCCTATCAGCAGTTCCGTGTCCGCGTTGCGGTCGCCGCCGTCCCATGTCCAATCCCGTGGGAATGTCTGCACCCGTCCTCTTTCCCATGTGGTCAGCGGGCGGACCTGGCAGGGGGGGGCGCTGTCCAGGCGGTTGCCGGCATAGTTCGGAGGAACCGGCCGGTTCACGCCGCGCACCGTCGGGGACGGCTCGTGCACCGTGAACACTGAGCGCCGGGAGTAGTTGCGGGGATGGCGGTAGTAGTAGTCGATGTCGATCTCGTCGCCCATGTACTGCTTCACCGTGAGGCGGTTAGAGGACTTTGCTCTGTCGAGGCTCTCCGCGAAGCGCATCCCTCCCTCGCCATTTCCGAGATAGCCGAAGGCGAAGAACCTGCGCCGGCGCTGCGGCACCCCGAACCAACTGGCGTCGAGCACCTCCTCGACCAGCGAGTATCCCGCATCGGCTACCGCGCCGCGCATCCGCTGGTACGTCGCGCTCAGTCGGACCTGCGGAACGTTCTCCATCAGGAACGCGGGCGGTCGGCAGCGCGACACGATCTGCCCGAACGCTGTGGTCAGGTTGGCTTGCTCCGCCTCGACCCGCTTGCCTGCCGTCGAGAAGTCCTGACACGGAGGCGCCCCGGCGAGCAATACAGGCCCGACGCCCGAGACTCGCTCCACCGCCGAGGCGATGTCGGTCAGGTCGAGCGGCACAGCGTGAGCGCCGATGTTGCGCTCGTAGGCGTCAAGCGCCTGAGGCCAGCAGTCGTAGGCCTCCTCCACCTGAATGCCGGCATCGGTCAGGCCCGCCGAGAGGCCGCCGCACCCGCAGAACAAGTCGACTGCCGTCAAGCCCATGACCGCTCCCTCGGGTGCCATCGGGAACGTTGGGCGACCATGACCGCCGAACCCCGGCAACTGCGCACGGCGCCCGTGCTCTCGATGTCGGCGACGAAATGAGGGGCCCGCCGCCCGCGCCGCACGGCCACTAGTCCCCGGATCTTCTTGCCGCCATCACCACCCGAGAACCTAGCCGCTGCCCCGCGCGTGGCCCGGCATTTGCCCCGAGCCGCCGTCCCGCCTTCGGGCACCGACGCACTGGGGCTCAACACCCGAGTCCAACACTCGAAGGAACACAGCTGAGGGCGCTCGACGGCCAGGGCACCCTCATGGCCCTGTCGCGGGCGGTCAATCTGGCCTGTGTGGCCGCAGGCGCCGCGAACCTGGCTGAACGAGGGTCGGGAAGCGCTCCGGGGACTGCCTGGCAGCTTCATGCACTCCATAATCTTCAAGGGGTGAGACAGTCGATCTGTGGTGACAGTCTGCGGAGACCGGAAATCTGGTCGCTCGATAGTTCGGTGCGCTATGTTGCCGATCCGTTAGGTGGTAACAATCTGCGACGACCGGAAGTCTGGTCGCTTCCACTGGGAGCAGGCTTCGAGTCCTCGCCGGCCGTCTCCCGACTCGTGTCCGGCCCTCGAACGCGGAGTTGTCGGCGTGCCTATGCTTCAAGGCCCTGAGACGCGCGTCCCGGCCCGCCCGCGACCGCAACGTCCAACGGAGAATCACCATGACCGCCACCGAAGCCCCCGCCGACACTGCCGAGCAGACCCGCATCGCCGAGCAGGCGGTCGACGCCCTGCTGGCCGACCACGACCCCGCCGCCGAGAATCACACCGAGTTCCGGGGCCACCAGTACGACGCCGGCCTGGCCTGGGTGCACCATCCGCCGGGCCTCGGCGGGCTCGGCCTGTCCCGCAAGCTCCAGCGAGCGGTTGACCGGCGGTTGCGGGACGCGGGCGCCCAGCCCGCCGACCCGTCCACGTTCTTCCTGATGCTGGTCGGCCCGACCATCCTCACCCACGGCACCGACGAGCAGAAACGCCGCTACCTGCGGCCCATGTTCACCGGCGAGGAGCGCTGGTGCCAGCTGTTCAGCGAGCCCGGCTCCGGCTCGGACTTCGCGGGGTTGGGCACCCGGGCCGAACGCGACGGCGACGAGTGGGTGGTGAACGGCCAGAAGGTGTGGAACACGCTGGCCCACGTAGCCGACCTGGGAATGCTGGTGGCCCGCTCCAACCCGGAGTTGCCCAAGCACAAGGGGCTGACCTACTTCGCGCTCGACATGCGAGCACCGGGGGTGGAGGTACGGCCCCTGCGCCAGATCACCGGTGAGGCCGAGTTCAACGAGGTCTACATGACCGACGTGCGGGTGCCGGACGCGGCCCGGATCGGTGCGGTCGGCGAGGGCTGGCGGGTCTCGCTCACCACACTGATGAACGAGCGGACCGCCATCGGCGGCGCGGTGGGCGGCGCCACCACCGCCCAACAGGGTCCGCTGGGCAACCTGATGGAGGCCTACCGCAACATGGACCCGGCGGTGCGCACCAAGGCCCACCGCGACGAGGTGGTGCAGCTGTGGGTGCGGGGTGAGGCTCTCAGGCTGACCAACGTCCGGGCCGCCCAGAACGCCCGGGCCGGCAACCCCGGCCCCGAGGGCTCGGTCAGCAAGCTGATGCTGGCCGAGTTCAACAAGGAGCTCACCGCCAAGGTGCTCGACCTCGAGGGTCCCGCCGCGATGGTGGACTACGACTACGGGTTCCGCCGGCCCACCGCAGTCTCTCTCGACGGCAAGTTCGGCGACGCCCACCACGGCTTCCTGCGAGCTCGGGCCAACTCTATCGAGGGCGGCACCAGCGAAATCATGCGCAACATCCTGGGAGAGCAGGTGCTGGGCTTGCCCGGCGAGCCCAGAGTGGACAAGGAGATCCCCTGGAGCGACGTGCCCCGCAACTAGCACCCCTTCCCGGCGACGAACGGAACCAGACCATGCCTATGCCGACCGACGTTGGGATCGTCGACACGGTGATCGGCTTTCCCGCCAAGGACTTCGAGCACTACGAGTTCATCCGCAAGCAGCTCAAGGACGCCGAGTCCGCCGAGTTCGACTTCCCGGTGGAGTACATGTTCAAGGGCGTGCCCAAGGAGAAGTACGGCGCGGCCGACCCCATAGGGCTGACGCTGGGCGAGATGGACGCCTACGGCGTGGAGTGGGGCATGATCGGCTGCGAGGGCGAGGTCAACCGCAAGGCCCTGGCCGACCATCCCGACCGGTTCGTGGCCACCTGCCAGATCGACGCCAACGACATCATGGGCGCGGTGCGCAAGATCCGCCACTGCAAGGAGGTCTACGACATCCGGGCGGTGGGCACCTTCCCGGCCGGGTGCTTCCCCCAGATCCCGATCGACGACGCCAAGTGGTACCCGGTGTACGCCACCTGCTGCGACCTGGACATTCCTGTGTTCGTGTGCGCGGGCGTGCCTGGCCCCCGGCTGCCGATGGACTGCCAGCACGTGGAGCGGCTCGACCGGGTGATGTACGACTTCCCGGAGCTGACCCTGGTCACCCGCCACGGCTGCGAGCCCTGGGAGGCCCTGGCCGTGAAGCTGATGCTCAAGTGGCCCGGCCTGCACTACTCCACGTCGGCGTTCGCGCCCAAGCACTACCCGAAGGCCATCGTCGACTACGCCAACACCCGGGGAACCGACAAGGTGATGTACGCCGGCTACTTCCCCATGGGCCTGTCGCTGCAACGCATCATGGGCGAGATGCCCAACGTCGGCTTCCGCGACGAGGTCTGGCCCAAGTTCCTGCGCGAGAACGCGGCCCGGGTCCTCAAGATCACCTAGGGCAGCTAGATGCGGCGGTCGTGGCCCTGCCAGTACTCGTCGCGCAGGATGCGCTTGTAGAGCTTGCCGGTCTCGTCGCGGGGCAGCTCGGAGCGGAAGTCGACCGTGCGGGGGCACTTGACCGAGGCCAGGCTGGCCTTGCAGTAGTCGATCAGCTCACGCTCCAGCGCAGAGGCGGCTTCCTGGTGGTCGGGCATCTCCATGGGCTGGACCACTGCCTTGGGCACCTCGCCCAGGTCGTCGTCGGGCACGCCGATCACGGCCACGTCCATCACAGCCGGGTGCATGGTCAGCAGGTTCTCGGGCTCCTGGGGGTACACGTTCACCCCGCCGGAGATGATCATGTACGCCTTGCGGTCGGTGAGGTACAGGAAGCCGTCCTCGTCGACCCGGCCCACGTCGCCGATGGTCGACCAGCCGTTGGGCAGCCGGGAGTTGCGGGTCTTCTCATCGTCGAGGTGGTACTCGAAGGTGCTGCCCTCGCCGAAGTAGATGACACCCTCGTCACCGGCGGGCACCTCCTCGCCGGTGGCCTCGTCCACGATGTGGACCTCGCCGGTGATCGGGACCCCCACCGTGCCCTCATGGGCCAGCCACTGCTCGCTGTCGCAGAAGGTGGCCCCGTTGCCCTCGGTTCCCGCGTAGTACTCGCTGATGATCGGACCCAGCCACTCGATCATCCGGCGCTTGGCCTCCACCGGGCAGGGCGCGGCCGCGTGCAACACGCTGGTCAGCGACGACAGGTCGTAGCGCAGCCGCCGCTCGTCGGGCAGCTTCAGCATCCGCACGAACATGGTCGGTACCACCTGGGTGTGGCTCACCGAGTAGCGCTCGATCGCGGCCAGGAACCGCTCCGCATCGAAGCGCTCCATGACCACCGCGGTGGAGCCGATGACGTGGTTGGCCATGGTGAAGCGCAGCGGCGCGCCGTGGTAGAGGGGCGCCGGCGACAGGTATACCGACTCGTCGGACATGGCGAGCAGCAGCACGCACATCATGGCCACCACCGACTCGGCCTCCTCGATGGGAACCGCCTCGTAGGCGCTGAGCACACCCTTGGGCCGCCCGGTGGTGCCCGAGCTGTAGAGCATGTCGGTGCCGGCCACCCGGCCCTCCAACGGCTCCGGTGACGCCCCGGCCAGAGCCTGCTCGTAGCTGCCGTACCCGGCGATGACGTCGTCCATCATGAGCCTCAGCTCGACCCCGTCCATCCGTTCGACCAGCTCGGCCGCCTGGGCGGCCTTGTACCTCGACGTGATGAAGACCCGGGCGCCGCTGTTGTCGACGATGTAGGCGATCTCGTCGGTGGTGAGACGGCTGCTGATGGGCGTGTAGATCAGCCCGGCGTAGTGCGCCCCCCACATCAACGGCAGGAAGTTGCGGTGGTTCTCCAGGCACCAGGCCACATGGTCGCCGGGGGCCAGCCCGGCCTCGCGGAACAGTCGCGACACCCGGTTGGCCTCGGCATCGAGCTGACCGTAGGTGATCGTCTCGCCCGATCCGGCCATGATGACAGCCGGCTTGTCGGGATCTGCGGCGGCATGGACTCCTGGGTACATCGGCTTCGACGCTACTCCCGGCGTCGGCGCCGCGCCGCCGGCGAACAGCCCTCAGACGGTGTACCCGCCGTCGACGGCCAGGTGCTGGCCACTGATGTAGCCGGCCCGGTTAGAGGCCAGGAAGCACACCGCCTCGGCGATGTCGGCCGCGGTCCCGAAGCTCCTCAGCGGGATGTTGGCCCGGGCTGCCTCAAGGGCCCGTTCGTCGAGGTCGCCGGAGGCCATGAGCCGCTGGGCCATCCCGTCGGTGAGCATCCCGGGGCCCACAGTGTTGGCCCGCACCCCGAAGCGCCCCTCCTCGGCGGCCAGACCCCGTACGGCCGCCTCGACCGCGGCCTTGGGGACGGTGCTGAGGCCGTCGCGCACCGGGAACCGGCCATCGCCCGCAGTCGTGACGGCAGCCTGCCCGTCGGGCGCAGCCCCTACAACCGGGAACCCAGGCCCGCCGCGAACTGGCGGCGCAGAATGCCCCGATACGGAGCCCTACCCGCTGGAGGGCGCAGTCATGATGGATCCTCCGGCCGCGGCTGAACGTGGGTGCTCACGGCTCCGAGGTCTCCCAGGTCGGCGACCACGGTCTCGCCTCCCGACAGGGGGTGCATGGGGCCGAGCGCCCCCGTCATCACCACGTCGCCCGCCTTGAGCGGGGTGCCACGGGCACACATCGTGTCGGCGAGCCAGCGGGCGGCGTGCAGGGGGTGACCCAAGCACGCAGCCCCTTCCCCGGTCGAGACCTCCTCACCGTCGATCCGCATAGACATGGGCACAGCCCGCAGGTCGACGCGGTCTAGCGGGACGGGCCGACCGCCGAGCACATACACGCCACAGCTCGCGTTGTCGGCCACCGTGTCGACGATGCGGATGTCCCAGCCGGCGACCCGGCTGTCGACCACCTCGATCGACGGGAGCGCGTACGCCGTCGCGGCGATGATGTCGTTGAAGGAGTGCTCGCCCCGGTCGAGGTCGTGTTCGAGCACGATGGCGACCTCGGCCTCGGCACGGGGCTGGATCAGGCGCCCCGCCTCGATCTCGATCCCGTCGCCGTACTCCATGTCGACGAACAGCGTGCCGAAGTCGGGCTGGTCGACCCCGATCTGGTCCATCACCGCCTTGGAGGTGACCCCGATCTTGCGGCCGCTGATGCGGCGCCCCGACGCGACAGCAAGAACCGTGTTGTGATCCTGCACCGCGTAGGCGATGTCGATGTCGTCCGCAGTGCCGAGAATCTCCCTCACCGGCGCGCACGGCACGCCCGACTCGGCGGCCTTGCGGAGCGCGGCGGCAGCCTCGACGACGAGAGCGTCGGTCATTGGCCGGGCACCGGGTGCCGGTCGTCGTCGCGTTGGCGGGCCGCCACCGTCGCCTCCTCGGCCAGACGGGCCTGCTTGTCGGCCAGCAGTTCACCGCCCGCCATGAAGTCCGTGTTCGGGAACTCCAGGATCCACACCCGGACCGACTCCCTGGGTGCGCCGACATGCTCGACCATGGCGTCGGTGATGGCATCCATCAGCGCTCGCTTCTGTTCGGGGCTGCGGCCCTCTGCCATGTGCACGTTCACCAGCGGCATGACGTCATCCTTTCCCCACGATCGAGACCGAGTCGAAGTGGGAGTAGCGGGCGCGGGCCCGGGTTCCCGCGCCCAGTGGCTTGGCGTCTGTGGGGGCCCCGGCCAGGATCGTCCAGCCGGCCCACAGTCTCTGGCCGTGCTTGCCGAGGTGGTTGGCGAGCATGGCGACGCAGGAGGCCGGATCGCCTAGCAGCGCCGCCCCGGTGGCGGTGGCCACCACCTCCCCGGCGACTTCGAAGACGCACCCGAGGGTGGTGAGATCAGCGTCGCGAGGGCCTATGGCGCCGGACCCGATCGCCACCCGGGCCGCCGAGGTGTTGTCGGCGATGACATCGGGGAGCGTGAACGAGAAGGCCTCGTAGCGGGAGTCGATCACCTCGATACCGCCGGTGACGCAGTCCGTGGCGTCGAGGACGTCCTCGCCCGTAACGCCCGGGCCTGCGAGATCCTCGCCCAGCACGAACACGAACTCGGGCTCGCAGCGGGGATGGATCAGCTCGCCGAGGTCGACCTCGCCGGAGCCGTCGATCAGCGACGATCCGAGCACCCAGCCGTACACCGGCTCGGTGACACCCATCTGTTCCTGCTTCGCCGCCGATGTCAGGCCGAGCTTCACGCCCGCGACCGTGTCGCCCCGGCCGAGATGGAGCTCCAGCAGTGCCGCCTGGATGGCGTAGGCGTCGTCGATGCTGAGCGCGTCGAGCTGCTTGGTGATGGCTGTCACCGCCGAGCGGTCATCGACGGCGGCCAGCAGGTACGACGCCCACGCCGCGTGGTCGATCGCTGTCACGATCCTCCCAGGTCCGCACGGGCCGCCGCCGCGTCGATGTGCAGCTGCTTCATCTCCTCGGCGATCGGGCTGTAACGCATCGAGCCGTCGTTGATCCAGTCGATCGCGAACCCGGCGCCCCGGCCGAACTTCGACCGCTCCAGCGGCAGCTTGATCACGTCGTGAGGCTCCCGGACCACCGCGACCGGGTCCTCCCCCCGCCGAACCGCCTGCATGGCTTCCTTGAACATCCGCCGGCACGCGAGTATCCCGACGTCGCTCTTGGTGATCCTCTCGTTGACCCGGTCGGCGACGGGGCCCTGGGTGACCCAGGCCATCACGTCCTGGCCCTCGATGTAGTCGACGATGTGGCGGCCGTGGTCGTCGATCCACTGGTACTCGTAGTCGACGACCGGGAGGTCGTCGCCGAACTCGAGCCCGTCGGGGGCATGCACCGTGTAGAACAGCGCCCAGGTGTGGGTGTCATCGACCGGCACGCGGATCTGCATCTGGTAGACGCCGTTGCCGCCCACCCACATCTTGTAGGGGAACACCAGCGGGTGGCCGATCTTCCAGTCGTCGCTGTCCTCGGACTGGCCCTCGAGGAGCCGCCGCTTGATGATCCCGTGGTCGAACGGGTCGAACGCCACCTTCTCGTGCTTGTTGGCGACGAACGACTCTGGCATCGGGGTCCCCTGCCGGCGGGCGATGAACTCGAAGTAGTTGCCGTGCAGCGACTCGACGTGGTACGGGTCGACGGCGTTCTCCATGATCTGGAGCCAGTTGCACGGCAGCATGCTGTGGCCTATGTCCCGGTAGCCGTTCATCACGTAGGCCTCGTAGCGGGGAAGCTCCGGTGCCGGGCCCTCGCCGACGTAGACCCACACCATCCCGCCCAATGCCTGCGCCGAGCCCGCCCGGACCCCGCATCCGGCCCTGAACTTCGGTGAGGAGTCCGGCTCGGCCAGGATCTCGACGCATTCACCGGAGGTGTTGAACAGCCAGCCGTGGTACCCGCAGCGCAGGCCGGCGTCCTCGACGATGCCGTAGGTGAGCGACGCGCCGCGGTGGGGGCAGCGCTCGTCCACGATGCCGTACTCGCCCGACGGGGTCCTGAACACCGCCCAGTTCTCGCCCAGGAGGCGGACCTCCTTGACGGGGAACACTTCGAGCTCGCGCACGAAGGCCACCGGATACCAGTAGTGCCGCAGCACGTCACCCATGGGTGTGCCGGGACCCACCTGGGTGAGTTCGTCGTTCTCTTGTTGTGTGAGCATTGGAGCCCCCCTTCGAGGACAGCGGCGGGTCAGTCGAGGATGGTGACGGTGCCCCCGGATCCATCGACCCGGATCCGGTCACCGGTCTTGATCGTGTTGGTCCCGAAGCCGGTCCCGGTCACGGCAGGAACGCCGTACTCGCGGCACACGATGGCGGCGTGGCTCATCATCCCGCCGATGTCGGTGACGCAGGCCCGGATCTTGGGGAAGACCGGGGCCCAGCTCGGTGCCGTGATCGGAGCGACGAGGATCTCGCCCTCCTCGAGATCGCCGACCTCCTCGGGAGAGAAGACGAGGCGGGCGGTCCCTTCGGCGACGCCCGGCGACGCGGCCATACCGGTGATCCCGTCGCCGTCGCTGCCGGTACCCAGCCAGGACGCCACCGACTCGCTGGTGATGCCCCACAGCATGATGGTGAAGGGCTCGGTGATGACCTCGGGCGGCTCGCCGAGGGCCTTGGGAGGCTGCCAGCCGGACAGCTTGGCGTGGATAGCGCGGCGCTTCTCCACGATCGGCCCCCAGTGCGCGGCACTCACCGTCGGCGAGTTGACGGCCCAGTTGGCGTAGTAGTCCCACAGGATCTGGTCGACCTCGTCGGGACGGACGAACAACAGGTCGTCGTCGTTGGCCAGCAGTCCGTCCTTGGCGAGGGTGGCGCCCAGGTCGCGCACCTTTCGCCACACGACCGACATCGCCCAGTGCTCGATGTAGAAGTTGTGGTTCTCGACGTAGGGGAACACGACCCGTGCCAGGCCGAGCTTGGAGTCGAAGGCCTCGCGGTCCTCGTCGCTGCCGAGCAGGTCGCGGTACTCGGAGACGATCCGGTCCCGCTCGGCGGTGATGGCTTCGATCGGCCGGGTGATGTCCTCGCCGGCCTCGATCTTGGCGATGTAGTCGCGGATGAAGCCGTAGGGGATCGACCGCTCCTCCTTCCAGATCTTGTCGAAGTGGTAGAAGCCGTTCCCGGACGTGAAGTTGAACCACGGATTCTCCACCGCGTCCCACGCGGCCTGCCATGCGGCGCCGGCGTCGCCCCCGAGCGACACGTTCTCGGGGTCGTCGAAGGCGCGTGCGATCCCGAGGTCGATCGCCTTCCGGGCGAGCACCTTGAGCTCCTCGTTCGGACGGAACAGGTCCACCTCGACGCCGGCGACCATCTTGGCGATCCCGAGGTCGGGGATCGACGGGAACGCCTCCTTGCAGAAGCCGAAGAAGTCCAGATAGGCGGCGTAGCCGAGGTTCAGGAACTCGAAGTGGTAGTTCCAGGCCTCGAGCACGAGATCGCGGAACTGGTGGTACGACTTCAGCAGCTCGAAGCCGCTGCCGAGACCGACCCCGCCGGTGACGACCTCCAGGTCCTCCATCTCGGGCAGCGGGCTGAAGTCCAGTGCCTCGATGCGGGCGATCGTGTCCTTGACCTTGTCGAGCCAACGGTCGTACAGGTCGTTCCAGTTGCCGAAGTAGAACCCGGCCCGCTCCATGAACTGCGGCACCCGGTCGCCGATCTTCGACGGGTCGACGCCGACCGGGGACAGGTACGCGTAGCCGTACAGGACCCGGAAGTCGACGCCGTCGGCGGGCGGGATCCGGTAGTGCCGGCTGTTCATCTGGCTCAACGAGGCCAGCGCGACCTCGAAGAAGTACGCGTCCCAAGGCGTCAGCGCGTGACCCCAGTGCATCGAGTCCCAGAACCAGAACCGGTCGTCCTCGTACTGGCGCCGGGCCTCGCCGAACGACGAGGACGGGGGGTAGAGCTCCTCCCAGCCGTCGACTCCTTGCGGTCCGTCGACCTCGAACGGGCTCTCAAAGCGATTGGTGGCCATTTCTTCTCCTTGTTGTCCCGGTCGTCTGTCGACCGGTGGTGGTTCTTGTAGTGGGTCCTAGGTGTCGGATTTCTTGTGCAGCGGCGACACGAGCGTCGAGACGATCGATGCCATCGGGTCGGTTCCGCCCCTCTTGAGGGGCTGGGTCTGCTTCTGCGACCACACCGTCTCGGGCCGGCTCTGCAGCATCAGCACGTTCCCGCCGTCGGGCAGGTGGCGATCGATGGCCCATTCGACGTCCTGCGGGCAGCCGTAGTGCTTCTCGGCCCTGCGGGCGAGCTGGGCGACCGCGATCAGCTCCGCGTCGGTCACCGAGGCCTGGTTCTGCCGGCCGGCTTCGATCTCGACCTTCTCGACGGCGCCGGCGCCGGTCAGGCGGTACTCGACGTGCTTGGTCGAGATCTCGCGCTTGACCACCTCGTGAAGGACCTTGTCGACGAGGAAGTTGTCCGGGGTGACCTCGCCGGACACCACGGCCTCGCCGAGGCCCCACGATGCGTCGATGGCCACCTGGGACCGGTCGCCGTTGGTCGGGTTGAGCGTGAACGCCACTCCCGACGCGATCGGGTCGACCATCTTCTGCACGCCGACCGACATTCCGATCCCCCGGTTGAGGTACCCCATCTGGTGGCGGTAGGCGATGGCCCGGTCGGTGAACAGCGACGACCAGCAGCGCCTCGTGTGCTCGATCACCGGCGGCAGGCCGCGGATCCACAGGAACGTGTCCTGCTGCCCGGCGAAGCTGGCGTCGGGCAGGTCCTCCGCCGTCGCCGACGATCGCACCGCGACGGGAAGGTCCTCGAACTCGCAGTGCGAGCACAGGCCCTCGTAGGCGGCGCCCAGGGCGTCGACGACCGCCTCGGGGACCGGGAAGCTCTCGATGCGCCCCCGGATCCGGTTCGACACGTCGACGTTCTGCGCGTAGTCGCCATGGTCGAGCTGTCGCAGCAGGCCGTTGACGTCGTCGACGAGATCGGCGTCGTGCCAGATCAGGGCGCAGGCCTCGGTCGTCAGCGCGAAGCCGGGCGGCACCGGCATCTCGGCCCGCATCATCTCGCCGAGGCTCGCGTTCTTGCCCCCCACCAGCGGCTTCTGCTCGGGCTCGTAGCGGTCGTACCACACGATGAAGTCGGTCGTGGACTCGCTCACCATCCGCGCGGTGAAGGACCGCACGGTCGGCAGGGCCTCGGCCCAGTCGATGATCGGGCAGGCCTCACACATCGCCCGGACCCTGCCCGGAACGCGGCGGCGCCGCATCGCGGAAGCCCGCCCAATCGTCATGGACCGACCACTGCGGGAGCTGGTCCACGTCGGGCACCTTCACCTCCTGCACACGATTGCGGTAGGCGATCGTGGCGTCACGGCCTCCCGCCGTCCACGGAGCGTCACCGAGGAGCTTCACCCGGACATGTTCGGTGTTGTACGGCTCGCCGGGGTCGTAACCGAGCGCCGAGACCGCGAAGGCCCGGATGCAGCCCGAGTGCGAGGTGATGGCCAGGCGGGCGCCGGGGAACTCTGCGGACAGGCGGTTGATGCCCGCCCAGAACCGCCGCACGGTCATCGACGGCGGCTCGAAGTGCACCAGCGGGATCGTCAGCCAATGCTGGATCGGGTCTCCCCCGCCCTGCTGCGTTCGCCAGAACCGGTCCATCTCCACCAGCCACAGCGGCCGATCCCCTGCCGCTGTGCGCTCATGGCCTTCTAGCAGGGCGCTGTACTGGCGGAACGCCGCGGTCACGTCCTTCAGCCCGTCGGGGGCGACGAACTGGAAGTTGCGGAACTCCTCCGCGGGCTCCGGCTCGACGATCGTGACGTCCTTCTCGTACTGGGCGATACCGTCGACGAGGCCCCGGTGGATCTGCTGCGCGGTCTCGGTGGCCCGGTTCGTCGCCGCATGACGGAACACGATCGTCTCGCCGGACTTGACCCGCCGGGCCAGTGTCCGCCCGTAGGTGTGCGACTGCCACGCGCCCTGGGGGGTGAGCCCGGAGTCCGTCGAGTAGCCCTGGGTCTCGCCGTGGCGGATGAGGTACACGTCGTTGAGGACCTGCCGGGCGGCCGACGGCGGCGCGGAGACCTCCTTGTTGCGGTTGTCCTCGGTGAGCGCCTGCTGGGTCGCGAGGTCGGCGCGCTGCCAGAGCGGGACCTCCGCCTGCCGCGCCGCGTTGCGGTCCCGGAACCGCTTCAGGTAGATCGGCATGCTCGACGCCGAGCCGCCCTCGTCGGCCGTCTCCTCGAGCGGTGGCTCGCGGTGACGCTCGCGGAACCGGGCCAGGTACAGCGGAGCGTCGAAACGGTCGATGCGTGCCGGCGGCTGGTCGCCGTTGCCGGTCATGGTCGGCCCCGGCTCCCGTCCGGGGCGATGCGACGGGTGGGGAGAGCGCCGTGGGAGCTCATGAGTGCACCGACATGAATCTCTGGTCGACCTGTCCCCGGTACGAGAAGATCGCCCTTCCCATCTCCGCCTCGGTCCAGGTGGTCGGCTCGTCGTCGGGGTCGAACTGGTAGCCGCCGGTGTACACCTCGTTGCGGTTCCCGGCCGGGTCGAAGAAGTACAGTCCGCAGCCCCGGGTGGCGCCGTGGCGGGTCGGGCCGGCGTCGATCGGCACGCCGTGGTAGGTGCAGACGTCGGCGGCGGTGCGCAGGTCGTTCCACTCGTCGACCCAGTAGGCGAGGTGATGGAAGCCGCCGTCGGGTCCGGTCAGGAAGGCGAGGTCGTGAGCGGTGTGGCTGCGCTCGAGGAAGGTCGTGAGCTGATGCCCGTCGTCGGCGAGGATCTGCTCGGTCAAGCGGAACTCCAGGACGTCCTGGAAGAAGCGGGTGGCGGCGTCGACGTCCTCGCAGAGAAGGAAGATGTGGTCGATGCGGGGCGGGTGGATGCCGACGAGGTGGTCCGGGGCCGGCGGCGGGTTGATCAGCGGGAGGCCGTTGCCGACCTGCGCCATCCCGTACTCGAGGTCGACGATGTGCCCGCTCGGCGCGAGGAATCGCACCGCCGTGCCCGATCCTTCGGCCAGCTCGCCAGGCTCGAACCACTCCACCGCGAGCCCGGCGGCGGCAACCCGTTCGGCCAGACGGTCGAGCTCGGACCTCACAACGACCTTGAAGGCCAGGTTGTCGAGCCCGTAGGTCGGCGCCTTGCGGAGGATGAGCGAATGGTGCTGATGCTCGTCCCAGCCCTTCAGGTACGCCCGCTCGGCCCCCTGGTCGGTGACGACCAGCCCGACGACCTCTGCGTAGTACGCCAGCGCCAGTTCGAGATCGGGGACACGCACCGTGGCGTGCGAGAGCCGCAGGATCCCCGGAGATGTCATGTGTGCACCGTTGCGAAGCGCTCGTTGAGCACGCCCTCGTAGTAGAAGACCGCACGCCCGGCCCGGTCGTCGGTCCAGGTGATCGTCGGGAAGTCCGGATCGGGCCGGTAGCCGCCGGAGAACACCTCGTTGCGGGTGCCCATCGGATCGAAGAAGTAGATCGTGCTCCCGCGGGTGAGACCGTGGCGGGTGGGGCCGACGTCGATCGTGACGCCGTGGTAGGCCAGCAGGTCGGCGGCCCGGCGCACATGGTCCCAGTCGTCGAGCCAGAACGCGAAGTGGTGGAGCGCACCGTTTGGTCCGCTGACGAACGCGATGTCGTGGGGTTTCGCCGAGCGCTCCAGGAAGGCGATCGTCTGATGCCCGCCGCCGTCGAGGAGTTGCTCGGTGAGCCGGAAGTCGAGCACGTCCTCGAAGAAGCGGGCGGCCTCGGCCACCTCCTCGGCGTGCACCAGCAGATGGTCGATACGCGGCGGGCTGATCCCCCGCAGGTCGGCCACGATCGGCGGCGGGTTCAGCAGCGGCAGGCGTGAGCCGACCTTCTCGACGTCGTGGACCAGCTCCATCTCATGGCCGGAGGGGACTTCGAACCGGATCGACTCGCCCTGCCCGACCTCCTCGCCGGCGCCGACGCGCCGGACCGGTGACCCGGCTCGCTCGATGCGGGTCTCGAATGCGTCGAGGTCGCCGGGATGGTCGACCTTGAAGGCGAAGCGATCGATTCCCACCCGCGTGTCATGGCGGATCGCCACGCAGTGATGGTCCCGCTCGTCCCAGCCCTTGAGGAAGACCCGCTCGCCGGTCTCGTCGCGGGCTCGCCCGCTGACGTCGAGGCCCAGCACCTCGGTGTAGTACGCGGTGGCCAGCTCTAGATCCGGTGCCGTGATGTCGACATGGCTGAGGCGCAAGACCCCCACGCTGGCGACGCTAGTGGCGGCCGTTGCATATCGGATAGCAGTATCCCGCATTGCGGGATACTGCTAGGCTCGGGTAGTGCCTCGCAACCGCCTGACCTCCGTGGCCAGCGCCGCCACGGTGCTCAAGACATTCACTGCGGCCCGGCCGGACTGGGGTGTCTCCGATCTCGCGACGCATCTCGGCAGGTCCACGTCGTCAGTGCATCGCATACTCAGCACGCTCGCCGACGAGAAGCTGCTCGAGCAGGACCCGGAGACGGGGCGCTACAAGCTCGGGCTTGCGCTCTTCGACCTCGCGGCCGCGGTGCCGTCGCAACGGACGCTGCAGGAGGCCGTGCTTCTCCCGATGACCGACCTGCGGAACGCGACCCGCGAGACCGTTCAAGTCGGCGTGCTCGACGGTCGCCACGTGGTGTACGTCGAGCGTCTGGACAGCCCTCACAGCCTCCGGTTCTTCAGTGAGTTCGGCCGCCGCGCCGACGCCCACTGCACTTCGACGGGCAAGGCGTTACTGGCCTACACACCGACATCACGCCTGGAGAGGCTGCTCAGAGGGTGGGACCTGCCACAACGCACCGAGCACACGATCATCGATCACAATGCGCTCGGGGCCGAGCTGAGGCGCATACGTCGGAGGGGTTTCGCCACGAACCGGCACGAGTCGGCGGTGGGGGTGGTCTCCATCGCCGCGCCGATCCGGGACCAGAGAAGGACGGCCATCGCCGCGATCAGTGTCGCGGGTCCGGCCGAGCGGCTGGACGAGCGCCAAGACTCGATCGCGCAGGCGGTGACGCACATGGCCCTCGCGGCCTCTCGCCGGCTCGGGTTCATGGTGACTGCCTGACGAGATTTCCCGCATTGCGGGATGATGTGTACCGGCAATGCGCCGATGGACAATAGCGTTGATGAGGGACCGGCCTGTCGCGTCCGGGACGCCAGGAGCACGATCGCGGGTGAACACGACGAACCAATGACCTACCGAAGTTACGACGTCCTGCTGCTCGACTTCGGCGGCGTGTGCCTCCTCAACCCCGTGGAGTTGCACCATGTCACCGAGAACCGGCTCGGACTCCCGCCGGGAACCCTGACCTGGCTGGGGCCCCTCGACCCCTCCACCGACCCTGCCTGGCGGGCCATGATCGCCGGGAACGGCCTGACGGAGCGTGACTACTGGACCAACCGTGCCGCCGAGCTCGGGCACTTGGCCGGCGTCGAACTGTCCCTGACGGCCTACATGCGGCTGATGTTCGACCCGCCGCGTTCCGAGCTCATCCGTCCCGGCGCAGCAGCCGTTGCGGGCCGAGCCCGGGCCGCGGGCCTGGGCGTCTCGGTCCTGTCGAACGACCTGCGCGCCTTTCACGGTCCTGAGTGGGAGCGCGGCGTCGAGTTCCTCCAGGACATCGACCACATCATCGACTGCTCCGAGACGAACGTGTTCAAACCTGACCCGCGGGCCTACGAGAGGGCGATCGAGACCGTCTCGGCCCCGCCCGAACGAGTGCTGTTCGTCGACGACCAGCCTCTCAACGTCGAGGGTGCGCGCAACGCTGGGCTCGACGGCACCTGGTTCGATATCGCCAACGCCGAGCAGGCCTGGCGCGACGTCGCCGTCACGCTTGGACTGGAGCCATGATCGATCACGCCACGGTGGACGCGATCGCCCGCGAACTGCGCCGGGCCGAACTCGACCGCGGCTGGTGCGAGCTTCCGTCGGAGAGGATCGGCGGCCTGACGTGGGCCGACGCCCGAGCGATCGCGCGCCGGCGAGACGCCTTGCGCCTCGATGACGGCGACGCGCTGATCGGGTACAAGCTCGGGTGGACGTCGAAGGCGATGCGTGAGGCGCTGAACATCGCCCGTCCGAACTGGGGAACCCTCTGGCGGTCTCAGGTGCTCGACGGACGGCTCGACCTCGGTCGAGTCCGCCACCCGAAGGCCGAGCCCGAGATCGTCTTCGTCGCGGCGGCGCCGATCGAGGGCCCTTCAGTGACCGCCGGCGACGTCCTCTCGCTGGCCGCCGGCTGGGCGCTGGGCATCGAGGTGGTGCATCCGCGGTGGGCGTCGTATGACATCACCTGGCTCGACAACACCGCAGACAACTCGTCGTCGAGCGGAGTCGTCGTCGGCAGCCCGACCGTCGAAGGTCTCGCCGACGAGCAGGACCTTGCCGACGCCACTGTCGAATTCTCCGACGGGACCACCACGCGAGACGGGGCCGGGAGCGCCGCCATGGGTTCACCGGCGGAAGCGGTGGCATGGCTCGCCCGGTCGCTCGCCGACGAGGGGGAGCGCATCGAAGGCGGCCAGTGGGTGTTCACAGGCGGGTTGACCGCTCCTTTCGACGTCGCAGCCGGCGGCCTGTACACCGCCCGCTCCCCCAAGCTGGGCGAGGTTCGACTGGTCGCGCACGGCGGCAGCTGACGAGCCGGCCGCTCGCCCTCAGGGGCCTATGACTCGGTCCGCGATCTCGGCCCAGCAGGCCGCGGCGCGATCGACATCGAAGAGCAGCGCCTCGATGCCGGCGGCGCGGGCCCCGGCCACGTTCTCGGGCCCATCATCCACGAACAGGACCTGATCGGCTGAGCTGCCCGTCACCATGAGCGCTCGCTGGTAGGCACGGCGGTCCGGTTTCAGCAGGCCGTTGTCCGAGCACGCGATGACGTGGTCGACCTCCGCCAGGAGCGGAACGGACGCTGCCCACGACCGGTCGATCTCGTTGCTGAGGATCGCGACGCAGATCCCGGCCGCCCGTGCCTGGGCGACGACCGAGCGGCACTCCGGGCGCGTGGTGTCCTGCGCCGTGACCACCGGGGCGCGCCCCTGCGCGGCAACGAACTCACGGGTGCTCGGGGTGCATACTCCCCCGTAGTCCAGCAGGAGTACCCGGATTTCGCCCCGTGCGTCGTCCACCGTCTCAGCCTGCCCTTAGAGGCCCCGCGGATAGACGGGCGGCCCGGCCCGGCCGGCCAGCCGCGAATTGGCAGCCCAGAACGCACAAACGGGAGCCCATCGCCGCCAATTCAACTGGCACCGACCCGCCGACCGCGAACTGGCAGCAGAATGCACCCATAGCGGGCAAAACGCTGCCAATTCCTTCGGCTCCAGCCCGCCGACCGCGAACTGGCAGCAGAATGCACCCATAGCGGGCAAAACGCTGCCAATTCCCCTCCTAGCTGGACCGCCAGCCGGAATGCAGCAGGCGGGTCAAGGCGCTCACGGGGCGATCCGGCAGCGAGCGGACGGCGTCCGGGATGCCCGGGTCGAGGCGGCCCTCGGCCAGCGTGTGGAACTTGCGCTCGATCTCGGCGTCGCCCAGCGGGTCGTGCATCGATCCTCGCTGGCCGTGGACGGCCCGCTCCAGCGTCCGGCCGCCGGTCGTGGTGATCTCCACCCGAGCCCCCTGCTTCCAGGCGTAGGTGGCGTCGAAGGTGAGATCGGGGACGAGCGTGACTATGGCCTGCAGCGTCGCCAGCGCAGGGTCGGCGATGCGGTCGGCGCTGAAGGTGGCGGGATCGGACGGATCGGCAAGCACGGCGGCGGCCACGTTGAACGGCGCGGAGTACTGGGCAGCCATGACCGAGGTGGTCCCGTCCATGTCGTTGAGTTCGCACGCCTTGGTGGTTGTGTGGACGGCGATCCGATCGATCTCCTCGGCGCGGATGCCGTGCTCGGCGACGAGTTCGAACGTGGCCTGGACCATGGGATGCACATCGCTGCAAGACGCATACGGCTTGACGGTGATCTCGTCGATCATCCAACGCTCGCCGAGCCCCTCCACCAGCAGCTCCGGCTGGGGATCGTCGGTGAAGATGCGGCAGAACCCGTGCCGTCCGGCCAGGCCGTCACGGGCCCCCTCGAACCCGTCGGCGGCCAGTGAGGCGGCCATGATCCCGCCCTCGGCGGCTCGGCCGGCGTGGATCCGCTTGGCCATCCCGCCCGAGGCCGCGAACTCCATGGTCCCCGAGGCCAGCGAGGCCGCGATGCCGAAGGCATGGTTGAGCCGGTCGGCATCGAGACCGCGCAGGTGGGCGGCGGCCGCCGCCGCGCCGAACACTCCCGACATGGAGGTGGGATGGAACCCGGCCAGCATGTGCGAGACCGGCCCGACTGCCAAGCCGGCCCGGGCCATGGCCTCGTACCCGACCACCACGGCCTCCAGGAAGGCGAGCCCGGAGGCATCAGTGTCCTCGGACACTGCCAGTGCGGCGGGAACCACCACCGCGCCCGGATGGTTGACGGCCTCCTCGTGCACATCGTCGAGTTCGAAGGCGTGGGCCGCCGTGCCGTTGGCGAAGGCGGCCATGGCCGGAGATGCTGGATCGGCCGAGCCCACGACGGTGCAGGCTCCACCGCCGCCGGTGGCAAGAGCGTGGCGGGCTGCGGCCATCGACCACGGCTGCGCGGACCCGTAGGCGATCGCGCCGAGAGTGTCGATCACACAGTTGCCGGCCGCAGCCAGATGAGTGGGGGCTACACCGCCGCGCAGTCCGCTCAGAAACTCGGCCAACTGCCCCGACAGCGAACCCGAGCCGGGCGGAGGCGACGCCGTGTCGCCCCGACCCTGCGATGAGGTCACCCGGCTTCGCCGGTGCCCGCCAGCAGCAGGCCCGGGACACGGGCGGGACCGGGCCCGACCGGCATCACGCCTCGTCGCCCAGCGACGCCAGCAGCAGATCCTGGAGGTGGCTGACCGAGTTCTCGCTGTGCACCCCGCACACGCCGCCGGGGTCCTCGATCAACGGCCCGGGCGTGTAGCCGCGACTGGCGACGCCGCGCTGCACCGACTCCACGATCCCGAAGTCCTCGGCGACGGTGTTCTCCCAGTCGTCGGAGACGAGCCGCGACTGCGCCTCGGTCAGATCGGCCGTGTCGAACCACCACTCGCGGATCAGCATCGTGCGGTCCACCGCCAGCGGCACCCAGCGGAAGGTGTTGATGACCTGGCCGGGATAGCACTGGATGGCCGACGCCGGCCACACGAAGTACGCCTCATAACCGTCTCCGGCCCCACCGCCGTTGCCAGCCGGAGTTGCCGCGACATCCCCGTCTCCGGCCCGGTCGCCGTCGCCGGTGCGGGCGCCGTTGCCGTCGGTGTCGGGGCCTGTCCAGGCGGGCGGCTGGCCGGGGCGTTCGGCGGCGTGGTGGATCACCGAGCCGCCTGAGGCGATCCGGTAGCTGCCGGGAGCCACCACCCCCGACGTGAACCACTTGTGGACGTTGGGGCAGTGGTAGCACTCGT